>PMCE01000366.1:11326-19213 GCA_003154025.1 Syntrophaceae bacterium
GTTTGGCCGGTCCAGCCGCGGGCCAAAATTTTCGATAAGCGCATGATCGGACCCTACTTCAGGACCCGCACCGGTTTCCCGTCGAGAAAGGCGACGATGTCCTCGATCGCGTCCTGGTACATCTTGGCGAAATTCTCCGCCGAAACGTAACCGAGGTGCGGCGTCAGGAGGACATTGTCGAGCTTGCGAATGGGGTGGGCCGCCGGCAGGGGCTCCACGCCGTACACGTCAATGGCGGCACCGGCGATCCTCTTTTCCTGAAGCGTCTGGAGCAACGCCGCCTCATCGACAATCGGCCCCCGAGAGGTGTTTACCAGAAAAGCCGTCGGCTTCATCATCCCCAGTTCCCGCGCGCCGACCAGGCCCCGGGTGCGTTCGCTCAGGATGAGGTGAATCGAAAGGACATCGGACTGGCGGAACAATTCNNGTCGTAGCCCGGGCGCGTCTGCCATCCTCCCTGCCGCATGGAGGCGAACTGCCCGGGAATGTCGCGCATGAGCGCAATCATCATCCCCACCGCCAGCTCCGAGGTCGCGCTGCCCACGCCGCCGGTGCCGCAGACGGTTACGCCCTGGGAGTGCGCCGCTTCCAGGTCGAAGGACAGATTCCTCATCCCCGTCGTGATCAGGAGTTTGAGCTTCGGAAGGCGGCGGATCAGGGCGGCGGGGAAAGGCGTCCGTTCGCGCATCCCGACGATGATCTCGAAATCGGCCAGCCGCTTCGCGGCGTTGTCCTCTCCGCCCAGAGGCTCGGTGAAGACTTGGATATCGGCGCGTCCCGTCATTGGGCTCCAATCGGCCAAATGACGGGCGGCATCGAAGTAATCGTCCAGAACTGCAATGCGCATCAATATCTCCTCCCCTAACTCGCAAGTCGCAAGGCGCAAGAGCGCTAGGGGTATAAGAAATGTTACGCTCGCACGACTTGCGCCTTGCGGCTTTAAAAATTTGTGCCTACCTTGCCTTCAGGGCCTCTGCCATCAGCCTCTTCAGATTCTCATGAAGGGTTTTTATGTATTGGCCGTACTCCTCCCCCATCATGATCTTCAGGCCCAGCCCCGCCTTCTCCATCTTATCCACGTGTTCCGGATGATCCATGGCCTTTTTGAAAATGACCTCTAACTTCTTGACAATGGGTCCAGGGAGGCCCTTAGGGCCGACGATGCCCCGGGTGGAAGAAGACATGACGGATGGGTAACCGGCTTCAACTATCGTGGGCACGTCCGGATAAAATTTTGTTCTTTCCCGATCCAGCACCACGAGAGGCTTCACTTGCCCGGCCTTCACCCGGGGAGTGATTCCCCCTACGTTCAAGAAACTCACGTCAATCTGTCCTCCCAGGAGCGAGGTCAGCTGGGGGGTATCCCCGTCGAAATGGACAATCCGGAATTTGACCTTCGCTGCCTCTTCCAGCATTAAAATGGCCAGATGGTCGTCGCTGAAGATGCCCGTGGTCGCGGCTTTGACTTCCCCGGGACGCTTTTTGGCATCATCAACGATATCTTTGATGCTCTTGTAGGGACTGTCCGGCTTCACGTAAATAACGCCCGGGTCCAGGACCTGGTTGATGACGGGGGTAAAAGAGTCGATTTGGAAGGTAGCCTTTCGGTCAGGGTCCAAGATCACCGCACTGATCGCCGGGAGGTTCATGAAACCGATGTAGTAGCCATCGGGTTTCTGCCTGGCCAACTCCGTCCACCCCACCTGACCTCCAGCCCCGACCTTGTTCAGAACCACGATGGGCTGGCCCAGGTCCCTCTCTGCAAGGGACGCCACGATCCGCGCCCCCACATCCGTGCTGCCCCCGGCCGGGTAGGCGACCATCAGGGAAACGGGTTTAGCGGGGTAGGCTTGCGGGTAGGCATAGTGGGGAAACACCGCCACCAGCATGGCTGCGAAAATCAAGATTCCCATCCCTCTCATCGGTTTCCTCCTCTCTTGAGTATCTCTTTTTCATCAGGCTTTCTTGCCCGGCCAACCTTCCTGGAGCGTCTCGAATTGCGGATCATATTCCTGAATGGCATCCGGCAGGAGAAAGGGGTAAAAAGGAATGACCCGGGGACATGCTACCAGAGTAAACGCCGGAATTCAAGGGCTGTCCCTGATCATCGCCGGAATTTCTCCGGATATTTCTTGACAGACATTTCAGGGGTGATAGATTGATCTTCGTTGAAAGATCCGGGGAACCGTCTGGGTATCCGGTCAGGAGCCAAGAATCCCCTCCTTCCCCTGACTGGCTCTGCCGGGGGCGAGGGGTCGAAAAATCTTTTTGGAGGGCAGCGNNCCATAGCCAACCATCCGATTTGAGAATTCTCCATATCAATGACTTTCACGGCTTCGCCGAAGCCTATAAACCGCTCGGGTCCCAAGAATCCCTAGGAGGGATCGCCTACCTGGCGGGCAAGGTAAAGGCTTTGCGCGCGGAGAAGCCGACTCTTGTGCTTGCGGCTGGAGATATGATCCAGGGGAACAATTGGGCCAATATGTCTCAGGGAGAGTCCGCCGTCGAGCTGATGAATGCCATGCGATTCGATGCCTGGGTCGTGGGAAACCATGAATTCGATTTTAGTCAGGAGGAATTGAAGAAAAGGATTTCCGAGGCGACCTTTCCCGTCCTCGGCGCCAACGTGGAGGGTCTGGGTGACCATCTGAAGCCTTGGGCGGTATTGGAACGAGGGGGGATCAGAGTGGGGATTATCGGGATCGTCACCGAGGAAACCCCGGTAGCCACTCACCCCCGCAACGTAACTGGTTTAAGATTCCTCCCTGCCGCCGAAACCGTCGAAAAATATGTCCAGGAACTGAAAAATAAAGCGGATATCATTGTCGTCCTTTCGCACATCGGGCACGGGGCGGATCGAATGCTCGCCGAGCAAGTGAAGGGAATCGATGTAATTGTGGGTGGCCATACCCATACCAAAGTTTTGAAACCGGTTCGGATCGGCAACACCTTGATCGTTCAAGCCTGGGAACACGGGAAAGCCCTGGGGGTTCTGGACCTTAAGATAAAGGATGGGAAGATTGTCGAATATGATGGACATCTTGAGGAGGTGAACCCCCTTCCGGGAACGGAGGATCGGGACATTCTGGCCATCGTGGAAAAATACCAGCAGAAGGTGGACGCCGTTCTAAACGCCCGGATCGGGGAGGCAGAGGTGGACCTGGATGGAGAGAATGTGAGAAAGAAAGAGACGAACCTGGGGAATTTCCTTGCCGATATCATGCGCCAGGTATCGAAGGCCGAGGCAGCCATTATCAATGGGGGTACCATCCGGACGAATATCAAGAATGGAGAAGTAAGGGTAAAGGACGTCTATTCGGTCCTGCCGTTTAATAATTACATCGTGGCCCTCAAGCTCACGGGAAAGCAGATCGCCGAAGCCCTGGAGCACGGCGTGGCGGGCATCGAGGATGAGGAAGGGTGGTTTCCCCAGGTCTCCGGCCTTTCCTTCAAGTATTCTCCCTCCGGGGCCAAGGGCGCCCGGATCAGAGAGATTCTGATCGCGGGGCAGCCCTTGGACCCCGGCAAGGAATACGTCGTGGCCACGAATGATTTTCTGGCGGTGGGGGGGGACGGATACAAAGCATTCGCCGACGCGGTGAAATCTTCGGGAACCTTTTCGACGGTGGGGGGCACGATTCAGGGCGAGAAAGTCGTGTACGTTGACAGCAGCCGGTGGATTCGGGATGTGGTGGTGGAATACATCCGCGAGAGAGGAAAGATTGCTCCCCGCAAAGAGGGGAGGATCATGGAGGTACCTTGATCATGAAAGTGTATGTCAATGATCACCCCGTTCATGTTTTGCCCGGCATGACAGTGAAACATGCCCTGATCCGTGAGGGCATCCTGGAAGAAATCGAACGGGGGAAAAAGGTGTACGATGAATGGGGAAACGAACCGGGGCTGGACGGCGCGTTGGCCGAGGGGATGAAACTTTACGTTCGATGATCCCCTGGCTGAATGCCTCTTCATGGCTGCAATCGTCAGTATGGGCTCCAAAGTTCACCATCGGACACGATGGGGTCCAAGCTCCCGAGAAGGCGGGAGGAGGAATGCGTACCAATCCCCCGATCCCCGATTGAATCCTCCCTTCGTCCTCTCAAAACCATTCTTTGACTTCTCCCCATAGGGACGGTTCCGTCCGAATTGCGCCTCTGCAAGGATCAGGACCTGACCTCACAACCCTCCCACACACCCCAGCCCGGGAATCGGAAAATCCACCGATGCCGGTTTATCTCCGGCAGCTGATTCAACGGAACAAACCGGAATCATGAATCATGTCCCGCTCTGCGCCCCTGAGATCCGAAATCATTTCATTTTTTTGCCGCCAAGAACGATAAGATAGAATAGAGGACCCGGGAATGAACTCTTATCTGTCAAAAATAGTAGGAATCATTACCCTTTCCTTGTTGACGGCCTGTTCCTTCCCCTGGCGGAACGGACCCCCGAAGACAAATGATAACGTCCATTTAAAGTCCACCGATGAAATGCCCAATCTCCCGCAGGAGACTAAAATTCTCGCTCCCGGAGGAGAGGCTTCTCCACCTTCTTCCGGACCCAACTTAAAATCGGAGAAGAATCGAGTCCAACGACCGGATTCTCTTCTGGATGAAGCCCTGGAGTCTTTTCAGCGTTCCCAGGATTTCTGGCGAAAGGGCGACTTTAAGAACGCCATCACCGCCCTGGACCAGGCCTATCGTCTGATCCTCCAGGTCGATCCCAGGGACAATCCAGACCTTGCTCAGCAACAAGAGAAGATCCGTTTCATGATTTGCCGGCGGATGCTCGAAATTTATGCCACCCAGCAAACGAGCGCAAATGGTACGCAGGAAGCCATTCCTTTAGTTTTGAACCGTCATGTGGAACGGGAAATCAATCTTTTCAGGGGACCGGAAAGGAAGTTTTTCCTGGAAGCCCACAAGCGCTCGGGAAGATATCGCCCCATGATCACCGCGGCCTTGGAAAAGGCCGGCCTCCCCAAAGAACTTTCGTGGCTTCCCCTGATTGAAAGCGGGTTCCGGGCTGAGGCCTTCTCCCGGGCTCGTGCCCTAGGCCTGTGGCAATTCATTCCCTCTACGGGCTATAAATTCGGCCTTCAGCGGGACCGTTGGCTCGACGAGCGGATGGACGCCCAGAAGTCCACCCAGGCGGCGATTGCCTACCTCCGGGAGCTGCATAACATATTTGGCGATTGGTGCACCGTTCTGGCGGCCTACAACTGCGGGGAAGCCCGGGTCCTTGAAGTAATCCGCACGCAAAGGATCAACTACCTGGACAATTTCTGGGATCTTTTCGAAAAACTCCCCCAGGAGACAGCCCGTTATGTGCCCCGATTCATAGCCACCCTCCAGATTATCAACGACCCCCGTCGATTCGGGTTTGATCTGGAAGAACCCCCTCCACCTCTCGCCTATGAATCGGCTAAAATTTCCAAACCGGTGCTCCTGAAGGAGGTGGCTAAAATCCTGGCCGTTTCATCGGAAAGCATTGAGGCTCTCAACCCCGAACTCAGGGTGAAGATAACGCCTCCCGGGCCTTACGACCTGAAGGTACCCGCCGGGAAGGGCGATTTTCTCCTCGCCAGACTCGACGCAATCCCCGCTCCCAAGTTTCTCCAGGAGGTGTATACCCTTCACCGCGTTCAAAAGGGTGAAACCTTGGGACAACTGGCCGGGCGCTACCGCACCAGCGTCCAAGCCATCGCCGATGTTAACCACCTCAGGGAAAAAGATTTGCTCCGGGTGGGGCAGGAGCTGAAAATACCCCCGGGAGGGAAAACAGTCAGCAGAGAAGCTGAGGCGGGCCTGGAAATGGTTACGGCTGGGAACTCGGAACCTTTTCGGTACCGGGTGAAAAAAGGGGATACCTTATGGAAAATCGTGGAGCATTACGAAACCGACCTCAATGAAACCATGCGTCTGAACCGCCTTGAAACCATCCATCTCCGGATCGACCAGGTGCTCCTCATCCCTCCGGGAAATCATTGCCGGCTTGCTGGGCGGACAGGCTCAAGCGGTTGCCGCAATGACGAGGGAATATAATCCCGACTTTCCCTCCATCGCTTCCCTCAGAAGGGGCTTGGGGTACGTCCTTCGAATCTTTAGTTGATCTTTCGTGGTAACAGTTTAGTCTTTGGAAAAGCCGTAAAATCCCCCTTCATCCCTGGAGGTGTGAAGAAATTCAGGGGCTGGGCAAATGGGAAACTAACCATGTCCAGGGGACGGATTCCTGGGAAGGCCTTTTCAAAACCCTGAAGTGTAACCCTTCGTGAATAAAATTAGCTTCTAAGCTTCAGGACTGGACCCGACAAACAGGACGAAACCAAAGCAACCTGGGGATGGGCTGGCGTTACAGCACCGGGTTCGAGCCGCCGTCCATAGGCACAATGGCGCCGGTGATGTAGCTGGCCNNCGCCTGAGCGGGATCTTGGCCTGTCGCTGGAGGAGCACTTCGTCCTCCGATACGCCCCGCGTCTTCGCCTCGAGCTTGAGCGACTCCTGGAGGCGCTCCGTCAGGGTGGCGCCGGGGTTGATGGCGTTGATGCGAATGCCCATGGGCCCGTATACGTTCGCCAGGCCCACGGTGGCCAGCATCAGCGCGGAGTTCGCGGCGCCCCCCGGCAGATGGATCGGCGTGGCCGCTTTCCCGCCCATGCCGATGACATTGACCACGGTTCCCTTGCCCCGCTTGGCCATTGCCGGCAGCATGGCGTCCATGGCGTGGATGTAGGTAAAGTACTTGGCGTCCATCGCCGCGTGCCAGGCTTCGACGTTCAGCTCCTCCGGTAAATAACGTTTCGCCGCACCGGCCGAGTTGACCAGCACCTCCACCGGACCAAGCCGCCTCTCGACCTCGGCCGCCATCTCCTTCGCCGCGGATTTTCCCGTCAGATCGCAGGGGACGGCAATCAGAAGGCCCGCCGGAGCGGCGAGATTACGTAGCGCCGCGTCCAGATTCGCCGGGCTGCGCGAGACGATGGCCACCCGGCCGCCTTCCGCCAGAAAGGCGCGGGCGCAAGCCAGCCCGATCCCCTTGCTGCCGCCGGTGACGATAACGACCTTGCCCTTGAGATTCAAATCCATCGTTAGATACCCTCCCGGAGAAATGGCTGTTCAGTACAGANNTCACCCCTCACTCCTCCCCCTTCACCAGCGGGCTTTCGGCTTGTGCCAGGGATTTTTCCGGGCCACTTCTTCCCTGAGCTCCGTCCCCCAGCCCGGCCCCGTGGGCATCTTCATATGCCCATCCTCAATCTCGGGCACGCGGGTAACCAGCTCCTCTTTCAGCGGAACGTCATCCACATCAATCTCCATGATCCGGACATTGGGCAGGACGGCGCAAAGGCTCGCGCTGGCGAACGTGGAGAGATGGCTGTAATAGTTGTGGGGCGCCACGTTGAACTCAAATGCTTGGGCGAGGTCGGCGACTTTCTTCGATTGGCTGAAACCCATCCAGGCCACATCCACCATGAAAACGTCGGCGCACCGCGCCTGGAAATAGGGAAGAAAGTCCGGCATATAGATTTGGTTCTCGCCGGTGCATATTTTCGTGCTCGTCGAGTCCTTGATCTGACGGAGGGCTTCCGGGCTGTACATGTCGATTTCCAGCCAGAGGAGGTTAAAGGGCTCCAGGATCTTGGCGATCCGNNACGCGGGCCGGGTCCCCCGGGAAGACGATGTTGGTCTTGAGAGCGGTATAGCCCCTGCGGACCACTTCCTTCCCCAGTTCGGCGATATCGCTCATGGTCCGGATGGGAGGCTTTCCCATCTCCGGGTACAGCGCCCTCGTCGTGGCGCAGTGCGACCAGTACAATCTTACCTTCTCCCGCGTCGGGCCCCCGAACAATTCCACCACCGATATGCCCAAAGCCCTGGCCTTGATATCCAG
>PMCE01000475.1:0-8319 GCA_003154025.1 Syntrophaceae bacterium
GTTGGGTTTCAGGCTTATAAAAGAACGGATGTGATTACCGCAGATCCCAAGAAGCTAGTGATCATGTGCTATGAAGGGGCGATTTTTAGCTTAAAGCTGGCCAAGGCGAAATTTTATGCCCGGGATTATGAGGCCAAAGGCAAGGCGATTCAAAATGCCCTGGACATTTTGAATGAATTAAGGGCGGCATTGGATTTTGAGCAAGGGGGAGAAATCGCCAGAAACCTGGATTCTCTGTATTCCTTCTGGACTCAGCATATTCTCAAGGCGGATCAAAAGAAGGATACCCGCGGCCTGGATCAGGTTGCCGCCATGCTGGAAGAGATCAAATCCGCCCTGGAAGAGGCCTAGTTTGGCCGCAGCGAAGGTCAAACCCTTCCCCTTCCCTTTGAAAATTCAGCGAAGCAGCTTTCAAAGGAATCTGGGCTTGCCCCGTCCAAAGAATTTTCCATATGACCAGACAAAAGGTCGCCGAGCAATGCAGCCTAAGAGACCTCCTCGGTAAGAAGGTCAAAATTCTCCAGGAATTTTTGCAGGTCACTGGCTCCCTCTGTCATACCCTGGCAGCTAGAGATATGACCGAAGTGGGGCGGGTCCTGGAACAACGCCAGAATTTGATCCATTCCATCGATGAAATAGATATAAAAATTATTGAGCTNNTGAGTTCCATCCGCAAGGAGGTAAAGGACCTTCTGCGCCGGGTAGCGGACCTGGATAAGAAAAGCCTGGGCCAGGCTGAATTCTTGCGGGACGAAATCCTGAAGGAATGGTCGGCCACCCGCCAAGGCTGGATAGCCGCTCGTCAATATGCGCAGCGGGGTGGGTTTCAGCCCCGCTTTATGGATCTAAGACAATGAAAGGAAGAGAATGAGTGCGTCCAGCCCCTTCCGCCATTCAAAAAAAATTCTTTTTCTCCCTTTACATGGAACAAGATAAAATTCCTGCCTGTATCTGGATCGCCGAAGACGATGACGAATTCCGCGAGACTCTGGCCAAATCCCTCGCTCAAGAGTACAGGACCATTCATCAATTCTCTAACGGCGAAAAACTGGTAGAGGCTCTGAAACAGTCGCCCGCCTTTGACATCATCATTGCTGACCTGCTGATGCCCGTGGTAGATGGACTCCAGGTTCTGGCCAGCGCGAAGAAATATAACCCTGAAGGGGTAGTCATCATCATGACCGGCTATGCCTCTCTGGATACAGCCATTCAAGCCATCCGGGGAGGGGCGTACGATTACATCCGCAAGCCCTTCAAGCTGGAGGAGATCGAGATCATCGTCAAAAACGCCTGTGAGAAGATCGCTTTGGTCCGGGAGAACCGCCGGCTCCTTCAAAGGCTGAAGGAGACGATGGAGGAGATGAAAGAGATCAGCAGGCCCCCCGCCAAAATTCCGGAAGCCGGGAGGTCTCTCTCCGTCCTAGATTTGGATTACAAGATTTCCGAGATGGACCTGCTCTTGAAACAGATGGTTCCCTCGGATTATGATTTCCAAGACCGGGAGCATCGGGAAAAAGCTTATCAGGAGCTCAAAAAGCTGATCGACTACCGGAGAGAGGGCCTTTTGAACGAGGCTGAATTTCTTTCCATGAAGTATATGCTGCTCCAATCTCTCAAGCAGTAAAAGCTCTTCGATTTTTCTTTCTCCCGACGCCAAGGTACCCGGAAACCTAATTCGCCGGGGAAAAAAGGACCTCCGATCACCTCCGGATTCCCTGCCCCTCATTTTATGATCTCCCTGATTTCAGATTGGAAATAGACCGAGTTGAGGGCTTCCTGCCCCCGCAGAAAACCGGCGCGTGGGTCCGAATTCTCATTGCATCCTACAGATCAGTTATGGTATAGGAAAAAACGTGGAGATGGTGAGAACCGTCCTTTGAAAAGGCTGGTTCTAAGAAATTGATTCCGGTGAAAGGAGAAAAATTTCGGTGGAGAAACCGAAATACCCCGAAGATCCTTCCCTTCCCCCTTCAGCCCAAAAGCTCTTAGCTGCTTTTATCAATCGGTATCATTATTCGAATCTAGGGGTACTCCTCAAAGGAGTGATCCACAACCTGAATGGATCTCTCCAGATTTTGTCCATGCAGATGGAGCTCCTCCAGCGGATGCTCCCCCAGGGGGACCCCAAGCTCCAGGGCCAAGTGGAGAAATGTCTGGGACAGATCGACAAATTCAGGGGCATGTTAGAATTGCTGATCCAGAAGGGAGTCCATGACGAGCAGGATTCCCCGCAAGCCTTGCAGCTCAATGAAATCCTCGAAGAAGAGTTCTCGGTCCTTCATCACAACCTGTTCTTTAAGCACCAGGTCAAAGTGCATAAAGAACTGGCCTCCCCTCTGCCTCTCCTGAGGGGGCACTACTTAGACTTGAGTCAGGGGTTTTCCAATCTGATTCAGAACGCTTTGGAGGCGATGGAAAGCTCCCAACGGAAAGAGCTGACCATCATGACGCGGGTCCAGGGAAATCTCATCCGGGTTTCGCTTAAGGACACCGGGTGCGGGATTCCCGAAGAAATCAAACCCAACCTCTTTGAACCTTTTTTCACCAGCAAGGGAGGAAAGCACCCCGGGCTTGGACTTTATATCACCCGGCAACTTCTCAGCCCCTTTGGGGCTACCTTTCAAGTTTCGTCCCACCCGGGGGAGACGATTTTCGAGGTCTCCTTTCCGGTCAGCGGGACTTCCATCGGAAAAGCCTGACTCGTCCACCGCCCCACCGAACCCGAAGCCATCCCTTCGATCTTCTTCTGAACATCAGGCGAAGAGCCGTATTTCAGATCCCTGTAGGCTTGGGATCGGAGGAGGGTCGATGGCGGTCAGATATTGCCTCCCTCTCTCGGTTCGTTCTCCCTTTCTTTGGAACTCAGGATGACGATGTCCACCCGGCGATTCTGTGACCGTCCTTCGTTGGTTTTGTTGGGTGCGATAGGGCGGAACTCCCCATACCCGGCCGCCGACAATCGGGTGGGTTCGAATTGATAATGGGTCAACACGTAGTGCACGATTGAGGTGGCCCGGGCCGTGGAAAGCTCCCAGTTGGAGGGGAATTTGGGGGTGCAGATGGGTACACTATCCGTGTGGCCTTCGATGCGGATATGATTTGGAATCTTCTCCAGGGTTTGGGCGATGATGTTAAGCATGGGAATGACTTCGGGGTGGATGGAAGCTTCTCCCGAATCGAAGAAGAAACGCTCAGAGAAGCGGAGAACCAGTCCCCGTTTGTCGACGATGAACTTCAACTGTTCCAGGTCTCCCTCCCCGTTGTTATTTTTCTGCCCCTCTTTTATCTTCTTTTTGATCTCCGCGGCCAATTTTTCAAAATCATCCTTTCCCTGCCCTTTCTCCGAATTCACCGGAACGATGGCGACTTCGATCGGCTTATCGCTGGTCTGAAAAACTCCCGGGTCTTGCTTTTTCCCTTCATGCCATGAAGTGGAGCCTAAGGCTCTCTGCAGGGATTCCACCACCGATCCCATTTTTTTTTCATCCACTCGGGAGATGGCATACATGGTCACAAAGAAAGCGAAGAGAAGGGTGATGAAGTCCGCGTAAGAGACTAACCACCTCTCCAGATTCTCGTGCTCTTCTTCTTGACGTTTCTTTTTCCTGGCCATGGCTTCTCAGCAATAAGGGTTTGGTTCTCTAACCTTTGGATTGATCCCTTGCCGGGGCGAACCTTGATCATAACGCTTAGCCAGCTCTTGCGGGTTCCTTGGGCGAAAGGGTGCGCTTATTCTTCTGCAGGTCTGAAAGGAAGGAGATCAGCTTGTCTTCGATCAACCTCGGGTTTTCCCCCGTGGAAAGAGCGACGACCCCCTCGAGAATCATTTCATTGATGATCATTTCGTGGCGGTTTCGGACTTCCATCTTGGTGGCAATGGGCAAAAACAGCAAGTTGGCGGATCCTACCCCGTACACGGTGGCCACAAAGGCAACCGCAATTCCCGCCCCGAGTTTGCTCGGGTCGGAGAGATTTTCCATTACTTGGATGAGCCCCAGAACCGCCCCCAAAATGCCGATCGTGGGCGCATATCCTCCGGCCGATTTAAAGATTTTGGAATTAACCTTGCCGTACTCATTGGCATATTCCAGCTCGGCCTCCATGGCTTCCCGGAGCACATGGGGTTCAATACCGTCAACGGCCATGGTAAGGGCTTTGGCCAGATAAGGATTCTCTGCATTCTTAATCTCTTTTTCGAGGGATAAGATTCCCTCTTTTCGGGCCTTGTTGGCGTATTCGATGATCTGATTGATAATCTGATAAGGATCCTGGGGAGATTCCTTGATTATTTTCTTGATCCCTTTGAATCCCCCCAGCACGTCTTGGAAAGGATAGCTGAGGAACACCGCCCCGAAGGTTCCCCCGAAAACGATCACAAAGGCGGTAAGCTGGATAATGGAGCCAACCTTCCCTCCTTCCAGAACTTGCCCGCCGATCACGGCTCCCAGACCCAGAACTAAGCCAATGAGCGTTGCTTTATCCATGAATGACTATTCGATAGGGATTGAAGGATTGAAGATGCATCTCCGAAATTGGATGACCCGCTGGATCACCTCTTTCACTTTTTCCTGAACGGCGATCTTTTCCCCATTGGATAGGGTGATGATCGTATCCGGAGTTTCCTCCATGGAGATGATCAAGTCCGCGTTAATCACCAAAGGCCTGTGGTTCAAACGGGTTACAGAGATCATGGCCGAAATTCTCCCTCAGGATTTACTCCATTTATCGGCTAACTTATGGAATAACTTAAATCTTTTGAAATAATAGGATTCTTTTCGTCTTACCTTTCCCATTATCTTTCTTTTCGACCAAAACCCAATGAAACCAAAATATTAAATCCGCTGAGGCTCCTGCAGAACTCTTGAAAGCAAGGGGAGATCGCCATTCCGGGCAAGCGAAGCGCGATCCGGAATCCAGGATTTTCAAGTGATTCCGGATTCCGGCTTTCGCCGCAATGACGGAGTGAGTGATTATTGCAGGAACCTCCGCTGGGAGATGATTTCCCGGGGCGAGCCCACATATCCTCCCTCCTTATTTTTTATAACCCCCAACTTCTCTATGGGCAATCATTCGAACGAAGCGCGTGACGGGTCGCCTCTACGAAATCCAAACCTGCTTGGTTGGGAATGTTTTTCTTGACTTGGTTCAATTTTGAATATATGTTAAATCCCAAACCATAAATCCAATGATCGTCCTTTCGATGAATCTTTTCCCGAAATCCTATTGCGGGACAGATGAAAAATCCCCGGGGATTGAGCTTTCCGGGTTTCATTCAGGGGAATCGGGAAAATCATTTGGCCCGGCCAAATCTTAGAGGAGGGAATTCGATGAATCGGGAAAAAATGCTTTTTTTGTTTTCCGCGTTCCTTTTCTCCTTATTCTTTCTTATCCCTGCGGAGTCCCAGGCCCAGAAATTTCTGAACAAGCCCATCGAGTTCGTCTGCCACGCCGCGCCCGGGGGAGGGAGCGATATCATGGCGCGAATGATGCAGTCGGTCATCGAAAAAGAGAAACTTTGCTCCCAGACGATCGCCGTGGTCAACCGGCCCGGCGGGGGGGGGGCCATTGCCTTCGCCTACGTGGCGGGGAAAAAGGGTGACCCCCATTTTTGGCTTACGGCCACCACCAGTTTTCTGACCACCCCGCTCCTGGGAAAATCCAAGTATACCTACAAGGACTTTACTCCTCTGGCCAATCTTGCCTATGATGATTTCTTCGTCACCGTAAAGGCCGATTCCCCGTACAAAACGATGAAGGACCTTATCGAAGATGCCAAGAAAAGGCCGGGGCAGATCCGCACCGGCGGGACCTACGCCCCTGGAACGGACGCCCTCATCTCCCATATGATCGAGAAAGCGGCCGGGGTGAAGTTCAATTACATCCCCTTCAAGAGCGGGGGCGAAGCCATGGTTGCCCTTCTGGGAGGGAACCTGGACATGTTTTATCCCAATCCGGGAGAGGCCCTGGCCCAAATGGAAGCCAAGAAGGTGCGCATCCTGGGCGTGGCCAGCGAAAAGCGATTGACCGCGGCCCCGGATATCCCCACCCTCCGGGAGCTGGGAATCAATGCGGCCTTCCAGCAGGTCCGAAGTATTGCCGGCCCCAAGGACCTTCCGCCCGACGCGGTCCGCTACTATGATGAACTGTTCCGTAAACTGTCCGAGTCCAAGTGGTGGAAGGAAAAATACATCCAGGAGAATATGCTGACCGGGGATTACAAAAACAGCGCGGAGACCGCGAAGCTGTGGGACTCCAACAACGAATTCTGCGCCCGGACCATGAAGGAGATGGGCGTTATTAAATGAGACGGGATCAGAACAGTTTCCGAACGGATCGATTCATCAACTCCGTTCTCGCTCCGGGAAGGGGACGGCGATGAGAAAAGGCATGATAACGGCAAGCCTGGTCCTGATTGGACTGGCGCTCTATGGGATCATCGAATCATCCAGGCTGGAACGAACGATGCAGATGGGCGTGGGAATCGCCTTTTTCCCTCTCAGCATGAGCCTGGTGATCGGTATTCTGGCGGTGATTCTTCTGGTGGGAATCCTGAAGGGCAAAGTGGAGATTCCGAATAAGGCCATTTGCGAGAAGGGGGGGGCCCAGCGAGTGGTCACGGTGGTGGCCATCCTTGTGGCCTACATTATCTTCATCGAAGTAATCGGCTACGTGCCATCCACATTTTTATTCTTCTTCTCCACGGTCCTCATCCTCCAGAGAGGCCGGATCCTCAAGACGTTACTGACCAGCGCGGCTTGCACCTTCTTTCTTTACGCCATTTTCCANNAAATCTCCGCTACCCACCGGGTTCCTGGGAATTTAAAGGGAATAGCGAACATGTTCGAACACTTGATTGCAGGATTTATCACGGTCAGCTCTCCCACCAATCTCCTCTTCTGCTTTTTCGGCGTGACCATCGGGACCATCATCGGGGTCTTGCCCGGCGTGGGGCCGGTGGCCGGGACGGCCATGCTCGTTCCCTTCACCTTCGGCATGAATGCCACCACTGCCATCATCATGCTGGCGGGCATTTATTACGGGGCCATGTACGGCGGCTCGACCACCTCCATCCTGGTAAACCTTCCCGGAGAGTCGGCTTCGGTTATGACCTGCCTGGACGGCTACCAGATGGGCCAGAAAGGCAGAGCCGGCGCGGCCCTGGGCATATCGGCCATCGGCTCCTTCATCGCCGGCACCCTGAGCGTGATCGGCCTGATGCTGATGGCGCCGCCGCTGGCCGAGTTTGCGATCCGCTTCGGCCCGCCGGAGTATTTTGCTCTGATGACTCTGGGAATGACCCTGGTCATTTCCTTGGTCGGGGAATCCATGGTCAAGGGGCTGATTGCCGGAGCCTTCGGAATCTTTATCGGCACCATCGGCATGGACCCCACCACCGGCATCGAACGCTTTTCTTATGGGATCCCCACGCTTTTGGACGGGCTCAGCTTCGTAAGCGTCTCGGTGGGGCTCTTTGCCATCTCCGAAGTTCTGGAAATGGCCGAACGCTCCTCCCAGGCTCCCGCCTATATCGATAAAATTTCCAATCTCCTGCCCAACAAGGAGGACTGGAAACGGTCCATTTTCCCGATCCTCCGCGGAAGCGCCATCGGCTTTTTTGCCTGCGCCATGCCCGGAGCAGGTGCCACCGTGGCCTCCATGCTGGCCTACGCCACGGAGAAGAGGATCTCCAAACACCCGGAAAAGTTCGGNNGGCGGCGCCATGATTCCGCTCCTGGTTCTCGGCGTTCCGGGGTCGGGCACGTCCGCCGTCATGATGGGAGCCTTGCTCATTCACGGCATGCGGCCGGGCCCTCTGCTCTTTGAAAAGCATCCTGATTTTTTCTGGGCCGTCACCGCCAGCATGTATATCGGCAACGTCATGCTGCTGATCCTGAACCTGCCCTTGGTGGGAATCTGGGCCCGCATGCTGAAAATCCCCCACACCCTCCTGATCCCCCTGATTTTGGCCATCTCCTCCGTCGGCGTCTTCACGGTCAACAACAACCTGGTCGAGGTCTGGTTCATGCTGCTGTTCGGCATCATCGGGTATTTTATGAAGAAATTCGGTTTTCCCGCCGCCCCGGTGGTCCTGGCCCTCATCCTGACTCCGCTGATGGAGAACGCCCTCCAGCAGTCCCTGCAGATGTCTCACCAGAGCATCTCCATCTTCTTCACCCGGCCCATCTCCTTGGCCCTTTTGATCGTGGCCATGCTATCGCTCTTTAGTCCCCTGGCCCGTTTCCTATGGGCGAAGTCCAGAAGCAAATGAGGCCGCGAAGAACCCGGTGATCACCACGAAGAAAAAGAGGAAAAAAGGGG
>PMCE01000475.1:8376-10118 GCA_003154025.1 Syntrophaceae bacterium
ACGGAATTCGAAACTTCTTCATCTGGGAGCATGATGAACCTATTGGTGGCGGTTTTGGCTGCATTCCTGCTTTTGCTTCTCCTCGTTTATGAGCGGCGGGAGGCAAAAAAGTTCCGACTGATCACCAAGACGATCCTTTCCTGTATTTTTGTCTTGGCTGCCTTTCTGCAAGGTTCTTCCGTGCCGTCATACGCGAGTTACGTCATCCTCGCCATGATTTTGTGCCTGGTGGGGGATGTGTGCCTGGCTTTGCCGGGAGAAAGAGCGTTCCAGGCGGGCCTGGTGGCCTTTTTGCTTGGGCATGTCTTTTATGTGCTTAGCTTTTCCCATCTCTTGCCCGTCGTCAAATGGCCTCTGCCTGGGGCGGTCCCGTTTTGGATCCTGAGCCTTCTGATTTTTCTTTACCTGCGGCCTGCCCTAAAGGCCATGGTTGTTCCAGTGGCAGCTTACATCCTGGTCATTACGGTGATGGTTTCCGGAGCCTGGGCCGTTTTGGCTCAGGCCACTTTTTCCTCCGGGGGGAGAGTCTTGATTTTCTTAGGAGCTTTCTTATTTTATATCTCCGATATCTTCGTCGCCCGGAATCAATTCATCAAAGGCGCATTTATCAATCGACTAATCGGCCTTCCCCTTTATTACGCCGGCCAGTTTCTACTGGCTTTTTCCATAGGCCTTCTTTGACTTGGATCTATCTTTTCGGTTACCTTACTTGCTGAAAAGGGATTATAATGCAGGGCATCGGCACGAAAAGGAGGGGTCGCAACGATGGGAAGAATTATCAAAGGAGCTTGGGTCGCCGCGCTTATCTTTTCTCTATTCTGGTTTCTCCCCGGTGAATCGCAGGCCCAGAAATTCCTGAACAAACCCATTGAATTCGTTTGCCACGCCGCCGCCGGGGGGGGCAGTGACATCATGGCCCGGATGATGCAGAGTATCATCGAGAGAGAGAAGATGCTGCCCGTTGTCGTAGCCGTAGTGAACCGCCCGGGAGGTTCCGGGGCGATTGCCAACGCCTATATCGCCGGCAAGAAGGGCGATCCTCATTTCTGGCTCACCGCTACAACCACCTTTATTCAAGGACCCCTGCAGAGTAAATCCAAATACAACTACAAGGACTTCACCCCTCTAACCAACCTGGCCTATGATGATTTTTTGATCATCGTCAGAGCCGATTCTCCATACAAAACCATGAAAGAGCTGGTAGAGGCATCCAAGAAAAAACCCGGGCAGTTGAAGGTGGGAGGGACTCATGCCCCGGGCGTAGATGCGGTAATCGCGTTTTTGATCGAAAAAGAGACGGGAACAAAATTTAACTACATACCCTTTAAGAGCGGGGGTGAGGTGATGGTGGCTCTTCTGGGCGGGCATGTGGAACTGGCGGCTGCTAACCCCGGAGAGGCGCTGGCGCAGCTGGAGGCGAAAAAAGTGAGGGTGCTGGGCGCGACTACCGGTAAGAGGCTGGAATTGGCTCCGGATATCCCCACGCTGAAAGAACAGGGAATCAACGTGGTCTTCCAGCAGTTCCGGTCCATCGCCGCCCCCAAAGACATTTCGGCCGAGGCGATCAAATATTACGAGGAACTGTTCAAGAAGCTGTCCGATTCCAAGGTGTGGAAAGAAAAGTACATCCAAGAAAACATGTTGACCCCGGATTACACGACCAGTGCCGAGACCTACAAGCTGTGGGAGGCCCAAAGCAACATGTACGCCAAGATCATGAAGGAGATGGGGATCATCAAATA
>PMCE01000559.1 GCA_003154025.1 Syntrophaceae bacterium
CGAGCCCATGCGGGTCATCCTGGTGGCCCACCGCCTGGAGGAGATCGTTCCCCATATTACCCATGTGCTCCTGGTCAAGGGAGGTCGCCTGTTCCGCCAGGGACCCAAGGAGGAGATCCTGACCTCCGAGAACCTGACCCATCTCTATGGATGCAGCCTCCAGGTGGGAAAGAACAATGGAGCGTATTTTCTGACTTACGGAGAGGAGAAAGGGTCCGCCGAGGAACTGCCGGGCGAATGTCGGGAAGTTCTCCCCGAAGGATCGGATGCGTTGATCGAGATGAGGGACACCACGGTCAGCTTCGGGGACCTGGTGGCTCTGGACCGGATCAACTGGACCATGGGGCGGGAGGAGAACTGGGCCGTCCTGGGACCGAACGGCGCCGGAAAGTCTACCCTGGTGAAGCTCATTCTGGGGGAGAACCTTCAGGCCTACGCCAACGAGATCTTTCTCTTCGGCCAGCGCAAAGGCTCCGGGGAATCCATCTGGGACATCCGGAAGAGAATCGGGATCGTCTCCGCCGAGCTCCAGGTTCAATACCGCAAGAGGATCAGTGGTGTCGACGTGATCGCCTCCGGCTTCTACGACTCCATCGGCCTCTACCGGCCCCCCACCCCGGATCATTTGGAAGCTGTTTCCCGGTGGGCTGATTTCCTGGACATTAAAGAGCTTGCCAAAGAGCCCTTTAATCAGTTATCCTTCGGGCAGAAGAGGATGATCCTTCTGGCCCGGGCCATGGTCAAGGGGCCGGTCCTGCTCATCGCCGATGAACCTTGCCACGGATTGGATGTGGCGAATCGGGCGAAAATCCTAAGAGTTTTCGAAAAAATCGGGCAGACGCAGACGAGACTCCTTTACCTCACCGACCGGCGGGACGAAATCCTGAACTGCATCACTCACGTCATGCGGTTGGAAAAGGGGAAGATCTTCCAGCAGGGGGAAAAAGGAGAAGTTCTATAGATCCGCGGGGGGGGTGAAACCGTCCGGATCTTTGCCCTTACGCAAGAAGTGGATCTCAAAATGGTAACAAATCGTAGGGGCAACCCTCCCGCCTGGGCGGGATTGCCCATTTTGCGGGCGGCCATCACACCTCGGGCGTGACCGCCCCTGCAATGCCCTGATCGGTTCTGGTATTCCGGTTTATGCAACTCGAGTTGATAAAATAGGTATGGAATCTGAGGAACGAAAATTTCCCCTAGCCAAAGAAGGAATGATTTTCATCATTCCCCTGGGAGCTCTGTCTCTGGGCTTATGGATCATGTCATTTCCCGCGCTGGCGGCGTTCTGCTCTCTTCTGACCTTTTTCGTCATCTACTTTTTCCGGGACCCTGAACGCGCCATTCCCCCCGGGGAAAAGGCCATTCTCTCGCCCGCCGACGGGAAGGTGGTCCAGGTCCAGCCCTGCGTGGAAGACCGCTTTCTTCACGGGCCGGCGATCAAGATCAGTGTATTCATGTCCATCTTTAACGTTCACGTGAACCGCAACCCGCTTTCCGCCCGGATCATCGATTCGTCCTATTCGGCGGGAAAGTTCTTGCGGGCCGACTTGGATCGGGCCTCCGCCGCCAATGAGCAGAATGCCCTGCTGGTGGAGACCGCGGAGGGGGCGCGTCTGGTGGTCGTCCAGGTCGCCGGGTTGATCGCCCGGCGGATCGTCTGCTGGGTAAAGAAGGGGGATCGGGTCGTAAGGGGAAAAAGATTCGGGTTGATCCGCTTCGGTTCGCGGTTGGACATCTACCTGCCCCCGAGCATCCAGCTTCAAGTGCAGGTCGGGCAGAAAGCCCTGGCCGGGCAAACCATCCTGGGATACCTGCCATGAGACGAGAGAAGAAAGAACGCCGCAAAAAGATGAACAGCATGCGCAAGGGCATTTACATCCTGCCCAACCTGATCACCGCGGGGAGTCTATTCTGCGGGTTCTTCGCCCTTCTTCGCACCCTTCAGGAAGATTTCTATGCGGGCGCCATCTTCATCCTGGCCTCCGGGTTGCTGGACGGAATGGACGGCAAAATTGCCCGTTACACCAATACGACCACCCGCTTCGGCGTGGAGTTCGACTCCCTGGCCGACGTCATCGCCTTCTGCGTGGCCCCTGGGATTCTGGTTTATGCCTGGGCCCTGGAGCCTTTCGGCCGCATGGGTTGGCTCGCGGCTTTTCTCTTCGTGGTCTGCGGGGCCCTGCGCCTGGCCCGTTACAACCTCCAGGGGAGCACGGTGGAGAGCCGTTTTTTCAGCGGTCTCCCCACGCCCGCCGCCGCCGGGCTCATCGCCACCGGAGTGCTGGTATATTATGAAGCCGGAGACACCGGGGTCAACAAACACCTGATCGTGCTCGTCGTCACTTATCTCCTGGCTTTTCTCATGGTCAGCACTTTTAAATATTACGGGTTCAAGGATATCGAGCTCTTCCGCCGCAAGCCTTTCCGCTGGCTGGTCATCGCCATTCTTCTGCTCATCGTGATCGCCTATGAGCCCGAATACACCCTCTTCGGCCTTTTCTTCGCCTATTTTATCTCCGGCCCGATCGTCACTCTCGCCCTCTTCCGTCGCCGTCGACATACCAAACCGGCGATTCCGGAAGAAAAACCGGCGTAAGCGGAAGGCGGCGGGGCTTGGGACGCACAGGTCCAAGAGAGGGGAATGGTTTTCTCCGGACGGCAGGATTCAACGGACGAGTCCTTCGTCCCATATTGTAGAAAGGCAGTCAGCACCATGGAAAAGGTCTTTATCTTCGACACCACCCTGCGGGACGGCGAACAATCTCCGGGTGCCAGCATGAACCTGGGGGAAAAGATTCTCTTCGCCCGGCAGCTCGAGCGTCTCAACGTGGACGTCATCGAAGCCGGTTTCCCCGCCTCCTCCCCCGGCGACTTCGAGTCGGTCAAGCGGATCGCCCAGGAGATCCGGGGGCCGCAGATCGCCGGCCTGGCCCGGACGACCCCCCAGGACATCGACACCGCCTGGGAAGCGCTGAAGCTGGCGCGCTCCCCGCGGATCCATGTTTTCATCGCCACCTCGGATATTCACCTCCAATACAAGCTGCGCAAGAGCCGCGAAGAAGTGCTGGAGGAGGCCGGCCGCGCCGTGGCCCATTGCAAACGGTACACGGACAACGTGGAATTCTCCTGCGAGGATGCCACCCGTTCGGACCCGGACTACCTCGCCCGGGTTCTCGAAGCGGCCATCGACGCGGGGGCCACGACGGTCAACATCCCCGATACCGTGGGGTACACCACCCCCACGGAGTACGGAAAGCTGCTCACCTACCTCCGGCAGCAGGTGAAGAATATCCGCAAGGCGGTCATCTCGGTCCATTGTCACGATGACCTCGGGATGGCCGTGGCCAACAGCCTCACGGCCGTCGAGCACGGCGCCCGCCAGGTGGAGTGCACGGTCAACGGAATCGGGGAGCGGGCCGGAAACGCCTCCATGGAAGAGATCGTCATGGCCCTGAAAACCCGCAAAGACTTCTTCTCCTTCGAGTTGGGCATTGTTACCGAACAGATCTATCCTTCCAGCCGCCTCCTGACCAGCATCACCGGAATTCAGGTGCCCCCCAACAAAGCCATCGTGGGAGCCAATGCCTTTGCCCACGAAGCGGGCATCCACCAGGACGGGGTGCTGAAAGAGAAGCTCACCTACGAGATCATGAAGCCCGAGAGCGTGGGGATCAACCAGTCCACCCTGATCCTGGGCAAGCACTCCGGCCGGCATGCCTTCCGGGACCGGGTCAGGACGCTGGGGTATGAGCTCAGCGAAGCCCATCTCAACCAGGCCTTCCAGCGGTTCAAGGAAGTGGCCGACAAGAAGAAGCAGGTCTTCGACGAGGACCTGGAAGCGATCATCGCCGACGAGATCCTGCGCATCCCCGACTTCTACAAGCTGGTCAACCTGAATGTGGTGAGCGGTTCCGTGACCGTTCCCACCGCCACGGTCCAGATCGAGATCGGGGGCAAGCTCTACCAGGAAGCGGGCTTCGGCGACGGGCCCGTGGACGCCGCCACCAAGACCATTGCCAAGATCATCAAGACCAAGAGCCGTCTGGTTAAATTCTCGGTGAACGCCATNNATCAACGCCCTGAATAAACTGGAATACCAGAAACGCCTCAAAGGAGTATCCTCATGATTCGCCCCATGACCATTACGGAGCAGATTCTGGCCGAGCATGCCGGACAGCACGAAGTGGAGCCCGGCCAGCTGATCAATGCCAAG
>PMCE01000012.1 GCA_003154025.1 Syntrophaceae bacterium
TAGGCGACCGGGTCGTCATTCCAGATGCTGCCGGCGGTAAACCCTTTTTCCAGGGCGGCGGCATAAATCAGGGGCTTGATGGCCGAGCCGGGCTGTCGCTTGGCAAAAAAGGCGCGGTTATAGGGATTCCGCTTGAAATCGGTCCCCCCCGCCACCGCCAGAACATCCCCGGTATGAGGGTCCAGGGACAACAGTGCACCCTGGAGCTGGGGGGAAATCCGTCCGACGCCCTCGCGCAGGACCCGCTCGGCGAGCCTCTGCAGGTTCAGATCCATGGCCGCGGTGACTTCCAGCCCCCCCCGTTCGATGATTTCCGCTCCATACCGTTCTATCAATTTGTTGCGGATATGGGCCAGGTAATACGGGGCTTCCCCCGGTTGCACCACGGCTATGGGCTGGACCCGAATCTGTTTTGCCCGGCCGGGGGTGATCATCTTGAGCTCCGCCATGCGTTTGAGGATGAAATTCTTCCGATCGCGGGTGGTTGCGGGTTTCCCCAGGGGGTTGTAGCGAGTCGGAGCCTTGGGAACCCCCGCCAGGAGGGCGCACTCGGCCTCGGTCAATTCCTGCGGATACTTGTCGAAATAAAGGCGGGCGGCCTGGACGATGCCCCAGGCCCCGTTCCCGAAGTAGACTTCGTTGAAATACATCTCCAGAATTTGNNCAACTGCTGGGTGATCGTCGAGCCCCCCTCGGCCATTTTCCCCTTGATCACGTCCTTGACCAGCGCGCGGGTCATGCCGCGCAGGTCGATTCCCCCGTGTTCGTAAAAACGGGAATCTTCGATGGCCACCAGCGCATTTTGCAGGAAAATGGAAATTTGGTCGATGGAGGCCCAATATCTTTTCTCGGGCAAGATCCGGCCCACGAAACGCGACTGGTTGTCAAAGACCTTGATGGAGACGTAGCCGGGTGCAAAGGGAGGATACGTGTCCATTTTTCCCTGTGCGTGAACCGCCGTGCCGGGCCATAAGAAAAGCAAAAATCCCAGGACGGCGAAAACCCGTTTTACTGAGCCCATAGATTCCCCGTCATCCCTTCTTGATCGGTATTCCCGTAACTTATCTTCACATAGTCCGCTCCATACTTGCGCTCCAGACTCCGCATAATAAAATGCCCTCTGGCCATGTTCTGAAAGTGGTCTATGAAAATCGTATTGATCAATGCGCCCCCGGCCGCACCAATGACCGGCACGGCAGAGGCAGCAGCCTTTTGTGACACCGTGACTCCAAACCTGGAAGCAATGGTCGCAATTAACCTGACCAATGCCGGGGCTCCTTCTTCGGCAATCCCCTTCTCAACGATATACTTCGCCGCTTCCGATACCTGCTTGGCCAGCAGCGCCTTCACGGCATAGTATCCACTTTCCGAGGAATTGTCTTTCCCGGAGCTGCCGCCCAGAGCAAAAACCTCCAGACATGCCAGTCTTGTTTCTATCAGTTGAACATCTTCACCTTCACTTCTGGCAATGTCGGCAATGGAACGAAACATGATGACGGTCGTGGCGGGTAATTCGATTGCCAAGGCAGGCAGTCCAAAGGCGCCTCCTATCCCGCCGGAAGCGGCCACAAGAAATTTATGGAGGGTGTCTCTCGACGCTTTCTTTTCGCTGCGGTCAATGGTTTTAACTGCAACATCGAGTGCATGGCGTAAAGATTTCCGGGTGATTGCCTGGATGGCGCCGGTCCATTTCGCCGGCAGATAGTCAAAGGCTTTCTCGAACGGTATACCGATGACATTGGTCAGTTTGGCGGCGAGACCGGGATTTTCAAGAAGGTCTATCGCGTGTTTTAAGCGGCCAATATCTTCTGGAGTCATTTCCATCTGCGATCCACCGCCGCTAATCAAGACATTCGTGTCAAGAACGACTTTACGCATGACGCGCCCTACGCACTTGTCGCGTTGCCTTGACTGCGTCTGACATCACTTCCTCTTCCTTCCCCAAGAGCGGCACACATCTGTCCGACCAAATCCTGCCCGGCTTCTCAAACGTTGCGCCATTCTCCCTTTGATAAGAACTTCCTTTTTGTGGAAGGAAATATAGGAAAAACGGCCTTGTATGTCAACCAAATAATGGCCGGCCTAAAATGCAAGGATTCATCCAGCTTCCTCGTTACCGGGGCGTCTCCGGAGCGGGCGCACCGCCGGGAACCNNAGGGAAATAAAAAACAGGCGGAGGTTCTCCAACTCGACGAGGTCGTAACTGACCTTCCCGTCCTCCAGGCGGTTCGTCAGCGTCTGGCCCGCGGTATAGACGGACTGGAAGGGGGAGGGGGTCTCCTCGGGCGTGGCGGTGCCGGCCTGGGCGGCCTTCTTCAGGAGTTCGGTCAGCCGTTTATTGGTCACAGGGTTTTCCAGGATACTCTCGAAGACGCTCATGAGCCCCGGATTTTCGAGGTCGGCCGCCAGGATGTACCCTTGGGAGACGGGAACGGCCCCCGTTTTGACGGCATCGCCGATTTTTTGCGGAAGCCTCAGTAATGACAGAATATTTTGAAGAGTTCTTGTTTTTATCCCGGCGATCTTGGAAATTGTAGCAACAGTTGCTACAACCTCATCGGGAACACGCTGATCCGCCCGGTCATAGAGAATCAGGTTGTTCATGACCGCATCCAGGTCCATCTCTCCATGTCGATTCTGGAAGAACGCGAGAACCGCGTTCGCCTTGTCGATCGGATCGATCTCC
>PMCE01000269.1 GCA_003154025.1 Syntrophaceae bacterium
CCCATTTTCTTCCCCATCGCGGTGAAGCTGGGGTACGATCCCATGTGGTTCTGCATCTTCATCGCCATCGTCCAGATGGTGGGGATCGTCATTCCGCCCGTGGCCATCAACGTCTTCGTGGTCAAGAACATCTCCAAAGTTCCCCTGACGACCATTTACCTGGGGGTCCTTCCCTTCCTCATCAGCATTGTCGTGGGCGCCGTCTTCCTGTTCCTGTTTCCCCAGATCGCCCTCTGGCTGCCTTCCGTGCTCATGCCGTAGAGCAGGGGCGGGTTTGAAACCCGCCCCTACGCCTTTATTTCTTGGGTTTCTCGAAAAAAGTGTGAGGAACCACATACCCGATCAGGGTGTCCACCCGGGGCGGGCTCACCACTTCGATGGCCTCCAGGTCCCCTTCGTACTCCACCCCATGGGGAACATTGGCCGGGACCACCCAGATGTCTCCGGGGCCCAGGGTCCGTACGGGCTCGTCTCCGGTGGAGACATGGGCCTTGCCCTTAAAAATAAACATCATCTGCTCCGCCTCGTGGTAGTGGCGAGGGATCTTCGCTCCCCCCTTGACCGAAACCCTGCTGGCCATGATCCGGTCCCCGGAGATCCTCCGGCTCCGGATCCCCTGGCAATCGGGGTTTTCCTTGAGGTAGTAAGCGGTCTGTTCTGGAAATTCCTCCCAGCGGTGATAGTAGCCCATTCGTTTCCTCCTGCGGGATAATCTGGCATTTGGCCCGCCTTTTTTGCCTCGGGGCGGGCAATCGCCGAAATCTTTATAGCACCGGAGAATCAGGAAGACAAGACGAACCGGAGGCGCTTATTTCATGAAGTGCCTGGGGAGATACAACGCCAGGGATGGAAAGCAAAACAGCAGAATGGCGCAGACCACCAGGCTGATCAGGAAGGGATACACTCCCCGGTAGATTACTCCGAAGGGGACTTTGGTAATATTTTTGACCACGAAGACATTTATGGCCACTGGGGGGATGACCACTCCGATCATCACCGTAATCCCGATGATCATCCCGAACCAGATGGGGTCGTAGCCCAATTTGATGATCACCGGGTAAAAGATGGGGGTGGCCAGGATCATGAAGGCCAGGTCGTCGATGAAGGACCCTCCCACGAGGTAAATCAAGGCGATGAGGACCATGGTAAATCCCCTGGAGAATTGGAGCCCAATAATCCAGTCAGCGGCCAGCATGGGGATCTTAGTGACCGCGAGAAAGTGGCCCAGGATCGTGGACCCCACGATCAGCATGAGCACCATACAGGCGGTGCGGAGGGATTCCTGTATGGATTTCACATATCCCTTCCAGCTCAGATCTCGCTTCAGGAGGGAGAGGACCAGGACCGCAAATGTGCCCACGCTTCCGGCCTCCGTGGGGGTGAAGAAGCCATTCATGAGCCCGCCGATCACCAGGGCAAAGATGATCACCACCCACAAGACCTCCGGGAGGGAGGCCAGACGCTCCTTCCAGGAGGACTTTTTTCCCTTGGGGCCGAGGGCGGGATTGATCCGGCACCACACGAAAATGATCAGGATGAAGAAGAGGGCAATCATCAATCCGGGGACCAGGCCGGCCAAAAAGAGCTTGCCGATCGATTGTTCGGTAATGATCCCGAAAACGATGAGGGTCACGCTGGGGGGCAGGAGAATCCCCAAGGTCCCCACCGTGGCCACAATGCCCGTGGAGAGTTTCTTGCTATACCCGTAACGATCCATCTCGGGTACGGCCACGCTGGCAAAGGTCGCCGCCGTGGCCGGGGAAGACCCGCAGATGGCCTTGAAGGCGGTCGCTCCGCCTACCGTGGCCATGGCCAGTCCCCCCGGAATATGGCCGACGAATTTATAGGCGGTGTCATAGAGGCGCTTGGCGATCCCCGCGTTGAAGGCGATCTGCCCCATGAAAATAAAAAGGGGAATGACCGTGAACCCGTAGGAGGAGAGGACCTCAAAAACATCCTTGGCCAGGAGGTTGAAGCCCGCCTTGAAGGAAACCACGTAACTGAACCCCAGGAACCCCACCACGGCCATGGCAAACCCCAGCTCGATGCCGGTGAAGAACAGGGCCAGCACCAAAACCAACCCGAAGATGCCCGCGACTACTTCATTCATATTGTTCTCGGATCACTTTGATCATATCGCCCAACAGAACCAGAGACTGGAGCAGGCAGACCACTCCAATCCCGTAGACCACCGGGTAAAAAGGCATATGCAGGGTCGGGGAGACCTCCCCGGAGCGAAGGAGGTCGTTCCCCATCTTGAGCAGATTCCAGCCGGCCAGCCCGAAAAGACCCAACCCCAAAAACCGGGTGAACAAATGGCATCCTTTGCGGGCTCCCCGGGGAAGTTTCATGACCAGGGAATCCACGTAGATGTGACCCCGAACCCAGGAAGTGAAAGGGATGGAGAACCCGATGGCGACCGCTCCGAAAAGGCCGACCAGTTCGAAGACCCCCACGATGGGCCGGCCGAAGACCCGCAGGATCACGTCCAACACGGTGATCCCCATAATGACCGTCAGGGTGACTCCCGCGGCGGTATTGGCCCCCTGACTGAACAGCTGGATGACCCGTAGAAACCCGTTCATGGGAGCCTACTTCCCCTTTTTCAGGAATTCCAGGCAGAATTTCAGGGCCTCTTCACCGGGCAGCTCCTTGCCCTTCATGCCCTTCACGTATTCATCCAGCACCGGTCTGGTGGCCTTGGCCCATCTCTGGTTTTCTTCTTTGGACAGGGGAAGGATCTTGTTTCCCAGCTTCTGGGAAAATTCCTTTCCCGATTTGTCGATGTCGTCCCAAACTTTTCCGGCCTTCTCAATCCATTCCGCGTTGATCTTTTCCAGGATCGTCTGGATGTCCGCCGGAAGGGCGTTCCACTTCTCCTTGTTCATGACCACGAAGAACCCGGTGGTGTATGCTGAGCCGTAGCTTTCCGTCGTGAACTTCACCACCTCTCCCCACTTCCAACCTTCCAGGGACTCCATGGGGGCCATGGACCCTTCCACCATCCCCCGGTTGAGGGCGTCATACGTCTCGCCCATGGGCATCGACATGGGGACCGCGCCCAGCGCCTTGACCACCTCGGTCACCGTCCCCGTGCAGCGAATCCTCATTCCTTTGAGCTCTTCCAGCTTGGTCACCGCTTTCTTGCTGTGGAGAATCCCCGGGCCGTGAGCATGCAGGTAAAGAACCTTGACTTCCTCAAACTCCTTGGGCCTGAACTTCTGGTAGTACTGGTTGATCAGCCGCGTGGCCGCCGCTCCGCTCGTGTAGCCCAAGGGAAGGTCGATGACCTCGGTGAGGGGAAACTTGCCCTTGGTGTAAGCCAGGACCGACATGCCGATATCCGAAATTCCCTTCACCACCCCGTCGTAACACGTGGGCGCCGGGGTTAGGGTTCCTCCGGGGAACAGGGTGACCTTGACCCTTCCCTGGGTTCTCTTCCCCACCTCCTTGGCCCATTCATCAGCTAAGACGGTCTGCTTATGGGGGGCGGGAAAGAAAATGGAGTAGGATAGTTCCACCGGCTTGGTCTGGGTAAAGGCCCAGGAGGCGGAAAACATAAACCCCAGGAAAAAGACCAAAAACAAAGATGTTCTCTTCATGACCGATTCCTCCCTCGGTAAAATGTGCGGCCTGGCAACGGCAAATAAAACCGCAAGTCGCAAGTCGCGAGAGCGCAAGTCGAAAAGACTCTTTGGGGCCTTTGGACGCCATTAACCCCTTGCGACTTGCGCCTCGCGCCTTGCGGTTTTATTTTTTCCTCCGGTCGATGACCTTCGATGACTTTCCGTCGACCGGCTGCAAGCTTTCGGGTGCCACCAGCTTCACCTTGGCGCTCACCCCCACGATTTCGCGCAGCCTCCGTTCGATCTCCGCGGAGATATTCTGGAGGACCTTGATCTCGTCGGAAAAGACCTTCTCGTTCATCTCCACTTTCAGCTCCAGGGTATCCATCTCTTCCACCCGGTCGGCGATCATCTGATAGCGCGGCTCCACCCCTTCCATCTCCATGAGGATCGACTCCACCTGCGAGGGGAAGACATTCACCCCCTTGATNNGGAGTGTAATCCAGCGAGGTGATGTCGCGGGTCCGGTACCTCACCAGGGGGAAAGCCTCCTTGGTCAGGGTCGTGAGGACCAGTTCCCCTTCGGTTCCCGGGGGGAGCACCTTCAACGTCTGGGGGTCGATAACCTCCGGGATGAAATGATCCTCATGCAGGTGCAGCCCGTTCTTGCGCTCGCATTCCGCCGAAACCCCGGGGCCCATGACTTCGCTCACCCCGTAGTTGTCGGTGGCGCTGATGAAAAGGCGCCCTTCGACCTCTTTCCGCATGGACTCGGACCAAGGCTCCCCCCCGAAAAGCCCCAATTTAAGAGAGAGGGATTTGGGGTCGATCCCCTCTTTTTCCATGAACCGGGCCAGCCGCAGGGCGTAGGAAGGGGTGCTCACCAGGGCGGTAGTCTTGTAATCCTGCATGATCATGACCTGCTTGCGCGTGTTTCCGGTGGACATGGGAATGACCGATGCCCCGATGAGCTCGGCCCCGTGGTGGAGGCCGAAGGCCCCGGTGAAAAGTCCATACTTGAAAGTAATCTGGACCACGTCGTCCTTGGTCACCCCCCCTGCGGCCAGGACCCGGGCGGTCAACTGGCTCCAGTGGTGGAGGTCGTTCTTGGTGTAACCGGTCACCGTAGGCTTGCCCGTCACTCCGGAGGAGGAATGAATGCGGACCACCTCCCGCAGCGGGAGGGCGAACATCCCGTAGGGGTAACTCTCCCGCAAGTCCTCCTTGGCCGTAAGGGGGAACTGACCCAGGTCCCGGGCGGTCTGGATCTCATCGGGGACGATCTTCATCCGATCAAACCGCTTCTTGTAGAAGGCCACGTTCCGGTAAACCCGGTTCAAGGTGGATTGTAGCCTCTCCAGCTGGAGCTGCTCGATCTCTTCCCGGGCCAGGCATTCATTCCGGCGGTCCCAGATCATATTCCCCCCTTTACTCCCATACCTCGCGGTACTCCTTGCCCAGGTAGGCGCGCTGGACTTCTTTGTTGTTCATCAGGTCTTCGGTCTGCCCTTCCAGGATGATCCGGCCCGTCTCCAGAACGTACCCGCGGCCGGCCACCTTCAGGGCCGCCTTGGCGTTCTGCTCCACCAGCAGGATGGTGGTCCCCCGGTCGCGCAACAGACGGATGGTCTGAAAGATCCCGTTCACCACCAGCGGCGCAAGGCCCAGGGATGGCTCATCCAGCAGGAGGAGCCGGGGCCTGGACATCAGGGTCCTGCCGATGGCCACCATCTGCTGTTCCCCCCCGGATAGCGTTCCCGCCCTCTGCTTCTGCCGCTCCTTCAAGACCGGAAACAATTCAAAGATGGAATCCAAGTCTTTGAATACCTCTTTCTTCCCCTCCCCCTTGAACCTCACATAAGCGCCCAGGATCAGGTTGTCGAGAACGGAAAGAGGGGCGAAGATCTGGCGCCCCTCGGGAACCTGGCCGACCCCCATCCGCAGGACCCGCTCCGCCGGCAGCCCGGCGATATTCTGGCCGCCGAAGAACAGGCGTCCTTTGGAAACCGGATGGATCCCGGAGATGACTTTCATCAGGGTGGTCTTCCCCGCTCCATTGGCCCCCAGGAGGGCGACCATCTCTCCCGGGCTTACGTGGAGGGAGACGTTCCGCAGGGCCTGGATGGCGGCGTAGAAGGTGCTGACGCTCTCCACCCTAAGCATGTCCGTTCTCCTCGCCCAGGTAGGCGGCGATCACTTCCGGATTCCGCTGGATCTCCCGCGGGCGCCCCTCGGCGATCTTCCTTCCATAATTGAGAACCAGGACTTCGTCGGAGATTCCCATCACCAGGCTCATGTCGTGTTCCACCAGCATGACCGTGATTCCTCTCGCCCGGATCGCCAGAATCGTTTGCGAGAGCGTCTCGGTCTCCCGGATGTTCAGGCCGGCAGCCGGTTCATCCAGGAGGAGAAATTTGGGTTGGGTGGCCAAGGCTCTGGCAATCTCCAGGAGCTTCTGCTCTCCCAGGGGGAGAGAAGTGGCGCCCAGGTGGGCTTTGCCGTCCAGGCCTATGAAATGAAGCTCCCCCAGGGCTTTCTCCCGAATCTGTTTCTCCTCCTGTTTCATGCCGGGCAGGCGGAGTCCGGCGCTGAAAATGCCGGCCGAAGTGTAGTTGTGTCCCCCCAGCATGACATTTTCCAGTACACTCATATTGCCAAAGAGTTCCAGATTCTGGAAAGTGCGCGAAATGCCCAGGCGGGCGATCTCATGGGGCTTTCGTCCATTTAAAAGCCGGCCCATGAACTCAAACCTCCCCCGCGTGGGCGGGAACACCGCGGTGATGAGGTTGAAGAGGGTCGTCTTTCCGGCCCCGTTCGGCCCGATCACCGATTTGATCTGCCCTTGGCTCACGCTGAAGCTCAGGCCGTCGATGGCCCGCAGGCCTCCGAAAATTTTCTGCAGACCCTGGATTTGGAGGACTTCGGTTCCCATCGTGTCCTACGACCCCCTCTGGCTCTTCGCCCAGATCCGGTGCACCCCTTCGAGAATGCCTTTGGGCATGAAGAGGAGAACGGCCATGAGAATGGCCCCGTAAGCCAGCACCTCGAAATCTTCAAGTCCCCGCAGATACTCCGGCAGAAGGGTCAGCACCGCGGCTCCCAGCAGGGCTCCCCAAAGAGTCTCGGTTCCCCCGACCACAACCATCATCAATAGAAGGATGGAGAACATGAGACTGAAAGAGCTGGGGCTGATGAAATTGATGAAATGAGCGTACAGACTGCCCCCCATGGAGGCATAAACGGCGCTCAGGATGAAGACCTCCACCTTGCAGCGCGAGGCATCGACTCCCATGGCGCCGGCGGCCAACTCGCTGCCGTGGACCGCCCGCAGGGCCCTCCCGACCCGGGAGTCGATCACGTTCAGGGAGAAAACCAGGAGGAGAAGGACCGCCCCCCAGACCAGGTACAGGTACAGGGTCCCTTCGAGAGGAACCCCCCAGAATTGAAGAGAGGGGATTCCGGAGAGCCCCGAAGGTCCGCCCGTCAGGGAAGAAAGCTCATTAAAGATGATAAACATGATTTCCCCGAAACCCAGAGTGGCCACGGCCATGTAGTGGCCTTTCAGCCTCAAAGTTGGTTTCCCCACGAGATAGGCCACCATGGCTGAAAGACTGATTCCCGCCAAGAAGGCCGCCAAAGGATGGAGGGAATAATGGGTGGTCAAAATTCCCGAAGAGTAGGCCCCCAACCCGAAAAAGGCCGCATGACCCAGGGAAATCTGCCCCGCATAACCCATGAGCAGGCTGAGCCCCATGGTGATCATCCCGTTGATCCCCATGAAGACCAGGAGGCTGATAAAATACTCGTTCCTCCCGGTCAGCCAGGGGAAGACGCCGATCCCGGCGGCGATAATAAAGATGATGGAAAGGTCTTTCTTTTTCATCGCTGCTGAAAAGGGGTTCTGCCGTGCTGCCGTGCTGCGGTGCCGCAATGCCCCGAGTTATGGTTGAATCACCGCAGGACTGCAGTACCTTCGCACCGCAGCATGTCTTTCAGAATTTCTTCAACCCGCTCTCCTCCTCGCTCCCCATAAGGCCGCTGGGCTTCACCCAAAGGATGATCAGCAAAACCAGAAGGGCAATGGCGTCCTTGTAGCCCGAGGAGATGAGGCCGGCCCCAAAGGACTCCAGAATGCCGATGAGGAAGCCGGCCAGGACGGACCCTACGCCGCTGCCCAGCCCCCCCAGTACCGCCGCGGCAAAACCTTTCAGTCCGAGGAGCGGACCGCGGTCATATTCCATCAGCGTGATGGGGGTAATAATCGCGCCGGCCACGGCGCCCACGGCGGCACTCAAGCCAAAGGAGAGAAATACCATCTTGCGCACGTTGATCCCGATCAGGCGCGCAGCCAGCGGGTTGAAGGCGCAGGCTCTGACGGCCTTGCCCATCAGGGTCCGGTTGAAGAAAAATTGAATCCCCGCGACGACCAGGACGGTGATTCCCAGGATCCAAAAAGTCTGCGCCTGCAGGGTGGCGCCGAAGAATTGGATGGGGGGGTTCTGGGTGAAGGGAGGGAGCGCATAGGGGTCTTTGCCCCACAGGAACATCGCTCCCCCCCGGAAGAGGATGGAACCCGCCAGGGTGATCATGATCAGAGTAATGAGCGAGGCCTCCTTGAGGGGACGAATGGCCAGGCGCTCAAAGACCACCCCCAAGGCGGTGACCGCCGCGAGGGTTAACAAAAACCCCAGGTACAGGGGCATTTTCAAAACGGCCGTGAACAAGACCATGATCAGCCCGCCCAGCATGACAAATTCCCCCTGGGCCAGATTGATGATGCCCGTGGCGTTGTAGATCATGGTAAAACCCAACGCCACCAGGGCGTAGATGCTGCCCAGGGTCAACCCGGTAAAGAGATATTGAATCATTTGGCTGGTGGAGGTCATAGAATAACAATGCCAGTGTAAGTATGGATAAGTTAGTTCGGAGTTCGGAGCCTAGAAACTTTAATCGAAGACCTGCGAGCGGCGCCGATCGATTTTCTTGCTCCGAACTCCGCAGGGGCGACCCGGCGGGTCGCCCCGACTCCCGACTTCTCTTCCCCTCCGAATCCCGGATAGACAAAGAGCGCTCTGGGCCTTCAAATGGGAATATAAATTGAAGGCCCGCAGCGCTCTTTAAAAGTAATAGTAGCCGTAGAAAGAAGGACGCAGATCTCCAGTGTTCTCCGCCAGGGTCAACGGGTTGCGGGGAAAGAAAAAAAACCTCAATTGGGATTTATGATTCAGCATCCTTTTCCCATCTTGAATCAGCGATTTTTCCCTATTATATCCGTCAATCGGCAAATGTCCAGTCATTATTTTTGACCACGATCATCTCAAAGGCATCTTTTTTCAACCCCGTGTGGTCCTCCGGAGACATGTTGAAGACCCCGCTCACTCCCGGCCAGTTCTTTACTTTGCTCTCCAGATAATCCCGAATTTTCCCTTTGTCGGGCCCCACGGCCTTCAGAGCGTCCACGAAAAGAAAGAGGGCATCATAGGCATACCCCCCGAAGCTCGACACCTCCGTCTTAAACCGCTTCTCGTACTCCGCCTTGTACTTCGTGATCACCGCTTTTTGGGGGTGATCGGCCTTCACCTTTTCCGCCACGATCACATGGCCCAGGGGGCAGAGCACCCCTTCAGCCGCGCCGCCGGCCAGTTCGATGTTTCTCTTCGATCCGAATCCGTGACTCTGGTACAGGGGGATATTCATACCCAGCTGTTTCCAGTTCTTGGTCACCAGAACCTGGGGGGGCCCGACCGACCAATTAATCAACGCCTGCGCATCCGTTCCTCTGATCTTGGTGAGTTGAGCGGTCATGTCGGAATCCTTCGGTCCGTACCGTTCGTCGGCCACGATCGAGATCCCGTAGTCCGGGGCCACCCTTTTGAGTTCCTGGCGCCCGAAGTCTCCGAATCCGGCGGTGACCGTGATGATGGCCACTTTGGTGATCTTCTTTTTCTTCATATGATCATAGATCGCTTCGACGGCGGAAGTATCCGTCTGGGCGGTCTTGAAGACCCAGCGGTTCTGCTTCTTCGGCATTTCGAAGGTCTTCGCCGCCAGGATCCGGTCCAATTCCTCTTTGGGCGTGACGATGGAGAGGGCGGCCGCGCAGGAGATCAAGGGCGTGGACGTTCTTTCCATGATCGGGACGGCGGCCATGCTCTCCCCGGTTGTGGAAGGTCCCACGATGGCCAAAACTTTGTCCTTATCCAGTAGCTTGCGCACGGTCAACACGGCTTGGCCCTCATCGCTCTTGCTGTCTTCGATGATGACCTTCAGGGGATGTCCCTGGATTCCGCCCGCTCCGTTGACCCACTCTTCCACCATCTTGGCGGTGTTGCGTTCCGGCTCTCCCAGGAAGGAAGCCCCCCCAGTCACGCTGAATACCGCCCCCACCAGGTAAGGATCCTTTTCCGCCCCCATGACTTGAGGGACGAAGCCCGCGATGCAGGCCCCCAGGATCGTGGCGACAAGAAATCCTCTTCTTTTCAATCTCCCTCCTCTCTGGAATTTCCATGCCTCCCCTTGCATGGAAATTCTTACAGCGTATAGACTTTCTTCCCTTCCAGAATCTTCACTCCATTTTTGGTAAGGGCCGCGATGGCCTTGTCCGTCTCGTCGAAACGGAAGATGATGATGGCATTGGACCCGCTCTGCTGGACGAAGGCATAGAGGTACTCCACGTTGATCCCGGATTCGGAGAGCCCCTTCAAGATATCGGCCAGCCCGCCCGGCCGATCCGGGACTTCCACAGCCACCACTTCCGTTTTCCGGACGGTGAACCCTCTGGCGCCCAAGACCGCTTTGGCTTTTTCATTGTCGTTCACGATCAGGCGCATGATGCCGAAATCCTTCGTGTCCGCCAGGGACAGGGCGCGGATATTCACCCCCGCCTCCCCCAGAATGCGAGTCACTTCCGTCAAGGCCCCCGGCTTGTTTTCCAAAAAGACAGAAATCTGCTCTACTTTCACGGCAACCTCCCCAAACAGAATTCAGAAGCCAGAAGTCAGAAGCCAGA
>PMCE01000400.1 GCA_003154025.1 Syntrophaceae bacterium
CGCTCACCACAATGGCTCTTTATCAATGCTGCTTAAGCTGGTTTGAAGCCCGTTCCTGCAAACCGGCTCCGAGGGGCCACCCCTCATCTTCCCCGTACCTTCGTGGCGCACATACACCTACAAAGAGTGGGGGTGATTCCATTTGTGACCTTGAGTATTTTAGGTTGAAATGTGCGCAAAAAAAGGCAGTGCCATTTCTGACCCTGCCTCCATTGCACAAATCACTACAAGGACTAGAATTGTTGATCAGCCGCTCAAGGGGTTTATTCCGGGGATTCCCCAATACCCATAACCTTGACCGACTGTGCATGGCAGTAAATGTCCACCGTGTTCTGGCGCGGCACATCCATTCTCACGTAGATCATATCACCTGCTTCCAGGTCTGTTTCCACCTCGCCCGCAGCATTCACCTGACCGGTCACGGGCAGCTTCGTGATGACGGTCTTGTCCATACAGGCTTTCAGCAGAATCCGCGCGTTCGCGCTGCCGTCGAGTACCTGGGAACTGACATCGTTTGACATGGCCCCGCTACTCGCACCGAAGGCGAGGGTGTAGTTGCTGGGATTCTTTAATGCGGTCAGCTTGAACGGCGCAAAGTCGACGTTGTAGGGACCGGGGTAGGCAATCGCCGTGATCTTGGGAAGGGCGGCCTGGATCACCGGGCTGGTCCCAGGATCAACCTCCTCACGCACACACAAGCCGACACCGACCCGCTCACCCGTCTCAGCAGCGCAGAGCCCTATTGCTCGTAATCCCCATGCTGCAACGGCATTGGGTTTCACCACCCCGCACTGGATCACGATGTTAATTTCCCCGTCCGGCTTCATGGGAAGGCGAATGAACCATTCGTAGAAGCCTGCGTTGCCCGCCGAAGTTTTAGCTGTCTTAAGCCCGCGGGCGGCGGTCGTCGTTTCGCAGACTTCCACCAGGCTGTTCAGCCCCTGGGAACGGAACTGTTCCTGCCCCGTTCCCCCCACCCGGGTGTACTGGTTCACGGGGGGAAAAGTGCCGAATGTTACGGGAATGTAGAACGGAGGGTCATATTCATTGTACATGAACTGCCGGTATTTCGGGCTGAAATAGAATGGATCGGCGAAGCTCATAAAGGCAGTTGTACAGGTCTGTCCATAAGAGTTGGTATCCAATTCAACACAGTCCGTGCCGACGATCGCGATATAGAGATCTCCCCCCGTGATGGCCGGCGCAACCCCCGCGATGGCCGGGGCAACCATAAAACATATTGCCAATAAAACAAATGACCATTTCACGATTTATCCTTCTTTCGAGCGTTGTACCCCTAAAAAGCAGGGCGATTTCTGACTCTGCCTTTTCCCTTGGCCCTATAATTTGATCCTTTTAAATGCTAACCTTCCTCCTGATTACTGCCACAGCGACCAGACCCAGGCTGAGAAGGATGAGAATCCCCGGCTCAGGCGTTGCAATTAACATGCTTTGAGCTCTATCGGAAAAATCGACTGGATTGTTATAGTAAGGGCCATTTCCAACATCCGCCGTCCAAAGGTTCAACGCCATAATCGTCCGGGAGGAAGCTATCAGTTGGGAAGCATTGTCGTAGTAATAATTACCAGCGACAGAAGGTGATCCATAACCAAGCTGGCCCTGATACGCCCAAATTGCATTTTGAATAAGCGTTTTATCTGCATTACTAAGAGTCGATTGGTTATCCAAGAAATAATTGTATAAGATTGCCGTGTGGGGATCAATTGCAGCGGAAAAGGTGTTAGAACCACTGGAGTAATACACAAGCGGATCAATTGAGCCATAGTATTTTCCGCCAAGTGAAATATATTCCGTTTCTTCGACACAAAATGTCTGAAAATTTACGCTCGGGTCAGTATAACCCAAGATCTGAAACGGTCCTCCGTTTCCAGATCGTCCAATGGTATCATTGACATAATACTGTGGCAAAGCCTGAGCTAAAGAAACAGACATCAGTAATATGAACATCGATAGTAAAACCGACCTGCTTTTCATTTTTATACTCCTTCGTAGGCTTTTGGGGTTTCATTTGTTTTCTGTGCAAATAGAGTGCCCAAGATAAATAAGCTGCGAAATAGCAGCCTTTTTTTGTTTTTGTTAACAAAACAAAATGCTTCGGAAATATTTCGGCTAGAATACCTAGCTTCAAAGTGGATAAACCATGAGGAGAAGCTATGGAATACAATCCATTATGTGAGGATTCTTTACCATAATGAAGCAGGATTTTAGAAGTTATGGCGGGTTNNATCCTCTACTCCAGAAGGCCAAGGGGTAAATTGTAGGTTAACCAGGAAAAGATAGGAAGAATTGATCAAGAAATACTCTCCTATTCACCGACAGGCAAGGGGAAGAATGCCTTTGAAAATGGTCTTCGTTTCCAAATCCAATTTGAGGATCTGCATTTGAAATGTGGCACAGAAAAGGAAAATGCCAACATTTCGGGAAGGAATCAAGGATTAGAGCCAGGTTACTTTCGTGGGGTCCCGATGAACGAGGCGCCGGTATTTCACCCGTGGATAACCGAGGGCCATGGCTGCGTAGCATTTGTGCTCCGGGGGAATCCCCAGCCATTTATTGATTTTTCGGTCGTGATTGGCGGCGTTCACCAGAAAGCCGTTGAAACAACACCCCAGGCCCAGGGAATGGGCCATGAGCGAACAGTTGTATAAAGCAACGGAGCAGTTGAAAGGAGAGCTCGAATCCCAGGATTCGGCATGGGCGAGCATTACCACCGGGGCATGGTAGAAGAGGATGTCTTTCCCCTTTTCCCTTTGCTCATACGCATGCTCCGCCTTGGGAAGGGATTCGCGGAGATATTCCAGGGTTCGGCGGCCGGCGGCCAGATGCAGCAAGATGGAACCGAATCTTCCTTGCGCCCGGGCAAAGATCTTTTCGTAAAAGCTCAGGGTCATATTTCTCAGTTGCACGATCTGATCCGGGGAGGTTAGGACCCGGTAGTGTACATTCTGGCTGTTGCTTCCGGTCGGCGCATACCGCCCGGCCTCCAGAATTTTCTCTAACAGGTCCCGCGGAATCGGGTCTTCCGTATATTTCCGCACCGATCTTCTTTCCCGGAGGAGGAGTCTCAGGGTCTCGGGAGAAGTCGCGGGGGCAGACCCCTGGCCTGGGTAGTTCTCATAGGAGGTGGCTTCCTGGAGGATCGCTTCGGTGGGACAAACGGCCCCGCAGTGGCCGCAGCCTATACACCATTCCCCTCTCACTACCTTGGCCTTTTCCTCGACTGAATCGATGACGAAGTTCGGGCAGACCGCAATGCACTGCCCGCATTGGGTACATTTTTCAATAGTGATTTTCGGGGGGGTCCCTCTGCGTTTCATAATTCCAAGCCTCCAGCCGGCAATGTCGGGGAATAACGCCAAACGTATTATATGGGTCGTATGGATGGGCATCAAGGAGAAAAGGCGTAAAGCCTTTGCCTCCCTCGGAGGATTAGAGACCAAAACCAGGAGCCCATTTTTGAAGGTCTTGTAAAAAGTCGTCACTCCGGTGAAAACCGAACTCCGGGAAACCAATTACTGCTGAATACAACTGGATTCGGGCTTTCGCCGGTAGGACAGAAAGAAATTATTTCTCGAACTTTTACGAATTCATTATTTTTACGGTTTCCATTTTTGCCATTTTTGCGGTTGACTCTACCTCTCCATAGAGTTATTCTCCTTTGCGTCCGGAAGTTCAAAAACTCAGGGAGAATTCCATGGATAAAAAAAATCTGAAAGAGTCAGTCTGCCGGGTCATCGAACAGGAAAAGACACGAATCATCGGATGGGCCAAGGAGATTGGCGGCAAACCCGAGCTGGGTTACAAGGAAACGCAGACGGCGGAGCTCATCCGCTCGGCTTTCAACGGCCTGGGGTTGCCCACGCGCGGCGGGATTGCGGCGACCGGAGTTGAAGGGGTGCTGGAAGGGGCACGGCCCGGTCCGGGATTGTTGTTCATGGGGGAGATGGATGCGGTGGTGAACCGGGAATCTCCGGCCGCCGATCCGGTGACCGGTGCCGCCCACCTGTGCGGGCATCACCTCCAGGTGGGAATCATGCTCGGGGCGGCCTTGGGGCTCATCCGGGCGGGCGCCCGGGACCATTTCAGCGGTAAAGTATTTTTCCTCGGGGCCCCGGCGGAAGAATTCATCGAGATCGAAGAGCGTCTGCGCATGCGAGAACAGGGCAAGATCCATTACCTGGGGGGAAAGCAGGAGTTGGTCCGGGTGGGGTACTTGAAAGACAAACACCTTTGCGTGCTGGTCCATGCCCATTCGGCGCTCCCCCAGAAGAAGATGCTCTTCGGAGGACGCAGCAACGGCTTCCTGGCCAAGTCCATCCGTTTCCATGGGAAGCCCGCCCATGCGGGAGTCTCCCCTCACGAAGGGATCAACGCCCTGAATGCCGCCTGCCTGGCCATCCTCAACATCCATGCCCAACGGGAGACTTTCCGGGAGGATGATAAGATCCGGGTTCACCCCATCATTACCAAGGGCGGAGATGTGGTGAATGTGGTCCCCTATGACGTACGGATGGAAACCTACGTGCGCGGCTGCCGGCTGGAGGCCATCGCCGATGCGAACATGAAGGTAGACCGCGCCCTCCGCGCGGGGGCGGATGCCGTGGGAGCCCGGGTCTCGATCCAGAACATTCCCGGGTATCTTCCGCTCATCCAGGATCCCGCCCTGTCGGACATCGCCCGTGCCAATGCCGTGTCCATCGGCGGCGAGGCGGGTGCCGGGGCCGGGGGCTTCGAAGGAGGGTCCACGGATATGGGGGACCTCTCCCATTTGATCCCCACCATCCAGCCTTACAGCGGGGGGGTTCGGGGACTGGTTCATGCGGCGGATTTCGAAGTGGCGGATTACGAGGCCGCGGTGATCTACCCGGCTCAAGTCATGGCCATGACGGTGATCGACCTCCTCTACGGAGGAGCCGAAGAAGCCCGGCGGGTGATGCGGGAGTTCAAGCCGGCGATGAGCACGGAAGAATACCTGGCTTTCCTGCAAAAAATGGAAAAAGTATGAGACTACAGGTTCGAGGCTCGAGGCACGAGGTTCGAGGAAAAAGGGACAAGGAAAAGAAGGGTTCCTCTCGAGTATTTCCTCGGGCCTCAACCCTCGAACCTGGGCCTCGGTTCTCGAACCTGATTTTCCCGGAGGTGATATGAGAATTGACCGTCTGGAAGTATTTTACGTCGCCCTTCCTCTGATCTATCCCTGGAAGACCGCTTACGGGGAAGACGCGGACATTCATTCCGTCCTGGTCCGCATGTTCTCCGGAGACTCCGAGGGATGGGGAGAGACGAGCCCTTTCTTCGCTCCCACCTATTCCCCGGAGACGGCCTCCTCGGTCTTCTTCCTGATCACCGAAATATTCGGGCCGCAGATCGTGGGAAAGGAATGGGAGAGCGCCGCAGCCCTTCGAAACCAGTTGGCGGTCTTCAAAGGAAACCCCTTCGCCAAGGCGGGAGTCGAGATTGCGTGGTGGAACCTCGAGGCGAAGATAAGAAATATGCCCCTCCACCGCCTTTTGGGGGGCAAGACCCGTCTGGTGGAAGCGGGGCAGGACTTTGGAGTGCAGGACTCCCTCGACATGCTCCTGGGAAACATCGAAACGGCCGTGAAGCAGGGGTTCAAGCGCATCAAGCTCAAGGCCAAGCCCGGGTGGGATGTGGAGATGCTCGAGGCCGTTCGGGGTTCTTTCCCCAAAATGACATTTCACATTGACTGCAATTCAGGGTACACCCTCGATCATCTTCCCCTCTTCAAGAAAATCGACAAATTCCATCTGGCCATGATCGAGCAGCCCCTCTTTCATGATGACCTGGTGGAGCACGCGGAGCTGCAGAGGCAGATCGAAACCCCCATCTGCCTCGACGAGTCGGTCAAGAATGTCCGGGATATGAGGCTGGCCATAAAATTAAAATCCTGCCGCTACGTGAACATCAAGCCCGGCCGCGTGGGAGGGTTGCAGAACGCCGTCGAAATCCACAATCTGGCCCGGGACAGCGGCATCCCGGCCTGGGTCGGGGGAATGCTGGAGAGCGGCATCGGTTCCGGAGTGAACATTGAACTGGCAACGCTGGAGAACTTCACCTACCCCGGCGACGTCTTTCCTTCGGAGAGGTTCTATGTGCAGGATTTGACCGAGCCCGCCGTAACGTATGCGCCCGGGAAGCTGGGGTTTCAACCTTCTTCGGTGCCGGGGATCCCCTATGCCCCGGTGATGGAGCGGGTTGAAAAACGAACGGTCCGGAAGGCAGTCGTGAAGCCGTCTAAATGAAAAATCAGAATTCAGGAGCCAGAATTCAGGAGGTCCCTTTTCTAACTTCTGGCTTCTGATGGCTTCTGACTCCTGGCTCCTGGATTCTGCTTTTCCCTGTTCCCCGGGTGATTAAGAAAAGGAGACTCTCATGCGCATCGACCGAATGGAAGTATTTTACGTTGTCTTCCCCCTCATCTATCCCTGGCGAACGGCCTACGGCGCTGACCCCGACGTTCACTCGATCCTGGTCAAGCTCCATTCCGGCAACCAGGTCGGCTGGGGCGAGACGACCCCCCTCTATGCTCCCTGCTACTCCTCCGAATCCTCCGTCGGGGTCTACCATACGATCCGGGAGTATCTGGCCCCGCAAATCATCGGGCAGGATTTCCCCTCCGCGCGCCACATCCAGGAGCGGCTCAAACACTTCAAGGGAAATTACTTTGCCAAAGCCGGGATCGAGAATGCGTGGTGGCTTTTGAAAGCCAACATAGAAGGAAAACCTCTCCACCAACTTCTGGGAGGAACCCGCCAGTTGGTCGAGTCGGGCACGGCTCTGGGCATCAAGGAAAACCTGGACATGCTCATGGAGGCCATTCAGAAGGGGATCGGAGAGGGGTATAAGCGAACCAAGCTGAAATTCGCCCGGGGCTGGGGCCTGGAGATGCTGAAACCGGTGCGGGCGAATTTTCCGAAACACACTTTTCATATCGACTGCAATTCCAGTTTCACCCTCGACGACCTTCCCATGTTCAAAGAAGTGGACAAACTGGGTTTGGCGATGATCGAGCAACCTCTGCCCCATGACGACCTGGTGGAGCATGCCAAGCTGCAGGCCCGGCTGGAGACCCCCATCTGTCTGGATGAATCGATCAAAAGCGTGCGGGACATGCGGCTGGCCGTCGAGCTCAAATCGTGCCGCTACGTAAACATAAAGCCTCCGCGCGTGGGGGGGCTTCAGGCTTCCATCGATATTCACAACCTCGCCAGGGACAACGGAATCCCTGCCTGGGTGGGGGGGATGCTGGAGAGCTCCTTGGGAAAAGGGGTTAATCTCGAGCTCGCCACCCTGGAAAATTTTGTGTACCCCAACGACATCGGACCCTCCTCCCGGGGGATCAAAGAAGACCTCACCGAGCCGACGTTGGAGTTTCCGGGAAAGGAAAGGATCTTCAAGCCCTCGACCGTCCCGGGGGTTCCCTATCTTCCCAGCCTGGAAAAGATGGCGAAATTCACTCGGCAAAAGTTCGTTTTGGAAGTATAATAGAAAATCAGTTTACATTTTTTACGGCCGAAGGAAATTAGGTGGGGCCATTTGCGCTTTTGGAGCGAGACCCCACCTATTCTGTTTTCGTGCGTTCATCCTTTGCGCGGGTTCGGAAAATGGACCGAAAATATTTTAGACCCATCAAACCCCAGCGCTCCTTCCAGGAGTGGTGCAAGGACAAGCGGCTGGACCTCCTGGTCACTCTCGGGGGAATGGTGGCCGTATTGCTGGCGACGATCTACCTCCATTTCTTCGCCCCGGCGAGCTGGACCAAAAATGCCAAGGTGGTCGTCATCCCCCAGGGAAAAAGTTTTCATGAAGTTGCCCGCATCCTGGAAGACAACGGCATCATCCGGGACCGAAGGAGTTTTTACCTCCTGGCCCGGATCGGGGGGGAGGTCTCCAAAGCAAAGGCCGGTGAATATGAAGTCCACACCCAGATGACCCCCCGTGAGGTCCTCTCGAAACTCGTCCGGGGGGAAGTCATTCAATACCCCGTCACCATTCCCGAGGGCTACAACCTCTACCAAATCGGAGAAGTCCTGGAGCAGGCCAAAGTCTGCTCAAAAAAAATATTTCTGGAAAAGGTCCGCGACCCGGCGCTCATCGACTCCCTCGGCCTGGATGGAGACAGCCTGGAGGGGTATCTTTTTCCGGACACCTATAATCTTCCCAAGGGCTTCGGAGAAGAGCAGGTCATCCGGCAGATGGTCGCCCGGTTCAAGACCGTCTATGGTTCCCTGGCGAAGAGGGCGGAGAAGCTGGGCCTGAGCCGGTTGGACGTAGTCATCCTGGCTTCCATGATCGAGAAAGAGGCCAAGGATGATCAGGAACGAAGGCTCATCGCCGCCGTTTTCCACAATCGTCTGAACCGGGGAATGGCTCTGCAGAGCGACCCCACGGCTATCTACGGGTTGCAGGAGAAAAGAAATTCCGTCACCCGGGAGGACCTGCAGAGAAAAACTCCGTACAACACTTACATCATCAGCGGACTGCCCAAAGGGCCGATCGCGAACCCCGGCAGCAAATCTCTGCAGGCGGTGTTGTTCCCCGCCGACGTGGGTTATCTGTACTTTGTTTCCAAAAACGACGGCACCCATTATTTTTCCAGCACCCTGGAGGAACACAACCGGGCCGTGGCCAGGTACCAGCGCCGGGCGAAGAAATAATTCTTCTCCATGCGTCAAAAAATTGAATGTACGATATTGTTCAGTCCTTTCGCAACTCCCCCTAGATAACCCAGCCTTTTAGTCCAAAGCCTCAAAAAGATTTAAGAAAAAAAATTTTAAATTTTTCTTGACATCAATCCGATAACCCCGTATATTTGACCTCAGAGTGGTATAAAGTGGTATAAAGCGGTATGAGCTCAGTAGGGTAGGTAATCAAAAGGATGTTCAGGGGTAGGTTCGAACATACCATCGATTCCAAGGGGAGAATATCCATTCCGGCCAAGTTCCGGGATCTCCTCGCGGAAAAATATGACGAGCGGGTGATGATCACCAATTTCGACCACTGCCTGGTGGCCTACCCGTACGAAGAGTGGAAGGCCATGGAGGAAAAGATCAGCTCTCTTTCCATGGTCAAAAAGGAAGCCAAAGCTTTTCAGCGCTTCTTCGTTTCCGCAGCGGCCGAGTGTCCGATCGACAAACTCGGCCGGATTCTGATTCCCCCGACGCTGCGGTCCTACGCCCAGTTGGAAAAGGAAGTGATCTTCGCGGGGATGATCAAAAAGTTTGAGATCTGGAGCAAGGATCGCTTCCTCGATGAGATTCAAAAGGCGGAGGAGAATTTCGAGGGGATGGCCGAAACCCTTGCGAATCTGGGCCTCTAACGTATGGAGGAACAAACCCACCTTCCGGCCCTGCTGCCGGAGGTTCTCGAAATCCTGGATTGCCGGCCGGGCCGGATCTACGCCGACGGGACCGTGGGAAGCGGAGGGCACAGCCGGGGGATTCTGGAGAAGAGTTCCCCCACGGGAAGGCTGATCGGCCTGGACTGGGATGAGGAAGCCGTCGAACGTTCCCGGGAAAGGCTTTCCCCTTTTGCCGGGAGATTTGAACTCCGTAAGGCGAATTTCAGGGATTTGAAGTCGGTCTTGGAGTCTCTCTCCATTCCGGGGGTGGACGGGGTCCTGCTGGATCTGGGAGTTTCCACCGAGCAACTGGAGAGTCGGGAGAGGGGATTCAGCTTTCGCTGGGAGGCTCCTCTGGACATGCGAATGAGTCAGGAGACGAGGATTACCGCCCAAGACCTGGTGAAGAGACTTCCGGCCGCGGAGCTGGAACTCCTCCTGAGGGAACTGGGGGAGGAACGATGGGCGCGGCGGATCGCCCGGAACATCGTCCGGCAACGGCAGAAGGCTCCCCTGCGGACCACCCGGGAACTGGTGGAGGTGGTGGAAAGATCCGTCCCGCCGCAGCGCCCGCGCATCCATCCCGCGACCCGAACCTTCCAGGCCCTACGCATCCGGGTCAACGAAGAGCTGAACAATCTGGCGACATTTCTGGCCGAAGGCCCGAACCTCCTCAATCCCGGGGGGAGGTTATGCATCCTTTCCTACCATTCCCTGGAGGACCGCATCGTCAAGAATCACTTCCGGGAGTGGGCCCGGGCCGTGGGCCAAAAGGGTCCGGCGTTTCGCCTTTTGACCCCCAAGCCGATGATCCCTTCCGAGCAGGAAGTATCCCGCAACCCCCGGGCTCGCAGTGCCAAGCTGAGAGCGGTGGAAAAGCTTTGAGGCAAGGAGGAAAAAGTGGCCGAGGCAATCTCCAGACGAATCGCCGTACTGACCCCCGGAGGGGAACGTGAGGGGGACGTTACTTCCCCCTCGGCCGCCGGCCACCGGGAAGTCAACCGCAACCTGATCTTCGTGGTCCTGGTGGTGGCGCTGGTCTTCATCGGGTGCTGCCTTTTCTACGTCTGGTCCCAACACCAGATCATCTCCCTGGGCTACGAAACCTCCGAGGCCGCCCGGGAAGAACAGACGCTCCTCCAGGAGAACAAGCGGCTCCGTCTGGAACTGGCTTCGCTCAAGGCTCCCGGCCGCATCGAGAGAATGGCCCAGCATGAACTGGGATTGGTCGCCCCGCAGAAGGAACAGCTGATCATCGTACGATGAAACAGCCTCCGCACACATGGCTCCGGTTTCGCATCACCCTCCTCCTGTGCTTATTCTCTTGCCTTTTTCTGGTCGTCTGGGGGCGGGCCTATCAGCTCCAGGTCCTCCAGAGCCAAAGGCTCGCCGCCATGGCCGAACGGCAGTCGCAGCGCATGATCCAGCTCGTTCCCAAACGGGGAGTGGTCTATGACCGGAAAAAGGAAGAGTTGGCCATCAGTGTGGAGGTGGACTCGGTCTTTGCCCAGCCGGCCAAGGTGGAAGACGTCCGTGAGGTAGCCCAGAAGGTCGGCCCCGTCCTGGGCAAGAAACCCGCCGCGCTGCTGAGCAAGCTGAAGGGGGAGGAACACTTCGTCTGGCTGCAGAGGGGCATCACTCCGGAGCAGCGGAAGGCCCTCGACAAATACGACTTCAGAGGGGTCGACTTCTTAAAGGAGACCAAACGGTTTTACCCCCAGGGAGAACTGGGGGTGCACGTCATCGGTTTCGCCGGGTTGGATGCCAAGGGACTGGAAGGGGTGGAACTCGGCTACGACGAATTCATCCGCGGAGAGCCCGGGTACATCCTTAGCTCCAAAGACGCCCTGGGGCGGGCCATCAGTCCCATTAGCCCGTCGGTCGGGCAGTCGCTGGACGGCTGTGAAGTCATCCTGACCGTAGAAAAGAATATTCAGTATCTCGTGGAGAAGGAGCTGAAGAAGGCCGTCCAGGCCTCATCCGCCAAAGGGGGCCTGGCCGTGGTCATGAACCCCAAGACGGGGGAGATCCTGGCCATGGCCGTTGAACCCACCTTCGACCCGAACCACGCCTCCGACGCACCTGCCGCGGTGCGGAAAAACCGGACCATCACCGATGCCTTCGAGCCCGGCTCCACCTTCAAAGTCTTTCTCCTGGCCGCAGCTTTGCAAGAACAGGCGGCCTCCCCCAAGGAGATGTTCTTCTGCGAGAACGGCTCCTACCAGGTGGGCGGAAAGACCGTTCATGACGTGCACAAGTACGGATGGCTCTCCCTGGCGGATATCATCAAGGTCTCCAGCAACATCGGGGCGGGCAAAGTGGGGCGAAAGCTCGGGAAGAATAAGCTGCACCGGTACTTGAAGAACTTCGGTTTCGGAAGCAAGACCGGCGTGGACCTTCCGGGGGAGGTCTCGGGATTTCTGGTGGCCCCCCGCTTCTGGTCGGAAGTGGGCCTGGCCAACATCAGCTTTGGACAGGGAGTTTCGACGACGGCCCTCCAGCTCACCGCGGCGCTGGCCGCAGTGGCCAACGGGGGAATGTTGATGAGGCCTTATGCGGTGAAGGCCGTGCTGGACCCCGGCGGAAATGTCATTAAAGAGAATAATCCCAAGGCGGTCCGGCGAGTCATCTCTCCGGAGACCGCGGCGGTGGTGACTCAGATCCTGAAGACAGTGATGGAGGAAGGGGGGACCGGGGGAGCGGCCCGCCCGACGGGTTTTGAAGCGGCGGGCAAGACGGGGACGGCCCAGAAGGCCCTGCCCAACGGAAGAGGATACTCGGATAAACGGTTGGCCTCTTTTTACGGGTTTGCCCCGGCCGACAACCCCCAGGTGGTCATCACGGTCATGATCGACGAGCCCCAAGGGACCAGCTACGGGGGAGTGGTGGCGGCGCCGGCCTTCAAGGCCATTGCCGAGCAGGTGCTTCCCGGCATGGGGGTCTATCCCAAAGGGGTGACCTACCTGGCCAAGGCCGGGTCCGGCAGGACCGCCGAGAGGGAAGATCGGATTGCCGGGCCACAAGTTCAGCCGGTAGCCTCCGAAGTCTCCGAAGAGCCGGGAGTGATGCCCGATTTTTCGGGAAAATCCCTTCGCCAAGTGGTGTTGACCGCCCAGCGGCTGGGACTGGATTTGAAGCTGGTGGGGAGCGGGCGAGCGGTTTCCCAGAACCCGCCCCCGGGCCAGGTTCTCCAGGGGCAAGCCCGCGGGTTGGTGAAGTTTGAGCCCTCTAGTTAGGATTCAAGGGTTCCAGGGTCCAAGGGTTCTAGTGAAAGAGAAAAGTCGAATCTTTCCCCTTGACCCCTGTAGTTTTTGACTGTTGGGATAGAAGGAGTATAATCAATTCATTCTTCGCAGGGATCGAAAAAAGAATTGCTCTTGAAAGACCTCATCCTCCGCCTGCCCCGTAAGGAAGTCCGGGGGGATGCCGCGGTGGAAGTCAAAGGAATCGCCTACCATTCAGGGGCGGTGCAGGAAGGCTTCCTCTTCGCGGCGATCCGGGGGCTGAAGGATGATGGGAAAAAATACATTCCCGACGCTCTCTCCCGGGGAGCCTGTGCTCTGCTGGTCGACCAGCCGCTGGAAGTCCAGGGGCCCGTCCAGGTCATCGTGCCCGATGCGCGGGAAGCTCTGGCCCGGGTGGCTTCCGCCTTCTACGGAGACCCATCCTCCGCACTGACCCTGATCGGAATCACCGGAACGAACGGCAAGACCACGACCTCCTACCTCCTCGAGTCGATCCTGGCCGCGGACGGCAAAAGCACGGGAGTCATGGGAACGGTGAACTACCGGTTTCAGGACCGGGTCTTTCCCGCGCCCACGACCACTCCCGAGTCTCTGGACCTGCAGAAAAATCTTCAGGCCATGCGGGAAGCCGGGGTCACCCATGCAGTCCTGGAAGTCTCGTCGCATTCGCTGGACCTCCAGCGGGTCCGGGGGTGCGATTTCGACGCGGCGGTCTTCACCAACCTCACCCGGGATCATCTGGACTACCACAAATCCATGGAGGAGTACTTCCGGGCCAAACAACTCCTCTTTACGCAGTGCCTTCGGGAAAGCAGGAAGGAAAAGCGTTTCGCCGTGCTCAACGGGGATGATCTCAGGGGGGAAGAGCTGGCCCGGGTTTCCTGCGGGACCGTGCTTCGGTACGGGGTCGAACGAAGAGGGGATGTCTGGCCGCAAAGGTTTGAAGAAAGGCCGGAAGGGTTGAGGTTCCAGGTCGTCACGCCGCGAGGCTCCCTGGAGGCCGAGTCAGCCCTGATCGGTCGGCACAACTTCTACAATATCCTCGCGGCGGTCACCGTGGGAGAAGCGCTGGGCATCGCTCCTCAGGCTATCGTTGCCGGCATCGCCGGGCTGAAACGGGTTCCGGGAAGGCTGGAGCGGGTCCCCGGGGCCGGCGGAATCCATGTGTTTGTAGACTATGCCCACACTCCCGACGCGCTGGAGAGGGCCCTGGAGACGCTGCAGAAAGTCCGGTCCGGGCGGCTCATCACGGTCTTCGGTTGCGGGGGAGACCGGGACCGGGGGAAGAGGCCGGAGATGGGGAGAGTGGCGGCCGCGGGGAGTGATCTGGCGGTGATCACTTCGGACAACCCCCGGACCGAAGATCCCTTGAAGATCATCGAAGAGGTCGAGGAGGGGACCCGGAAGACCGCGCGGAAACGGCATGAAATCTTCCCTCGGTCCCATGGCTTGGAGGAACCGGGCTACGCGGTGATTCCTGACCGTCGGGAAGCGATACGGGAAGCGATCGCTGCGGCCCGGCCGGGAGATATGGTCCTCATCGCCGGAAAAGGTCACGAAGATTACCAGATCCTGGGGACGCAAAAGATCCATTTTGACGACCGGGAGGAAGCGGCCGATGCGCTCGCCTCGTTAGGGAGGGAATCCGATCGTTAATCTTTCGGCGGGGGAAATTGCCCAGGCCATTCGGGGAACGATTCTTTATGGAGACCCGATCTGCCGCATCCAGGGAGTGAGCAGCGATTCGCGAAGGATTCAGGGGGGAGAACTCTTCGTCCCCATCCAGGGCCCGAACTTCGACGGGCATCGGTTCATCGGCGAGGCGTTGGCCCGGGGCGCCGCGGGAACCCTCGCCAAGCGTGCTTGGGAAAAGGAGGCCCGGGGGGCCGACTTTCTCGGAAAATTCCTGATCGGAGTAGACGACACTCTGGGGGCCCTGGGGGACCTGGCGCATTTCTGGCGCCGGCGGCATCCGCGGGTCAAGGTGGTGGCCATCACAGGAAGCAACGGGAAGACGACCACCAAGGAGATGACCGCCCGGATTTTGGAGGGGGCTTTCCGGGTTCTCAAGACCGAGGGGAATCTGAACAATTGGATCGGGCTTCCCCTGATGCTCTTGAGGCTGTCCCCCGAACACGAGCTGGCGGTCCTGGAGATGGGAATGAACCTTCCGGGGGAGATCCGTAGGCTGAAGGAGATTGCCGGGCCCCAGGTCTCCCTGATCACCAACATCGGACGGGCCCACCTGGAGTTTCTGGGGAGCGTCGAAGGAATCGCCCGGGCCAAGGGGGAGCTCTGGGAGGGGCTGGAGCCGGAGGACTGGATCGCGGTCAACCGGGACGACCCCCGGGTGGTCGATCTGGCCGCTGCCGTGCAGTGCCGGAAGAAATCCTTCGGCATCCGGGAGCGGGCCGACGTCCGGGCCGAAGAGATCGCCGTCGAAGCCGGACGGGGAATCCGGTTTTCACTTCTCCTGAACGGGAAGAGGAGGCCGGTCCGGCTGAACACCTTCGGGGGGCACAACGTGTACAACGCCCTAGGGGCCGCTTCTCTGGCCGCGATCCTGGGGCTGGGTCTGGAGGAGATGGCCGCCGGTCTGGAAAAATTCCAGCCCTATGCGGGGCGCGGGAGAATTCTCCACCTGGGCCGCAACCTTCATCTTCTGGATGACACCTACAACGCCAACCCGGATTCCCTCGAGGCGACACTGACCGCCTTCGCCGAAATGAAGGAGAAGAACCGGGGGCTGGTGGTTCTGGGAGATATGCTGGAGCTCGGACCGGGGACCGGCGATTTTCATATCCAGGCCGGAAGGCGGGTGGGAGAGATGGCCTTCGGACACCTCTTCTTCCTGGGAGACCAGAGGGACCGTCTGGCCGAGGGGGCCCGGTCGGCGGGGATGGAGGAGGGCCGGATTCATTCCCTTTCCGTTCCCGAAGAGGTGGTCGAGAGCCTGGAAGAAGTGATGGAGGAAGGGGACTGGCTGCTGATCAAAGGGTCCCGCCGGATGAAAATGGAAAGGATCGTGGAAGCACTGGCCGACCGTCTGGGAAAAGCCTGAGAGTGTGAGCGATGCTCTATTACCTTCTTTACGCCTTGCATGGCAAATTTTCTCTGTTCAACGTCTTCCGGTACATCACCTTCCGGGCGATCCTGGCCATTCTTACCGCTCTGGTGATTTCTTTTTTCTGCGGGCCCTGGGTGATCCGCAAGCTCAAGGAACTCCAGGTCAAGCAGCACATCCGCGACGACGGACCGAAGAAGCATCTGGAGAAGGAGGGGACTCCCACGATGGGAGGAACCTTGATTCTCTTTTCCATCGTAACGGGGGTGCTTCTGTGGGCCGACCTGACCAATTTCTTCATCTGGATCGGCCTGCTGGTCCTGGCCGGGTTCGGGGCCATCGGCTTTGCCGACGATTATCTGAAGCTGGCCCGCAGGAGTTCCAAGGGGCTGACCATGAAGCAGAAGATGGCCTGCCAAATCCTGGTGGCCTTGGTCGCCTCGCTGCTGCTATACTCCTACCCGACATTCAAGAGCACCCTGGCCTTTCCCTTTTTCAAAGGGTTCATGCCGGATCTGGGGGTATTTTACCTCTTCCTGGTGATCTTCGTCATCGTGGGAACCTCCAACGCGGTGAACCTGACCGACGGGCTGGACGGCCTGGCCACCGGGCCGGTCCTGATCTCGGCCGGAACGTTCATGGTCCTGTCCTACCTGGCCGGCAACGTGAAGATCGCCAGCTATTTGCAGATCCCCTACGTGTCGGGAAGCGGAGAGTTGACCGTCTTCTGCGGGGCCATCGTCGGGGCGGCCATGGGCTTTCTCTGGTACAACACGTTCCCGGCGCAGATGTTCATGGGGGATACCGGCTCGGTCTCCCTGGGCGCGGGGCTGGGGGTCGTGGCGGTCATGACCAANNCATTTCGAGCTGAAGGGATGGGCCGAACCCAAGGTGATCGTCCGTTTCTGGATCATCACCATCTTCCTGGCGCTGCTGGCGTTCAGCACCCTGAAACTACGATGAAAAAAATTGCGCATTGCGCATTTCGCATTGTGAATTGGGAAATGCAAATTGCCATTGCCCATCCTGGGTCGCCGATTTTTTCTTGCGGTTTGCGGAATCATCGCAGGAGCGGGTCGTTCAATGCGCAATGCGCAATGCGCAATGCGCAATTGCGAGGCCTATGGATCTGAAGGGGAAAAAAGTTCTCGTCGTCGGTCTGGCCCGCACGGGCGTGGGGGCGGTGCGCTTTCTGGCCGCCAAAGGGGCCAGAGTCAAGGTGACGGAGATCAAAAAGGCGGGAGAGCTCAAGGCGGTCCTGGAGGCGCTCCGGGGGCTTCCCGTGGAGTGGGAGCTGGGGGGGCATACGCTTCCCTCCTTCCTTGAGGCCGAGCTGATCGTGGTGAGCCCCGGAGTTCCCCTGAGCATCCCCGCATTGGCGAAGGCCCGTGAGAAGGGAACTCCTGTGGTGAGCGAAGTCGAGCTAGCCTTTTGGTTTCTGCACCGGTCCCTGGTGGCCATCACCGGCACCAACGGCAAGACGACTACGACCACCCTGATCGGCGAGATGCTCAGGGCCAGCGGCAAGCCCGCCTTCGTGGGCGGGAACATTGGCAACCCGCTCATCAACTTCGCGGCCGGCCCGCAGGAGGAGGAGTGGGGGGTCGTGGAGCTCAGCAGCTACCAGCTGGAGGGAATCCGGAAGTTCCGGCCGGCCGTGTCGGTCCTCCTCAACATCACCGAAGACCACCTGGACCGTTATCCCAGCTTCCAGGCCTACGGGGAAGCCAAGGGGCGGATCTTCGCGAACCAGGGGAAAGAAGACCACGCGGTGCTCAATGCCGACGATCCCCTGGCCTTTGCCTACGCCCACCGCATCGAGCCGCAAATCCTCCTCTTCAGCCGGGAGAGATCGGTCCCGGCGGGGTGTTCCCTGGACGGGGGGGCGATTCTCTTCCAGGGGGCGGACGGGCAAAAGGAGCGTTTCCGCCTGGAGCGGCTCAAGCTCCGGGGGGCCCACAATTTGGAGAACCTGATGGCGGCCATCGCGGCCTCCAAGGCCTGCGGCTGCCCCCGGGAGCCGCTGCAGGAGGTGATCGAAAATTTCGAGGGATTGGAACATCGCCTGGAGTGGGTGCGGGACCTGGACGGGGTGACGTTCTTCAACGACTCCAAAGGAACCAACGTGGGATCGGTGGTCAAATCGCTCATTAGCTTTGAAGAGCCGGTTCTCCTGATCGCCGGAGGAAGGGACAAAGAGGGCGATTACGGCCCGCTGAAAGAGCTCATCGCCGAGAGGGTCAAAGGGATGGCCCTGATCGGGGAAGCGAAAGAACGAATATTCCGGGCCCTGGGAACCCTGACCGAGACCGTGAAGCTGGGCTCCCTGGAGGAGGCCGTTGAATGGGCCTGGTCCAGGGCTCGGCCGGGAGACGTGGTCCTTCTCTCGCCGGCCTGCTCCAGTTTCGACATGTTCGAAAACTATCAGGAGCGCGGGAAGCGGTTCAAGGAAATCGTGCGGGGACTCAAGGAGAAGGCCGCCCCCCGTCGGGAGAAGGAAAGGAGTGATTCCTGATATGGACTTCATCCGGCGGATGGACCCGATCCTTCTCTTATCCACTCTGGCGCTGGTGGGCTTCGGGATCGTCATGGTCTACAGCGCCAGCTTTCCGGTAGGCACGGAGCGGATGGGCGACCCCTACCATTTTCTGAAAAAACAGGCCTTCGCCGCGCTTTTGGGGATCGGCCTCATGCTCCTGGCGGCGCGGTTGAATTACCGCCTCTGGCAGGTCCTGGCCATCCCCCTGCTCATCGGGAGCATCGGCCTCTTGTTCCTCGTTTTTGTCCCGGGGTTGCGCCAGCAGATCGGAGGGGCTTACCGGTGGCTGAAGATCTCCTCCTTCTCCTTCCAGCCTGCGGAACTGGCCAAGCTGGCCCTGGTCATCTACCTGGCCCGTTCGCTGACCAACAAGGAAGGTAGGATGGAGAGCTTCACCGTGGGGTTTCTTCCCCACGTCATCGTCATGGGAATCCTCTTCCTCCTGGTCCTGAAACAGCCGGACTTCGGCACGGGGGTCCTCTTCGTGGCCGTGGTCTTTCTCATGCTCTTCGTGGGCGGGACCCGGCTTCGCTTCCTGGGAGGGGCGCTCCTGGCGGCGCTGCCGGCGCTGGTGTATCTGGCCGTCCGGAAGAATTACCGGTGGGAACGGATCGTGGCCTTCTGGGACCCCTGGAAGGACCCGGGGGGGGGAGGGTTCCAGATCATCCAATCCTTCCTTGCCTTCGGGGCCGGGAAGGTCTTCGGCGTCGGGCTGGGGGATGGGAAGCAGAAGCTCTTCTATCTCCCCGAGATCCACACCGACTTCATCTTCTCGGTCATCGGGGAAGAACTGGGCCTGATCGGGGTCAGCCTGATCATCGTCCTTTTCGTGGTCCTGATCCTCCGGGGCTTCCAGTCTTCCTACCGGGCCCCGGACCTTTTCGGGACGTACCTGTCCCTGGGGATCACCTCCCTGATCGCCATCCAGGCCCTTCTCAACATGGGGGTCGTCATGGGGCTTCTGCCCACCAAAGGGTCCACCCTTCCTTTCGTCAGTTATGGGGGAACCTCGCTGATGATCAACCTGATGGCCGTGGGGATATTGCTCAACGTGTATTCGCAGGGCGGGAGATCGAGGAATGAAGATCCTGATCGCCGGGGGGGGAACGGGAGGCCACCTCTTCCCGGCCCTGGCCGTGGCTGAGGCTTTTAAGAAGCGTGACCCGGGGAACGAGATCGTCTTCGCGGGAAGCCGCAAGGGGCTGGAGTCGAAGTTCGTGGCCCGGGAAGGATACGAGCTGAAGACGATCGACGCGGGCGCCCTGAAGGGAAAAGGGGTGATGGGAAAGCTAAGGAGTCTGATGGCCATGCCCACCAGCCTGTGGCAGTCCTGGAGCCTGCTCCGTTCAGTCCGCCCCGAATTGGTCCTGGGAGTCGGGGGATACGCCTCGGGGCCGGTGGTCCTGGCCGCCTGGGCAGCGGGATACAAAACGGCCATCCATGAGCAGAACAGCTTTGCCGGGCTGAGCAACCGCATCCTGGGAAATTTTGTGGACCGGGTCTTCATTTCCTTCGACGTCTCGGCCGCTCATTTTCCCCGGTCCAAGACGGTGCTGACCGGAAACCCGGTGAGAAAGCGGCTTCAACAAGGCAGCACGATTTCCCGCCGGGAGGAGAAGAAGGATTTCACCCTGTTCATCTTCGGGGGAAGCCAAGGGGCGCACCGGCTGAACCAGGCCGTGGAAGAGAGCTTGCCGAACCTGAAAGACCTGCAAGGGAAGATGCGGATGATCCACCAGACCGGAGACCTGGACTATGATCATGTCCGGGCGTACTATGAGAGGGAAGGAGTGACGGCCGAAGTCCACCGGTTCATTCACGACATGGACCATGCCTATGCGGCGGCGGACCTGATCCTCTGCCGGGCCGGGGCCACGACCCTCTTCGAACTGATGGCCATGGGGAAGGCGGCCATACTGGTTCCCTACCCGCATGCGGCCAACGACCACCAGACGCTCAACGCCAAAGCCCTGGTCGAGGCCGGCGCGGCCCTCATGGTGGCCGACAAAGACATGAACGGGCAGGTCCTGAGTCGTATGGTCCGGGAGCTCAAGGACGACCCGGAGAGATTGAAGAAGATGGGCGGGCGGGCCGCGGTTCTGGCCCAGCCGCAGGCCGCGGAGAAGATCGTGGACCTCTGCTACTCGATGGTGAAAGATGAATCATAAGACCTTTGGGATGAGGCACCGGATCGGCAAGGTGCACTTCGTGGGCATCGGCGGGATCGGCATGAGCGGGATCGCCGAGGTTCTGCTGAACCTGGGATACCGGGTGACCGGGTCGGACCTGGCCGAGTCCGATACGACCCACCGCCTGCGGGGGCTGGGGGCCGAAATCTTCCTCGGCCACCGGGCGGAGAATTTGCGGGAGGCCGACGTGGTGGTCACCTCTTCCGCGGTCCGCAGGAACAACCCCGAAGTGGCGGCCGCCCAGGAGCGGCTCATCCCGGTCATCCCCCGGGCGGAGATGCTGGCCGAGCTGATGCGGATGAAATACGCCATCGCCGTGGCCGGAACCCATGGAAAGACCACCACCACCTCCATGATCGCCACAGTTCTGGCCCATGGGGGGCTGGACCCCACGGCGGTGATCGGGGGGAAGCTGAACGCCTTCGGGTCCAACGCCAAGCTGGGGCAGGGGGAACTCCTGGTCGCTGAAGCGGATGAGAGCGACGGGTCCTTTCTCAGACTGACCCCGACGATCGCGGTGGTGACCAACATCGATCCGGAGCACCTGGACCATTACCGCGACCTGGAGGAGATCCAGTCGGCCTTTCTGGAGTTCGTCAACAAGGTCCCCTTCTACGGCCTGGCGGTGCTCTGCCTGGACCATGAAAACGTTCAGGCTCTGATCCCCCGGATCTCCAAACGGTTCGTGACCTATGGCTTGACCACTCAGGCCAACTTCCGGGCCACGGACATATTTTTCCAGGGCCTCATGACCACCTTCCGGGCGTTTGAGAACGACCGGGAGCTGGGCCAGATCAGCATTCGCATGCCCGGGCTACACAGCGTTTACAATGCCCTGGCCACGCTGGCTACGGCCCGCGAGTTGGACGTGAGCTTTGAGGTGGTGAGAGAGGCCCTGGGTTCGTTCAGCGGCGTGCAGCGAAGGTTCCAGGTCAAGGGAGAATGGGAAGGGGTGATGGTGGTGGATGACTACGGCCACCATCCCACGGAGATCAAAGCCACCCTGAGCGCGGCCAAGAGGGGATGGGAACGGAGGACCGTGGTGATCTTCCAGCCCCACCGGTACACCCGGACGAGGGACCTCTTCAAGGAGTTCCTCACCGCCTTCAACCAGGCGGACGTTCTCTTTCTCACCGGGATTTACGCGGCCAGCGAAGACCCCATCCCCGGAGTGAAAGCGGAAGACCTCTATGAAGGCATCAAAGGGCACGGACACAAGGATGTGACCCTGGTTCCGGATAAAAATCAAATCGTGGAACGGGTGCTCCCCCGCCTGCGGTCGGGGGACCTGGTCATCACTCTGGGGGCGGGAGATGTGTGGAGGGTGGGGGAGACTTTGATCCAGAGACTTAAGGAGAAGAACAGTCCGGAGGAATAAAAGAGTGCTGCGGTGCTGCTGTGCCGAAGTGCTGCAGTTGACGGCAGCACCGCAGCACGGCAACACCGCTGCACTTCAATACCACAGCTCAAGAGAAAGCGATGATGGCGTCAAATCCCATAAGCCTGGCGGAAGATATCAAGGGGGAGATCCTTTACTCCGTTCCCCTCTCCGAGTACACCTCTTTCGGCGTGGGTGGGCCGGTGGATTATTTGGTTTTCCCCTCGGACCCGGAGGACCTGCGGAAGACCCTGAAGTGGTGCCGCAAGGAGAAGGTGCACTTCTTCTTCTTGGGGAATGGAACCAACCTGCTGGTCCGCGACGGAGGCGTCCGGGGGATGGCCATTTCTCTCTCCCGGGGGTTTCAGGGGATTGCGGAATTGGAACGGAGAGAGACGGAAAGCCTGCTCCAGGCCGGGGCCGGGGAGCCCCTGGGAAGATTCCTGGAGTTTGCCTGCGAGAAGAGCCTGACCGGAATGGAGTGGGCCGCCGGAATTCCCGGCTCGGTGGGGGGCGCCCTCTTCATGAATGCCGGGGCGTTCCGGAGCGAGATGAAGGACCACCTTCAATCGCTGCAGCTCATGGACCCGGAGGGGAACCTGCTCGCGAAGGGAAAGGAAGAGCTCCAGTTTTCCTACCGGGCGGTGGAGCTGAAAAAAGGATGGGCGATCCTGGGGGGGAAATTCAGTCTCCGGATCGGAACCCGCCAGGCGATCCGGTCCAAAATGGATGAGTTCCTCCAGAAAAGGATCGCCAACCAACCCCTCCACCTTCCGAGTGCAGGGTCCGTGTTCAAGAACCCGTCGCGGGTGGCGGCGGGACAGTTGGTCGAGGAGGTAGGCCTGAAAGGAACCCGCCTCCGGGATGCCCAGATCTCGGACAAGCACGCCAACTTCATCGTCAACCTGGGAAAGGCCCGGGCCCGGGACATCCTCACCCTGGCCGAATGGGCCAAGGAAAAAGTCTTCCAGGAGAAGGGCGTAAAACTGGAGATGGAGATCCAGGTCATAGGGGAAGACGAATAAGAGACAGGCACAAGGCTCAAGGTAATACGGGCAAAAGGCTTCAGGAATCAGGTTTCAGGACTCAGGATTAAGGATCGGGTTTTTCACTGACACTGTTTTTGATTTTAGGCAATTTAGGCATTCCGAATTTTAGGCATTTTTTATGTGGACGAAAGAAGAGCTGAAACGGAAACGGATCGGGGTGCTGCTGGGCGGGATGTCGGCCGAGCGGGAGGTGTCCCTCATGTCCGGAAGGGCCATTCTGAAGGCCTTGGTGGATTTGAGTTATAACGCGGTCCCCGTGGAGGCCGACGAAATTCTGGCCCAGCGCTTACGGGAGGAGAAGATCGAAGCGGCTTTTATCGGCCTCCATGGTTCGCTGGGAGAGGACGGCTCGGTACAGGGGCTTCTGGAGATGATGCGCATTCCCTACACGGGTTCTGGCATCCTGGCCAGTGCCCTGGCCATGAACAAGGCCGTCTCCCGCCAGATCTTCCAGCAGAACGGTCTGCCCGTTCCGCGCTCCATCTTCCTGGCCGGACAGCCGGGGGGCGGGATGGAGCGCCTGAAAATTCCCTTCCCCCTTCCGATCGTCATCAAGCCATGCCAGGAGGGGTCGAGCGTGGGCGTGGCCATCGTCTCCAATCCCCAAGGTATCCTCCCGGCGGCGGAGAAAGCCTTTGGATTTGAGGGCGGAATCTTGGTGGAGGAGTTTATCAAGGGGCGGGAGATCCAGGTGGGCATCCTGGATGAGGTCGCCCTGGGGGCGATCGAGATTATCCCCAAGGTCGAATTCTACAACTACGAAGCCAAGTACACGGACGGGCTGGCGGAACATCTCTTTCCCGCTCCCCTTCCCAAGATGGAATACCAGAAGGCCCTGGACCTCGGGGTTCAGGCCCACCGGCTTTTGGGCTGTGAAGGGGGGACACGGGTGGATCTTCTCTACCGGGAGCCGGGAGAATTCTTCGTCCTGGAAGTCAATACCCTGCCCGGGATGACCCCCCTGAGCCTCCTGCCGGATATCGCCAGGGGGGTGGGGATTCTCTTCCCGGAGCTGGTCGAACGGATTCTGATGGGGGCGCGGCTGAGGATCCCAGTGCAAAAAAAAAGGGGCTCCGGCACTGCATAGATAAAGAATAGATATAGGTTCCATTCCCTCGCCCGTTCTCTTTTGTAAAGGGGGGGGAGGGCTGGGTGAGCGGCAAAAAAGGTTTCATGAGCATCATTCGTGCAAGTCATAGCCCGATAAGAGAGCATGGCCAGCAGGTATCGGATCCGGAGACATCGGCGGGGAAGAAAGCTCAGAAAACAGAAAGAGAGCTGGCTGCAGAGTTGGGGAGCCCGGGTCGGGAAAGGGATCCTCAGCGTGGCAACCGTGGGCAGCCTGACCTTTCTGGGGTTCAATGCCTACCACTACTTCCAGAATTCCGGCCAGCTGAACATCGGTGAAGTGAAGATCATGGGATGTATGAACATCGTGGAATCCGAACTCCTGGACCTGGCCAAAGTTGATTTCCGGTCCAACCTGTTCAACCTGGACCTGCAGGAAGTGAACCACCGCCTGGCCCAGCACCCCTGGGTGGAGAAGGCGAAGGTGCACCGGGATGTTTCCGGGAGGGCGCTGATCATCGAGGTTCAGGAACGGGTCCCCCGAGCTTTGATTCTGCTGGATGAGCTGTACCTGCTGGACCGGAACGGCGAGGCTTTCAAAAAGGCCGAGCCAAAGGAGAAAATGGACTTCCCCGTTCTCACGGGGTTGACCCTCCAGGAGTGGAAGCAAAGAGAGCCCAAGGCCATGGAGTTATTCCGGCAGGCCCTGGAGCTCCTGGATCAAATGGGAGGGCGGAAGATATTCACGTTTCAGGAAATTTCCGAAATCCACTTGAGCAAAAAGAACGGTTTGACGATCTACACCCTGACCGGAGGGGTGCCCATTAAAGTGGGCATGGGGGATTATGCGGACAAGCTGAACCGGCTGGAGAAGGTCCTGCCGGACCTGAGGAGCAAGTGGCGCGGCGTGGAGTATCTGGCTCTCGACTATCCCAAGAAAGTCGTGGTAAAAATGAAGGAGAGCAAACCGGAGAAAACCCGCAAGTCCTAGTCCGAGTCGCGTAGTCGGTTCGTCGGGTAGGCGCAGGGTCGAATCAACCTTTTTTGATAGGCAAGTCTGAGGGTAAATTTTGAGCACTTTCCGCACTCCGGGCATGATAAGCATTTTCTTTGGGTCGCGCCCCCGTCGGTCGCTTAGCTCGGCGGGGGGTGGGTTTGAACGGCGGAATACAAAAGGGGAGAACCCCTATGGCTAAAAAAGGAAAGAAAGAGAACGTCATCGTCGGGCTGGACATCGGGACCACCAAGATCTGCGCCATCGTGGGAGAGGTGACGGACTCCGGGGTGGACATCATCGGCATCGGCACTCATCCCTCCAAGGGAATGCGCAAGGGGGTGATCATCAACATTGATGCCACCGTGGAATCCATCCGCAAGGCGGTGGAAGAGGCGGAGCTGATGGCCGGGACGGAGATCAGTGCCGTCTACTGCGGAATCGCCGGGAGCCACATCCGGGGGTTCAACAGCCATGGGGTGGTGGCGGTGAAGAACCGGGAAGTGACCGACAACGACGTCAAGCGGGTCATCGATGCCGCCCGGGCCGTGGCCATTCCCAACGACCGGGAGGTCCTTCACGTGCTTCCCCAGGAGTTCATCGTGGACGACCAGGACGGGATCATGGAGCCCCTGGGGATGTCCGGGGTCCGGCTGGAAGCCAAGGTGCATATCGTGACGGGGGCCGGGACCTCGACCCAGAACATCATCCGTTGCTGCAACCGCACGGGCCTGGAGGTCAACGACATCGTCCTGGAGCAACTGGCGGCCAGCGAGGCCGTGCTGGTTCCCGACGAAAAGGAGCTGGGCGTGGCCCTGGTGGACATCGGGGGTGGAACCACGGACTGCATCGTCTACTCCATGGGGGCGGTCCGCCATACCTCCAGCCTGGGGCTGGGGGGCAACCAGGTGACCAACGACATCGCCGTGGGCCTGAGGACGCCGCTGGTGGAGTCGGAGAAGATCAAGACCAAGTACGGCTGCGCTTTGACCTCCATGGTAAAGAAGGAAGAGACCATCGAGGTGCCCAGCGTCGGGGGGCGGCGGGCGCGGTCGCTATCGCGGCAGATTCTGTCCGAGATCATCGAGCCCCGGATGGAGGAGATCTTTACCCTCGTCCACCGGGAGATCGGCAAATCGGGGTACGAGAACCTGATCCCCTCGGGGGTCGTGCTCACCGGAGGGACGGCCTCCCTGGAAGGGCTGCCGGAATTGGTGGAGCAGATTTTCAACCTGCCCGTCCGGCGGGGATACCCGTCCGGGGTGGGGGGCCTCATGGACGTGGTCAACAGCCCCATGTACGCCGCCGCGGTGGGCCTCATCCAGTACGGCAGGCGCCGCGGTTCGGCGGGCCGCTTCAAGGGCGCAGAAAGAAAGTTCTGGGGAAGGGTGGGGCAGCGAGTGAAAAGGTGGTTTGGGGAATTCACCTAACCCATTGCGCATTTCGCATTTCGAATTGCGCATTGAAAAACGGCCAAACGATGAGGGATTGCCGATTGGGAATTACGGGGAACATGGGGAAAGAACTTGACCCTTTGCCCTTAATAAATGTAAATCGCGCTCTACAAGTTTCAAAGTGTTGCTTCAAACCCTCCGGGCACCGCGAGAGGGGAGCAGGGAGTGAGAATTCAATTTACAATTCGCAATGCGCAATGCGAAATTGCTTTTAAGGAGGTGGGGGGATGTTTGAAATGGAAGAGAATCAAAAGTCCGGGGCCAACTTGAAGGTGGTGGGGATCGGCGGGGGCGGATGCAACGCCGTCAATACCATGATCAAGTCGGGCCTGAAAGGGGTGGAATTCATTGGGGCCAACACCGATGCCCAGGCCCTGACGGCGTGCAGTGCCCCGGTCAAAGTACAGCTGGGAGCCACTCTGACCAAAGGACTGGGGGCGGGAGCGTTGCCCGAAATCGGGAGGAACGCCACGCTGGAGGACCGCGACCGTCTCCATGAGATCCTGTCCGGAGCGGACATGGTCTTCATCACCGCCGGAATGGGCGGTGGAACCGGAACCGGGGGNNAAAAAGAGACAGCGCCAGGCCGACGAGGGGTTGAAGGAGCTGCGCAAGTGCGTGGACACCCTGATCACCATCCCCAACCAGAGGCTCCTCAACATCGCCGGCAAAGACATGTCCCTGCTGGAGGCTTTCCGCAAGGCCGACGAGGTCCTGCTCCAGGCGGTGCAGGGAATCTCCGACCTGATCACCGTGGAAGGGCTGATCAACCTGGACTTCGCCGACGTGCGGACGGTGATGGGCGAGATGGGCATGGCGCTCATGGGGACGGGGGCGGCCAGCGGAGAGAAGCGCGCGGTGGAGGCGGCCCAGCGGGCCATCTCCAGCCCCCTGCTGGAAGACATCACCATCACCGGCGCCCGGGGAATCCTGATCAGCGTAACCGGCGGGCCGGACATGGGAATCTTCGAAGTCAACGAAGCCTGCATGCTCATCCAGGAAGAGGCCCACGAGGACGCCAATATCATCTTCGGGGCGGTGATCGACGAAAAGATGAAGGACGAGATGCGGATCACGGTGATCGCCACGGGCTTCGGAAGGGCGGAGAGCAAGGAGGAACAGGTTCCCGAGGCCATGCCCATGGCCCAGGAGCGGGAAAAGGTGGTGGTGAACTTCGCCCGCAAGGAGGAGAATCGGGAGATCCCCGCTTTTATCCGGTCGGAGAAATCTTCCGAGATCCAGGAGCGGATCGCCAAAAACGCCCGGGGACGAGTTCCCAAGAACGTGGCCGGAGAAGACGAGTACGACATCCCCACTTTCTTGCGCAAACAAGCGGATTAAAAAAGCAGCTATCAGCGGTCAGCTAACAAATCACCTTCTTTAGCTGATGGCTGAGAGCTGATCGCTGTCTTTATGTCCCGCAAGCTGATCGACAAAGCCCGCCACCTCCTTTCCCAGGAGCACCAAATCCTGCCCCTCCCCGAGTTCAAAGACCGGGGAGGGAATCTCTCCATCGTCCTGGCCTTTCCCAACCGGTATTACACGGCCATGTCCAACCTGGGGTTCCAGGCGGTCTACTGGCTCTTCAACCAGGCGCCCGGCACCGTCTGCCAGCGCGTCTTTCTGCCGGACCCGGAGGACATTCCCGAATACCGCCGGACCGGCACCCCCCTTTTCTCCCTGGAGTCGCAATGGCCGGTGCGATCGTTCGACATCCTGGCCTTTTCCGTCTCGTATGAAAATGATTACCCCCATCTCCTTACGATGATGGACCTGGCCGGGATTCCCCTATTGAGAAAGGATCGCAGGGATAGCGACCCTCTGGTCATGGCCGGCGGGGCCTCGATCATGATGAACCCGGAGCCGCTGGGAGATTTCGTGGATTTCTTCGTGATCGGCGAGGCGGAAGAACTGATCGGGCCTCTCACCGAAACCCTGCGCAAAGGCCGGGAGAAAAGTTTATCGAAAGAAGCCTTGTTATCTGAATTAGCCGGCCTGGAAGGAATCTACGTTCCCCAGTTCTACTCGGTAAACTACAGGACCGACGGGACCATCGAGTCCTTCACGTCGAAGGATGGTCTTCCTTCCCGGGTGAAGAGGGCCTGGCTCAGGGACCTGAATGCTTCGGTCACGGTTTCCCCGATCGTCACCCCCAACACCGAACTATCGAACATGCTCCTCCTGGAACTCAGCCGGGGATGCCGGAGAGGATGCCGTTTCTGCGCCGGGTGCTACGCCTATTTTCCCTATCGCCATCGGGAGGCAGAAGAGCTGGAGAAGGCCGCGGCCCTGGGAAGAGGAAGCGCCCAGAAGGTCGGGCTGGTGGGGGCGGCCATCTCCGATTATCCCGGGATCATCCCCCTTGGGCGGGAGATATTGCGGGGCCAAATTCCCCTTTCCTTCTCCTCCCTGAGGGTCGATTCCCTCTCTCCCGAACTCGCCGACCTGGCCTTTCAGAGCGGGCAGAAGACGATCACTCTGGCCCCGGAGGCGGGCTCGGAGAGGATGCGGCGAATCATCAGGAAGGGATTTACGGAAGAGGCCATCCTGCGGGCGGCGGAGACCCTGGCCGAGCGCGGCTTCAAGAATTTTCGCCTCTACTTTATGGTGGGACTTCCGGAAGAACGAAGGGAAGATGTGAAGGCCATCATCGACCTGACCCGGAAGATCCAGCATCACGCCCTGTTGAAATCCTCCGCCAAAAAGAAGGCGGAAAGGATCACCGTCAGTCTGAACTCTTTCGTCCCCAAACCCGGAACCCCGTTCCAATGGCATCCCTTCGAAGATCTATCCGGCTTGACGGAGAAGATCAAGTGGATTAAAGACGGCTTTCGCAAGGACCGGAATATTTCCGTGACCGCCGATCTCCCCAAGTGGGCCTACCTGCAGACCCTCCTGTCGCGCGGAGACCGGCGGGTGGGAAAGATCCTCCTGGCTGCCCATGAGCTGAACGGGAGTTGGCCGCAGGCCTACCGCACCGTGGACCTGAACCCCGATTTCTATGTTTACCGCCAGCGAACTTACGAAGAACTCCTCCCCTGGGATTTCATCGATCATGGAGTGAGGAAAGAATTTTTGTGGAAGGAGTACCAGAGCGCACTCGAAGAGGGGGAAAGGAGCTAGGAACAAGGTTCAAGGAACAAGGAAAGAGGCGGAAAAGGCCGAAACATATTAAGGATGCTCGGGGCGAATCCTTCACTTCGCCAATTTGGATGACTCCACAGCGAAAGAATCGAGCCCCCTCTTTTGCGGTCCAAAATCATGGCTCTTGTCCTACAGGAGCAAATGGCCTATCATTCATGATCTCTCCGGGAAAATAAAAAGCCCAAGGAATGGAAGGAGGGTTTAGCCATGGGAAGCAGGCCTTTTGATTTGGCAGGGCAGGGCAGAGGGAAAAGCTTTTTGTGGATGGCCGCCCTTTTGGGGATCCTTTTTTCGGCGACCTTTTTCTCCGAAGTCGTCTGGGCCCAGCAGAAATACCCCGCCAAACCCATCAACTTCCTCATCGGCTTCCCGGCCGGAGGTGCCACGGATGTCTGCGCCCGGCCCCTGGTTATAACTGCCGGCAAGATCCTCGGGCAGCCCATCGTGGTAGTGAACAAACCCGGCGGAGCTTCCGCCGTGGCCGTGGCCACCCTTAAGACCGAAAAGCCCGATGGTTACACCATCGGGATCCTGGGCAGCGGGGCGGTCTTGAGCCAGCACATGCGCAAGGTTCCTTACGATACGGCCAAGGACTTCACCCCCATCATGCAATACGCTTTGTATCTGTACGGCCTGGTGGTGAAAGCCGATTCCCCCTGGAAAACCTTCCAGGAATTCATCGACTACGCCAAGAACAACCCCGGAAAGATTCGCTACAGCACCGCCGGGTCCGGCAGCCCGCAGCACCTGGTCATGGAACGACTGGCTTTGAAAGAAAAGATCAAATGGACCCATATCCCCTTNNCCCAATGCCCCCACGCTCCTCGACCTGGGCCAGGACATGACCGCCGCCAGCCTCATTTCGATCGCGGGACCCAAAGGTCTTTCCCCCCAGATCGTGGAAACCCTTCACGGCGCATTCAAAAAGAGCATGGATGATCCGGATTTCATCAGAGTCAGCAGGCAATTAGACCAACCAGCGCTCTATCGCGGCCCCGAAGATCTGGCCAAGCACCTGGTTCAGATGAATGAGGAAGTAGGAGGTTTGATCCGAGGGTTGGGGCTGAAGGAGGAATAGGGATTCGTACGCAATGATTACCCACATGCTGGCAAAAAGGTGATCCCTTTCTTCATAATCGTAGGGGCACGCTGCAGCGTGCCCCTACAACCTTCCTGACCGTATCATCCTTGCTTGAAATAAATTGTCCATAGGTATAGATTCCGGGAGGTAATCGGTAATCGATAGGGAAGGTAGCGCCTTCCCCTTAATGCGACCTTCTGCCGGAAAGTTCGGAAATTCTTCGGCCTGGAAGAAAACTTTGTGCTATTGGCAGGCCGAGTTTGGGCATGAGTAAAAGGAGGAGCCATGAAGAAGATGAGGGTGTTGGGTTTGCTTTTGGGAATTTGTTTTTGCCTGGCCGTAGGGGCCGGCGCGTTTGGGGCGGAGAAGTTGCAGGTCATTCCTCCCGAGACCGAGCAGATGACGGCTTTGAGGAAGACCATGGACGCCAAAGTGGATGGCATGAGCGCACGGATGGTCGAGATGACCGACTGGATGTACCATAATCCGGAATCGGGGTTCCTCGAATTCAAAGCCTCGGAGATGCTGACCGGGGAGTTGAAAAAGTTCGGCTTCGCGGTGGAGATGAATGTCCCGAACCTTCCCGCGAATATCGATAAGATGAAAATCATCGGGGGCCTGACCAAAGATTACAAAGGGCCGGCGGGCCTCCCAACCGCTTTTAAGGCGAGGTACAAGGGGAAGAGCGAATCCCCGGTGATCGCTTTCCTGGTGGAGTACGATGCCCTTCGAGGCAACCCGCCCTTCCACGGTTGCCAGCACAACATCCAGGGGCCTGCCGGCGTGGGGGCGGCGGTGGCCTTGGCTAAAGTNNCCGCCCAGCAAGGCGCTCATGGCGGATGCGGGGTATTTCAACGGGATCGATTTCATCATCCGGAATCATGGCACCTACAATTGGACGGAACGGGAGGCCGGAGGGTTCGCCTGCTGCTGCGGGTCGATCCGGCAGATGAAATACACCTTCACCGGCAAATCGGCCCATGCCTCCCGCCCCTGGCAGGGGGCCAGCGCCCTGGATGCCGTACTTCAGACCTTCAACGGAATGAATATGCTGCGGCAGCTCTCCGAGCCTCAGTTTCGATTTATGGGTGTGGTATCCGACGGCGGAGTAGCTCCCAATGTCATCCCGGAGATGGCTTCGGCCACGCTCTGGATCCGTTACTTTATCGACGATATCCCCTCCGCCCTGGCCCCCCGGGTGAGCCCCAAAAAGGCCCAGGAGATGATCGACGCCAAGGTGGAGCAGCTCAACAATATCGCCCGGGGAGCGGCTCTGGCCACAGGAACCAAGGTGGAAATCGACCTCTACGGGAAATACGTCCCCGGCATCAGCGTCGGAGCCCTCAACGATGTGGGCTTCCAGTACGCCATGGAGTATGGCGGGATTGATGTCCGGCCTAAGGCGATTCCCCCGGACGCGGGCGGGTGGGATGAGACGGGCATGGCCTCGAAATTAGTCCCTGGCCTTCAGGTGAAGATCGGAACGGAAGGAGGCTGCACGGAGAAGACTCCCGGCCACTCGGCGGAGAACGCGAATATCACCATCACGGAGCAGGGGCATAAAGGCTTGATCCTGGTCGGGAAAGTGATGGCCGCCACGGGCCTGCGTCTGGTCTTGGATCCGGGGATCCGTCAGAAGGTGAACGCGGAATTCGATATGTGGAAGAAAAAATATAATGAGTAACCTTTTCGCCGAAGAGCGAGCCTGGAAGTTTCTTCAGGGGAGTGGCCGAGAGAAATCAAGGAAGTGATAATGGTGGGAGAATCAAGGGGGGAAAGCCGATTTCGTGCATGAATACGGCAATGCGCAAGCGGTAATAACTCCTACCTTTGATCATCAAAACAAGCCGCCAAAGAGTAAGAGGCGAGGGCAGGGCCATCATCATGGCCCTGCCCTTTTTTGCGCCTTTTTACCGGTGGTCGTCGTTTTTCAAATTTGTCGCAAGGGAAAAAAAGGCGGAAGGCAGACCCCGATCCAGGAAAGAGGGTTAGGGGAAAGCCCCTCCCCCCTCTTTGATCTTCATTTAATTCCGGTATATTCCAGAATGTGCAACCCCGTTCCGGCACGGTCGGTGATGTAAATCAGGCCGCGGTAGTCCACGTCCGCGTCGTTGGTCTGGATGACCTTCTTCAGGC
>PMCE01000432.1 GCA_003154025.1 Syntrophaceae bacterium
GCTCCTAGAGCGGGCGAAAAGAGAAGAAGGGAAAATATCGATATGAAAACGACTTTCATTTTTAAACCTCGAGCCTCGATCATTTTTCTCCCTCCTCTCTTTTTCTCTAACCTCCAGAAGATATTCTTCTTGCGGGACATTGTTCAGAACCTTCAATCACTCCCGCCAAACCCCTCTCTCTTTATCGCCACCTGAAAGGCTGAACATCCTAAGAATATTTTTGATAGATTTGAACTGCGTCCCCCTCCCCGGGTTTCTGAGTGTCTCTCTTCACCCCCGCCGACGTACCTAAAGACTTCGGGGAGACGCCCTCCGTCTCTGCGAGGGTCGGCTACCTACCGCCACTCGGCGTCCTTCGGATGGAAATTAGTTGTTTCGTGCCGCACGACCTCCCGGTCCAGGCCGTGTTTTACGAACTTCGCCCACTCGGCGTAGTGCGGCATCTCCCGGTGGGCTAGTCTCGCCGCCTCATCCCTGTAGACCTCGTAGAAGAAGAACTTCAATGGGTCATCGTTGTCGCGCAGCACATCGAAGCGCAGGCATCCCGGCTCGTCGCCTTCCGAATGCACGGCATCGTGCTTGATGATCTTTAGAAACTCGTCGAGCGCCGACGGCTTGATGTGGACTTCAATCAACATGCAGATCATGGTAGTCTCTCCCTTGGTGATAGTTTGGCTAATACAAACGAAACAAATAGCGGGTCATTGCGAGGAGCGAGGCAACGAAGCAATCTCAAACAAAGACGAGATTGCCGGGTCCTTCGGGCTCGCGATGACGGTAACAATATTTACGTCGTTTGCATTAGCTTTGCGGTCTAACCGCTGATGCCGATACTGGCGATGGTGCGGGGTGGCGTTTGGGGGACGTCGTGTCCTGAAGGTCCCGGGGAACGTTGCATAAAACCTTCGATCACTCCCGCCACACCGCTCTCTCTTTACTGACGCCTGAAATGCCGAGCACCGTAAGAATATTTTTGATAGATTTAGGCTACTCCTCCTTTTTCTTATCAGTTTCATGAACATCGTTGTCGGTAGAACCAAGTTTTGGGATTCTCTCCGATAAGCTCCTAATCCTTAAATTATAACGCCGCCGCTCAATGGCTCTTACCACGGCGGAAATGATTTCGGAAACGTTAAAAGGCTTGGAAATGAAATTTCCTGCTCCAAGCCGGATCGCTTCAGAAGCATTTCCAAGCGATCCATACCCGGTGATGACGATGACTTCCGCTTCCGGCCGAAGTTTTTTTATCTCCTTCAGGACCTCGATGCCGGAAAGCCCCGGCATGTTTAAGTCCAGGGTTACAACATCAATATCCCTCTCGCTGATTACCCGTAATGCTTCCTGGCCGTCGGACGCCGTATAGACCTCATAGAGGGCCTTCAGAATCATCCTCAAGGATTCTCTCGGGCCGAATTCATCATCGACGATCAGAATGGCTTCCTTGCTTGGTATCTTCTGGCCTGTTGCAGGGGCTTCCATGTTCTCCCACTCCAGGGGAATGATTCCCCCTTCTTTTTAGCTTCCGCAGTTAGACTTCTATAAAACCACCCCCGGTCAAAAAAAACCGGGTTCCATGCCGGGAAATTGACATGAAACCCGGTTATCCCAGTAGTTTTCGGCAACCCGGCAATCCATAAATTTGCATCCGCAAATTACTATTAGCTAACACCCTTCAGCTATCGACCAAAAGGAAGAAAATTTTCGATCCTTAAGCCGAAAGCCGGCACCTGATGGCTAATGGTAAGAAACTTTGTTTCTTCTTGGACCCGTGGCTTTCCGCCCTCCGGTACCCCGAAGTTTGGTTTAACGATTCATCCTATTTCTGATGGGAATTTATAACAATGCCACAATCCTGTCAACTGCCAATTGGGCTGCAATTGGGCTGCCAATTGGGCAAAGAGGGGTTCCAGCCCTCCGTAGGAGAGGCGTGGTCCAGGTCTATTTTATTAGCATTTGATGTTGGCACCCGCAAGGGGGCGAGGGAATATTCGTGTTAAACGTGCTTTGACCCGATGCCATGATCAATGCACATTCTGCACGGATGTCTCAGATCCAGGCCATCACCATCTGGATGAACAAATTAGGATGTCGCCGGCATTCGGAATCAACCCCGATCTCGGATGGAAGCAAGGCTTGAAAAGGTCTCTTTCAGGCCGGTTGCCGAATGCGGATTGGGAAAAATAGAATTCCCCAATCCGCAATCCGGAATCAACGCCCGATGCCTTTTGCGGGCAATGCCCTTTAAGCCCCAGTCGCCTCTGGCGCCTCCGGTTTCGATCCGCCCTTGAGCGGTTCAGGTTTTCAAACTTCCGGCTCCGCCGGAGGTCGGGGGACTACCGCTTCTCCCAAGGCGGAATGGGGAAAACGGCCTTGGCGGAGGCATAGCCCTCGGGAAACACGCATTCATCTTTGCCGGCAAAGAATTGGGTCGTCACCGGTTTCTGCTTCATGTTCTGGTTCTTGGCGTCAAACTTACAGCCGTCCGGTACGAAGTACCAATACTGCCCCACATTGATGTCGGTGGATTTCAGGGCATCCCGCAACTTGACGGGATTATCGCTGCCGCCCCGCTCCAGGGCGTCGATCAGGACGCTGGCCGCGTTGCCCACGGTGGCATCCGTCACCTGGTACTCAATGCCGAAGCGGGCCTGGTATTTGGCCATGGTCTCTTTGAGCTTCGGGACCTTCAGGGTGGAAGACCACTGGGTGGTGCAAAAAGTATAGTCGGCGTCCTTCCCCAGGTTCTCCCGGTACATAATGATATCGTGGCCGGCATCGGTTCCGATGAAACCCATGGGGTTGAAACCCATTTCCTTGTAGGACCGGGTCACCAAAACGGCATCTGACGGGAAGGCCTGCTGAAAGACAAACTCAACACCCAGCCCCTTCATCTTGGAAACCATGCCGGTGAAATCCTGCTGGGCTTGAGGATAGGATTCCTTGTAGACCACGGTATACACCTTGGGGAGCATATTTTCCCACATTTTCAGGAGGGCCATTCCGGACGCCGTCTGAACGACGACGATGGCTACCTTTTGCGGAGTCTTACCGGCCTTCTTCCCGGCCCACTGGCTGAATTGAAGGGCCGCCTCCGCGAATTCATAGGCTCCGGGACAGGTTCGGAAAACGTAATCGAACCCCCGCTCGACGATCATCGTATCCAGGTCGGAACTGCTGATGAAGGGGATTTTCGCCCGCTGGCAGACCTGGCTGGCCACCATGGTGCAGTCGCTGGAATTGGTACCCATGACGATGGCCGCGCCGTCCCGGATCAGCTTCTCGGCGTTGGAGCCGGCGATGTCGGGCTTGCTCTGGTGGTCTAACAGCATGGCCTTGATCTTGGCCCCGCCCATGGATTTGATGCCCCCGGCGGCATTGACCTCATCGAAGATCATCTGGTACGTGTTCCAGGCTCTCTTTCCGTAAGCCGATGTTCCTCCCGTGAGCCCCACATCAATTCCCACCTTGATCTCTTTTTCGGCGGCAAAACCGGTCCCCGTGCCGCCGAGAACCAACGCCGCCAGGGCAAAAATGGAAATGAGCCCCTTGAACCCCAAACTCCTTCTGAAGCCGGTTGTTTCTTTCATGATCTCCTCTCCTCCGTCCGCCCAAGTTTCCTTTTTCGGCGGCCTTTTTGGAATGCCAAAGCCCTGGTGGGCCCTGTGACTCGTCGGATTCAGGCGCTCCTTCTCAATCTTCCAGGCAACCGGCGGGCTCATTTCCGGCCGCCAACCGAGTCGCTCATCCGCGTTCACCAGTTCCGCTAGCTTTTCGATCACGCTCACACCTCTCTCTTTTGAAAACCTTTCTCGGGTCCTGCCCTGGTTCCTTCATTTCATTTAGTCCCCCGGAAGTGAATCCTCATTTCCTCCGGTAAACGCCCGGCTCCGCCGCAGGTACGGAAGGTCGATTTCCCGCTGCTATTTCAAACCGAGATAGGCTTTCTGCATATGGGGATTGGCCAGCAGCTCGGCGCCTGTCCCCTCCAGCACCACCGCTCCGCGTTCCAGGATGTAGGCGCGGTGAGAAAGCTTGAGGCTTTGGATCACATTCTGCTCCACGAGCAGAATGGTCATCCCCTGGCCGTTCAGCTGCTGTACCGTGTCTAGAATGCGCCGAACCATCAAGGGGGCCAGTCCCAGGGATGGCTCATCCAGCATCAACAACTTGGGGCGGGACATCAACCCCCTGCTGATGGCCACCATCTGCTGCTCGCCGCCGCTCAGCGTGCCGGCCACTTGACCGCTCCGCTCCCGGAGAATGGGAAAAAGGCCCATCATCCTCTCCATGGATTCCTTCCGGAGCTTCTTGGGCTCCGGAAGGTAAGAGCCCATGATGAGGTTCTCTTTCACGGTCATGGAGGAGAAAAGTTTGCGCCCCTCCGGAATGTGGGAGATCCCGATCTCGGTGATTTTATACGGCGGCAGGTGGTCGATGCGCTGGTCGGCGAAGGTCACCGTCCCCTGGAAAGGATGCAAAAATCCCGCAATCGTCTTGACCGTCGTGGTCTTCCCGGCCCCGTTGGCCCCGATGAGAGAAATGATCTCATCCTTCTCCACACGCATGGAGACCGCGTTCAGGACCTGTACTTCTCCGTAAGCCGCCTGGATACGATCAACCTTGAGCAAGGACATACTCTTCCCCTAAATAAGCCTCGATCACTTTGGGGTTCTTAGCGATCTCGTTCGGCGTTCCTTCGGCAATTTTTTTTCCCTCATCGAGGACGGCGATCCGATGCGAGAGGTTCATAACCGCCTGGAGCACATGTTCAATGAGGAGGATGGTGATCCCATCTTTCCAGATGCGCAGCAGGATTTCGGTCAGCTCATCCACCTCCGTAGGGGTCAACCCCGCCATGGGCTCATCCAGCAACAGCAGCTGGGGGCCGGTGGCCAGGGCCCTGGCCAGCTCCAGCCGCTTCCGTTCCGGGACGCTGAGGCTCTTGCCCAGGACATCGCGCTTCCCGCTCAAAAGGGTGGCTTCCAGAACCCGGTCGGCAATCTTCTCCGCCTCGGAAACGCGGGGAGTCTGATTGAAGGCTCCGATCATCACGTTCCGGTGGGCGGTGATGTCGCCGAAAGGCTTGGTGATCTGGAAAGTCCGGGCCAGCCCGCTTTTACAGATCCGGTTGGGCTGCAGGCGGGTAATCTCATTCCCTTTAAACCGGATGCTCCCTTCCGAAGGCGGCAGGAGCCCGGAGATCAAATTGAAGACCGTGGTCTTGCCCGCCCCGTTGGGGCCGATCAGTCCCAGGATTTCGCCTTTTTCTAAAGACAGGTTCAAAGAGTGGACGGCCTTGAGGCCCCCGAAAGT
>PMCE01000416.1:0-19315 GCA_003154025.1 Syntrophaceae bacterium
TTTAGCTTTTCAAGCGATGGAGTCAGGGGGTCCTGGGCCTCTTCGAGCACTCGCCGGTTGAATTCGAGCCAGGAAAGTTCCCGGTTGATATAGAGGGATGGATTGCCGAGGTCGATATCCGCCTGGGGTAAGAGATCCGTTGCTTGTTTTTCCGCGGTCATGATTCNNGCCGAAACCGTTTCGATAAACGTTTCCAGCACCTTGATGCGGGAATAATATTTATCATTGGAGGCGACGACCGTCCAGGGGGCGTAGGTGGTCGATGTTTTCTGGATCATATCCGCCACGGCCATCTCGTATTCCTCCCACTTTCCGCGGTTCCGCCAGTCCTCGTCGGAGATCTTCCATTTTTTATAGGGGGTCTCCTCACGGGCCTTGAACCTCCGGAGCTGTTCCTCGTTGTCGATCTGCAGCCAGAACTTGACGATCAGGATCCCATCGTCCGCGAGCATTTTCTCGAATTCGTTGATCTCCTTATACGCTCGCTGCCACGCCACCGTCGTGCAGAATCCTTCAACGCGTTCGACAAGAACGCGCCCGTACCAGCTCCGGTCGAAGATCGCCAGGAGCCCTGCCTTGGGGATGTTCTTCCAGAATCTCCGAAGGTAATGCTCCGCGAGCTCCTCGCTCGTGGGCCTGTGAGTCGTTACCACCTCGAAACACCGGGTTTCGAGCTGGGCAACGAGTCGCTTGATCGCCCCGCCTTTCCCCGCCGCATCCCATCCTTCGAATACCACCACCGCGGCGATCTGCTCGAGGAAGAGCCGGTTGTGCACCTGGCGGGCCTCCGCCTGGAGGCGGTCGAGACGCTCCTTGTATTTCTTGCGGGCTTGGATCTTCTTCGTGAGGTCGTATCGTTTCAGGAACCGCTCGCTCTTCAACACAATCGTGCGGTAGGCACTCGGATCGACGTGAAAGCCATAGGACTTTTTGATTTTGGCCATCCGCTCCCGCTCGCTGAGCGCCCCTTCCATCGCCCGGGCGAGAGTTTCGTATATTTTTAGCCTCCCGAAGTATTTATCCTCTGCTTCGACAATCGTCCATGGGGCGGCGGGATTCGAGGTCTGCTGGAGCATCTCCTCGACAGCTTCGCCATAAGCTCTGTAGTTATTATGACTCTCCCAGCTCGCCGGCTTGATCTTCCACGACTCGTAGGGATCTTTCTCCAGCCTGCGCAGCCGTCGACGCTGCTCTTTCTTGCTGATATGCACCCAGAACTTGAAGAGCACCGTACCGTCGTCCACGAGTTGTCGTTCAAAGGCATTGATGACCTCATAGGAGCTGCGCCACTCATCTTCCGGAGCGAGCTTCTCGACACGTTCGACGAGCACCCGGCCGTACCAGGACCGGATAAATATCGCCATGAAACCGCGGTGGGGCATGCGGATGGCAAAACGCCAGAGGAAGGGCCGCATTCGCTCGTTTTCCGTCGCCGCCCCCGTCGCGTAGACCTTGAACCCTCGGGGGTCGATGAGACGCACGAGCTGGTTCACGCTTCCTCCTTTGCCTGCGGCGTCCCACCCCTCGAGAACGACGACGAGGGGGATCCCCGCATCGCGGCATCGTCGCTGGAGTTCACCGAGCCGGTACCCGAGCTGCTCAACGAGCTTGTTATACTCTTTTTTTGATATGTTCAGTGTCAAATCGACTTGTTCAAGCATTTCCGATCGTTTCCGAGATTCCTAGGCTACTGATTTCCTCGCTCGGCGGCATGCCTGGGCGCAATAGTGGATGACTTCGATAAATATAAATTATAGCTCAGCCAAGCATAGAAGACCAGTCTTAGGGCAGCTTTCATCAGAAATCCATGACCATGGGTGAAAACGGCTGCCCGCCATTCTTTAGCACCCTTCCCCAGCACACCCCTTTTTCGCCCCATCCTTCAGCCCTGTCATGTTGCAGCGAAGCCTGTCCACCTCCAGATGCAAGGTACCGGGGTGCGCAATCTCTCCCCACGAAAAATTCAAGGAGCCGCCGGTTGGGTTGAGGCAGGTATACGAAATTGATCACGTCTAAGGCGTTGTTGAAGTAAGGGTCCAGGTTGAAGTCCAACAATCTGCCTCCCAGCTCCAGGTATTTCTGAAAGAGCATCGGGATGCCTTTCTCATCGCGCCCAGATCATTATCGGTCCTTTTCCTTCTCTGCGGCGTGGTACCTCCGCTTGATGTCTTTGATGTTCACGGTGGGTTCCGGGAATTTCATCTTTAGGGATTCGAGGCTTTCGGCCACCATCCGGGAGATCACCAGGTTGCGGAACCATTTGTGATTGGCTGGAATGACGAACCACGGCGCATGCTTGGTGCTGGTCCGGCTCAGCGCATCTTGGTAGGCCTCCTGGTAATCCTTCCAGAACTTGCGTTCCTCGTAGTCTGCCTCGCTGATTTTCCAGCGGCTTTGGGGTTCGTCGAGTCGCTGCTTGAATCGCCGGAGTTGCTCGTCCTTGCTGATGTGGAGAAAAAACTTGAGGACGTGCGTCCCATTGGCCTCCAGGCCCTTCTCGAAGGCGTTGATCAGGTCATAACGCTTCGACCAGACTTTGTCGGGAACAAGGTTGTGGACTCGAACCACCAGAACGTCTTCGTAGTGCGAGCGGTTGAAAATAACCACCTCGCCCTTAGCCGGCGCCCGCTGCTCAATCCGCCATAGGAAATCGTGGGCCGCTTCTTCCCTGGAAGGGGTCTTGAAAGCGTGAACCCGGGTCCCCTGGGGGTTCATGGCGCCCAGCACGTGGTTAATGGTGCCGTCCTTGCCGGAGGTATCCAATCCCTGCAAACAGATCAGCAGGGAACGCCGGCCTTCGGCGTAGAGCATGTACTGCAAATCGCGCAGCTTCCGGGTGTATTTCTGTAACTTGGCGTCTGCTGCGGCCTCGTTCTCGTACTTCGCCGCGAAATTAGGGTCAATCTCGTCCAACTTCACTTTGCTTCCTGGTTTGACCTGGAACAATTCAGCGTAATTCATCAAAGACCTCTCCTGGCGATCTATCAAGGTTTTGGCCTGCTCAGTAACGAATCTTCAACCAAAGAATTCTTTTAATCATGATCCCAACGTACACCTTTGGAATGGGGTAATTCTTTCAAAGAATTTACATGGCCGTTATGGGGCCATAATACCCAGAATTCAATCTTCTGCTCTCGATACCCAAATGTTGCCTGAATCTGCAAATGGAAAGGAAATGGTGGGAAGGTCGGTCGAAACGATAACCTGCCCAGAATGGGATTTTCACGAAAAACAAGAAAAGAATAACACGAAAAGAAGGAGGTTTTCCAAGGGAAAAAATACGGGTCCATTTTAAATGATAGATCCCTGGTTTTTTTGTCCCGAGGTTGCTTCCGGGTTTCCAGAGAGGCATACAGGGGGGGGATTCTACGTGAAGGATCATTCCCTATTTTCGTCTCCCGTAAGGAACGCGCAATTGGTTCATTCTGTTTCTAAGGGTGCTGGGGTTTATCCCGAGCACTTCGGCGGCCCCTCCTTTGCCGTGTACTTTACCCCGGGTCATTTCCAGCACCCGGCGGATGTGCTGGGACATGGCCTCATCAAGCTTCAGTGGTTCACCCTGGGTGGCAAAAACATTCTTGAATTTATCGCCTGGTTTATTTCCGGTTAGATCATCGAAAGTGAGGGGCTCCCCTTTGCTCAGAATTAGCGCTCGTTCTACTACATTTTCTAGCTCTCTCACATTGCCCGGCCAGGGGTAAGCCAACATCTGGTCAATGGCCCCGCGAGCCAGGGGAGGGGGGGCAACCAGTTTCAGGTCCCGGGATTTCCTCTCCACGAAATGGCGAACCAAGGCCGGGATGTCTTCCTTCCTCTCCCTCATGGGGGGAATCCGGATGGGGAAGACATTGAGCCGAAACCACAAATCCTCGCGGAATTGTTTTTCCTTGACCATCTCTTCCAGGTTACGGTTCGTGGCCGCGATGAGCCTGATATCCACCGAGATGGGGTTCGTACCTCCTACCCTCTCAAATTCCTTGTATTGCAGTACGCGCAACATCCTCACCTGGGCTGGCGGAGGTAGTTCCCCGATCTCATCGAGAAAAAGGGTGCCCTTGTTGGCTCTCTCAAAACGTCCGCGCCTTTGGGATAAGGCGCCGGTAAAAGCTCCCTTCTCGTGTCCGAAAAGCTCGCTGTCCAGGAGCGTTTCCGGAATCGCTCCACAATTGACCTTGACAAAAGGTCCGTCTTTTCGGAGAGAGGAATAATGGATGGCGTTGGCTATGACATCTTTCCCTACCCCCGTTTCCCCCAAAAGCAAGACGGGACTGTTCAGGGTGGCCACTTGCCGGACCATCTCCATAGCCCTCTTTAGTCCAAAGTCTGCACCGACGATCGCATCGCCCGACAAGTGCAGGAGCTCGCGGTGGAGATACCTGTTGTCGTCGGCCAGGAGATCTTTCAGTCTAAGGACTTCATCATGTTTGAGAGTATTGGAAAAGGCCATGGCGAAAGGTTCATTCAAGACCGAGACTAATCGGGCGTGCTCTTCCGTAAATCTGTTTTTTCCTTCTGCAATAATCGACAGCGCCCCTAATCTCTTGCCCTCCACATCCAAATGCAGGAGCAGGATTGAGCAGTCGGTTTTTCCTAGACTTTGAATCATCGTTTTGGTGAGGGGTTCTAATTCGGGTTGGTTCAGAATCATGACGTGGGGATGTTTTTCTTCAACCCTGATCCTGACTTCCTTAGGGAGTGAAGTGATGTGGTCCAACTTTCTTCCTACTGAAGGCGTCGCCACTGCGATTGTCCGCATCGCCCCGAGATTCGGCTCATACAGGTGTAGGAACATCATATCCACGGGGATAAAATCTTTGAGAAACCGTATGGAACGCAGCATGGCACTTTCGATATCCAGACTGCTACATATCCGCATGGTCGCTCCGCGGAAGAAATCGTTTTCGTCAACCCCCATAAATATTTTTCCTTAAAGGCGGATCATTGACGCCGATTGTATTGCCTATTTATGCAATTATGGGCTAAATTGCCAAATGAGGCAATCTTTTTTGCCGGAATCGGCAATTGAAGGTGCCTCCTTTTTTTAACCTTTTAATGTTTTTAGACTTTTTAATTTGGCACGGTTAAAGCATCGGATGGATTGCAGGAACGAAAATGATGGAGATGGCACGGTGGAATGGTTAGAGATCATAAAGCTTAGGTCGGCAGGTGGCGGTGAGGGATTATTGGAAGAGGTCCTGCATTCCGTGGCCAAAGTTGGTCAGAGCGGGCTGTTAGAAATGAAAACCTACCGCGATGCCGGTCTGGAAACCGACTTGAGCGTGCATCTTCATTGGAGATCAGAAAGGCCGGAACAAAACGGAAGCACCCTCGGTCTTCGATTGGTGCAAGCATTTAAAGAGTTCGGCCTGATCGATCACGCGGTATGGATAGAAGAAGAGCGATGAATATGCCTTTTGAAAGAAAGTCCGTCTTGGTTTCATGAAATCCATGCATCAGTTCTGAAAGGAAAAAAACACATGTTTGAAAAACCAACGGTTGTCGCTGTAAACGGGTCACCCCATGCCGGGATCGGCAACACGGGTCTGATGATTGAAATGCTCCGTTCGACCCTTGCGGAGGAGGGCTTCGACCTCAAGGTTATCAATCTTGCCGGCCAGAATATCGAGTACTGCACCGGCTGCGCCTTCTGCATGGAGAAAGGACGATGCTGGATCGACGATGACCACCGGAAGATCGTGGACAAGCTCCTGGCGGCCGACGGGGTCATCCTGGCCTCTCCCGTGTACTTTCTGCATGTTACCGGCCAGATGAAAACTTTCCTGGACCGGAGCCTGGCCTTCGGGCACAAACCGCGGTCGGCCTGGAAGCCGGGCCTGGCCATCAGCGTTTCGGCCGGATTGGGGGAAACGGATACGGCGGACTACCTGGCTTTTCTGCTACGCACCTTCGGGGCTTTTTCGGCGGGCACTTTGACGGCCATGGCAACCCAACCTGGGGGGTTTTTGGGAAAGGAGGCCGTTGAGGCCAGGGCGGCTGACTTAGCCAAGGACTTGGCCCGGGCGATAAAGGAAAAGCGGCGTTATCCAGCCACCGACCGGGATCTTCGTTTCTACCAATTCATGGGAGACTTGGTGAAGGCCCAGAAGGACACGGTAATGAAACACGACTACAAGCATTGGCAGGAGCATGGCTTCTACGATAGCTTCGAAAAGTATATCCAACAGGAAACCGCCGAGGTCGCCTTCGATGGGGAGTTGCGCGACACCTGGATTAAAGAAATGATTCAAGAGCATAAGGCCAGGAAGAACGGACAACCGGTAAAGGTGAAGAAGGAGCCCAGTGCGGCTGCCCCCGTGCCCAAAAGTTGCCGAGAATTGATTCAGACAATGCCTTTGGGATTCCAGCCGGAAGCGGCCGGAGACTTGACCGCAGACCTCCAGTTCGAGGTCCATGGCGAGGAGAATTTCATCGCCCACCTGAAGATTGCCAAAGGCTCCTGTACCTACCAGGATGGGCCGGCGGACAAGCCGAATCTAATCATCAAAACTCCCGCTGATGTCTGGTTGAAGATTTTCCGGGGCGAGCTGAACGGCCAGAAGGCCTTCATGGAAGGCCGGTACAAGGTGGAGGGGGATATGAATCTCCTTCTGAAATTGAATCGTCTCTTTTCGGCTTAGGAACCAAAAGGAAGAGGAAATATGGAAGATCAAGATGCTTATCGCAAGGCCAAGCGACGAGTTGGGGCCAAGTTAGGGTTCTACTGGCATCTGGGCGTCTACCTGGCCGTTAACACTCTTCTGATCATCATCAACATCGGTACATCGACCGAGTACTTGTGGTTCAAATGGCCGCTCCTGGGATGGGGAATCGGCGTCTTTTTTCATGGTCTGGCCGTATTCCGCTTTTCTTCCGGCAGGCTCGCTGCCATGAAGGAACGGATGATCGCGGAAGAGATGAAAAAGGAATCCCTTGTGAACGATTATTGAAACGAAGGGAAGAACATGGAACGAATATTTTGGGGATGGACTCAGGGGAGGATCGGTTAATCATGGAAACGGCCCTTTTCTTGGGTTTGACCTCCGGGGGAGCCTGCCTGGCCAGCTGCGGTCCTCTCGCCGCGGCATTGCTTGCCTCCGAAGAGGTTTCGTTTAAGCGAAGCAGCGCACTCCTTACGGTGTTCCTCTCCGGAAGACTCCTCGGGTATCTCGGCTGGGCCGTTCTGTCCTGGCTCCTGGGATGGCTGATCCTTCAAAGTCCGAAAGGGATTGCCTTCTTTTCCGCCGCAGACCTGGCCTTAGGCGCATGGCTGATTTATTATGGCATCCGCCCGCCCGTCCCTTCCCACGGCAGCTGCCCTGGCGCGACTTTTAATTCCTCCTGGAGCGGCCATCACGCTTTCTTTCGGGGAGGAGTCTGGGGATTCCTGAGCGGGCTGCAAATATGCCCCCCATTCTTAACCGCTGTCACCGAGGCGGCCAGAACGGGAAGCTTGGGGGGCTCGCTCCTCTTTTTCTTTATCTTTTACCTGGGGACGGGAATTTGGTTTCTTCCCTTCCCCTTCATCGGAACCCTTGGACGTTTTCGCCAGGTCGCCCAGGTGGCCCGTTTCTTAACCCTGCCGCTGGGGGCCTATTTTATCTATTCCGGATTTATCGCCATTGCAGGAGGGAAGGCGTTCTATGGCTGAGATATTAACCATGACGAAAAAACCGGTTGATCCAATCGCCGGGCTGGGAAAAAATTGGGGGGCCTCTTTACTCTGGACTTTTCCGACGGTGATATGGTCCCTGTTGGTCTTTTCAAAGGGATTGCAGGGTGCCCTTGTGGAAAAGGCGGCCACGATCGCCACCGTGGCCTTTCTGGCCGGAGTCTTTCTCTGGATGATGAGATCCGGGGAAACCTACCGGCCGCGCCGGATATTCTTCGTTGTCCTGGGGTTTCTCTTCCCCGTGGGTTTCATCTCCGAGCTCGTCGCCCAGCGGGGGTCGATGAGCATTTCGCTGGACCAGATGCTCCTCGGCAATACCCCCTTCTGCCACCTGGCCCTTCCCATGATGGCCCTTCCCGCCATTCTCTCCAAGACCATCATTTTCCCCGGAAGCATCCTGCCCAAGCCTGAAAACCCACACGCCTTCGGGGCCATGCTCGTCCTGTGGGTCGGAGCCACCATTATTCTGGGCCGGGGCTGGTGCGGCTGGGGTTGTTTTTTCGGCGGAATCGAAGAAGGATTTGCCTCTCTGCGGCGAAAACCGCTGTGGCCGAAGATCGACCGACGGTGGACCCTCTTTCCCTGGGCGGTGCTGACCGTGGTGGTGGTAGGAACGGCGGTATCCCTCGCGCCTTTTTATTGCGAGTGGCTTTGCCCATTCAAGACCGTTACCGAGTTTCCCGCGGTGACCTCCCTGAGGACGGGCGTGCAGTTTGGGATCTTTACGGCCCTTTTCGCTGCCTTGGTGGTCATCCTTCCTATTCTAACCAAGAAGAGAACCCAATGTTCCTTCTTTTGCCCCCTGGGGCCGGTTCAAGCACTGGCCAATAAGATTAACATTTTCGAGCTGAAGACCGATCCCGAGCGGTGTGTTTCCTGCGGGCTTTGCGAAAAAGTCTGCCCCTTCATGGCCATCGATCGGAAAGAAGGCGGGCTGAGACAGGTCAACATGCACTGCAGCCGGTGCGCGGCCTGTGCGGATGTGTGCCCGAAAGGGGCGGTCCGCTTCCGGATCAAGGGTACCCCGTTTACGGTCCATTCTTCGGCCCCGCGCATGATGTTCCTCCTGGCCACTTGGAGTTTCGCCACGATGTTTGGCGGAAGCATCATCGCCAATGGTCTGACGAAAATTCTCGTGCATCTCCTTTAGTCGAGGGAAAAATATGAAACGATTGATTATTTTTCTGGGATATGGAGCCGCCTCTTTGACGATCCTCTTCGCTCTTGCTCTGCCGATCAAGGGTTTCCCGGTATTTTTATCGGCGCTCGGCTCTCTTAACCTCAAGATCGCCCCCTGGTTCTCCGGCGGCGAGGTAGCCTTTGTAATCGACCGGGGCAGCTACCAAATCAAGGTCTTTCACCCCGTTTATCCGGCGTTGGTGGGGGAGGGGGCAAAAGGTTTTGTGCAAGTGGTATGGCAGCCAAGAAGCGCCTTGCCGTCTCAGGTGCGGGAGGCGATCGACCTGAACCGCGATGGAACGGTGGACTGTGAAATTTCCTTTTCCAACCCTCCGGGGGAAGAGTCTGCTCCGATGCTTACCGTCGTTCCCCGATCCTCATGGGTGTCTCCCGTCCATGACTCTCCGACCCGCGCCCTCGGAGGCCTCTCTCCCGGAGGGGTCCTCGTGGAGAGGGTGAAGGATGCCATGTTCGTCCGCATTCCCATACAAAAGATGGGCCCTTCATAAATCGGATCCTTTCGGCGCCCGGAAATGTCTTCTCCGGTTAATGAATGCACTTGATCAATTGCCCGTTTTAGGTAATATTATTAATCCACATGGGCAATCACGATCACCCCATAAAGATGAAAGCGGAAGGCCTGGATTTTTTTTACGGAACGTTCCAGGCCTTGAAAAATGTTAACCTCGAAGTAAAAGAAAGGCAGATTACCTCCCTTATCGGCCCTTCGGGTTGTGGGAAATCGACCTTCCTGCGGACGCTGAACCGCATGAACGACCTGATTCCCCAGACCCGGGTCACGGGCACCATCCTGCTGGACGGCCAGAATATCTATGCCCCGGATGTAAACCCCGTAAACCTTCGACAGCGGGTGGGAATGGTCTTCCAGAGGCCCAACGCTTTCCCCAAGTCCATCTTCGAAAATGTGGCCTTCGGCCCCAGGGTTTTGGGCAACGCCCGCAAATCCGACCTGCAGGAGATCGTGGAAAAAAGCCTCAAGGGGGCCGCTCTTTGGGAAGAAGTGGCCGATCACCTCCAGCACCCGGCCACGGAACTTGCCTTGGGGCAGCAGCAACGGCTTTGTATCGCCCGGGTCCTGGCCATCCAGCCCGAGGTGATCCTCATGGATGAGCCCTGCTCGGCACTTGACCCCATGGCCACCCTGCGGATCGAAGAATTGATGCAGGAGCTGAAAGAGAACTACACCATCGTCATCGTGACCCATAATATGCAGCAGGCGGCCCGCGCTTCGGACTGGGTTGGGTTTTTCCTCCTCGGCGAGCTGCTCGAATACGGCCCCAGCAAAGAGATCTTCACCAACCCCAAGGACCAGCGGACGGAGAATTACATCACGGGGAGATACGGGTGAAGAAATGAAGAAAGCCAGACACCCGGTGCGAATTCTCGTCTTGGCTCTTTGCCTCTGCCAGATTCTTTTGCCTGGCTGCCACCGAAAGCAGGCAGAGGTAACGGTAGTGGGGTCCACTTCCATTCAGCCTTTTGCCGAGGCCTTGGCCGAAGAGTTTATGGCCCACCATCTCCGGCAGAAAATATTCATCCAGGGGGGTGGCTCAACCGCCGGAATTCAGGCGGTCCTCACGGGAGCGTCGCAAGTGGGGATGTCTTCCCGGAAACTGGAGGAGAGCGAAAAGCTGCTGATCGCGATTCCCATCATCTACGATGCCATTGCGGTGATTGTCCATCGGACCAACCCGCTGGACAATTTGAGCATGGACCAGATCCGGAAGATTTATGCTGGCAAGATCACCCGCTGGAAAGAGGTGGGGGGCGCGGACCGGGCCATCACCTTGGTGACCCGGGAGGAAGGGTCGGGCACCCGGGAAACTTTCCAGAACCTGGTCATGGGAAAAAATGAGGAGGTCACTCTGGGCGCCCTCGTCCAGGATTCCAACGGCGCCATCCGGCAGGTCGTGGCCGATGACCCCAATGCCATCGGTTTCATATCCCTGGGGTTGGTGAACGACCGGGTAAAGGCCTTGACGATCGACGGAATTGAGCCCACCCTCGAAAATATCCGGACCCGTCGTTATCAGATCATTCGCCCCTTTCTCTTTGTCTTTAAGTCCACCCCCCAGGGGGTGGCCAAGGAGTTCCTGGATTATGTGCTGAGCCCGGCAGGGCAAAAACTGCTCGTACAGGAAGGGCTGGTAAGCATGAATCAAACCTCTCAGGGAGAGGCACGGAAATAGAAGCATGAATAAAGAAAAATTCCTGGAGAGGGGTTTCCTCCTGGTCGCCCTCTCTTCCATTTCGATTCTGGCCTTGATCGCCTTTTTCATTTTCGAGCAGGGTCTTCCCCTCATCTGGAAGGTAGGGTTACCCTCCTTCCTCCTGGGGGACCGCTGGTTTCCGAGCAAAGGCTCTTTCGGAATCTTTCCCATGATCGTGGGGTCTTTCTGGGTGACTCTGGGGGCGCTGGTCGTGGGTGTTCCCCTGGGACTGGCCTGCGCCATTTTCCTCTGCGAACTGGCCCCGACAAAGGTGGGTATGATCCTGCGCCCCATGATCCAGCTTCTGGCCGCCATCCCATCGGTCATCTATGGGTTCTGGGGGTTGATCGTGCTCGTGCCTCTCATCCGGAATCATCTGGGGGGGCCGGGCCTGAGCATCCTCGCCGGTTCCTTTGTGCTGGGCATCATGATTCTGCCCACGATCATCAGCATCTCGGAGGATTCTCTTCGGGCTTTGCCCAGGATTTATAAGGAAGGAGCGCTTTCCCTCGGCGCCACTCATTGGCAGACCATCTGGCGGGTCCTGCTGCCCGCCGCCCGTTCGGGCATCGTGGCCAGTGTGATCCTGGGGATGGGAAGGGCGCTCGGGGAGACCATGGCCATGATCATGATCCTGGGAAACGCAGCGCAGATGCCCCATTCGATCTTAAGCAGTGCCCGGACACTGACGACAAATATCGGCATTGAAATGGGCTATGCCTCGGGGGATCACCGTCAGGCCCTCTTTGCCACGGGGGTCGTCCTTTTCTTTATCATCATGGGCTTGAACTCCCTGGCCATGGTCATTTCCCGGAAGGGGAGGACGTGAGGTGAGGATCTCCCGCCATTTTACCCAGGAAGTTGCCAGGGCGGTGATCTGGGCCGCCTCCTTTTCTACCCTGGCGGTTATGTTCTGGATCCTTTACCAGGTCTTGCGGGAGGGACTTCCCCTTTTGCATCTCAGTTTTTTCTTGGACCCTCCTCGAGAAATGGGCCGGGCCGGAGGGGTCTCTTCCACGATCGTCGGCACCTTGGCCCTGACCGTTGTAGCCATCGTGATCGCCACCCCGCTGGGAGTGGGCACGGCGATCTTTCTGCGGGAGTACACCCGGGAGGGCCGCGTCAGCCGGATCATCCGTTTTGGGACCGATTGCCTGGCTGGAGTCCCTTCGATCATCTTCGGCCTCTTCGGGTTCGTTTTTTTTGTGATCTTCCTCGGCATGGGGTGGTCCATTCTCTCCGGAGGACTCACGCTGGCTGCGATGATTCTTCCCACCATCATCTGCACGACGGAGGAAGCCGTCAAATCCATCCCTTATTCCTACCGGGAAGTAAGCTATGGGTTGGGGGGAACCCGCTGGCAGACCATCCGCAAAGTAGTCCTGCCCAACGCTCTTCCGGGAATCTTGACCGGAGTTCTGCTGGGAGTGGGACGGAGCGTGGGGGAGACCGCGGCCGTCATCCTGACCGCAGGCTCTTCCTTCCTGATGCCCGACTCGCTCTTTTCCCCGATCCGCACCATGGCCGTCCATTTCTACATCCTGGCGCGGGAGGGGATTTCCATGGAAATGGCCTATGCCACGGGGGCCGGACTGATCATCTTGATCCTGATCATCAATACCGTGGCCAACTGGCTGCTGTTCCGCTATGTTCACAAAGGGTGAGAAAAAATAAGGGATGGAAGACCAATTTAAAATCGTGATCCGGAACTTTGAGTTTTATTACGGGTCGGTGATGGCCTTGAAAGGCCTTAATCTCTCCATCCGGCCTAACCAGATCTTCGCCGTTCTCGGCCCGGCCCGAAGCGGGAAGACCACTCTGCTGAAGAGCCTGAACCGACTCACGGACCTTATCTTCGGGGCAAATCATAAAGGCCAGATTTTAATCGACGGCCGGGAGATTTTTGGGGAACACGTGTCTCTGCCGGAATTGCGGCGGAGAGTGGGAATGGTCTTTGACCTGCCCACGGCCCTCCCCCTGTCGATTTACGAGAATGTGGCCTATGGGCCGCGTCTGAAAGGGATCCGGGAAAGAAGCCGGCTGGAGGAGATTGTCGCCGCCTCGCTGCAAGCGGCGGTCCTATGGGATGAGGTGAAAGACCGTCTGCAAAGCTCTGCCCTGAGGCTCTCCGGCGGACAGCAGCAAAGGCTGTGCATCGCCCGGATGCTGGCCCTGGAACCCGAGATCATCATGCTGGATGAGCCCTGTTCCGGCTTGGACCCCATTTCCACGGCCAGCATCGAAAAGTCATTGATGACCCTCAAGGAAAAATACACCATTCTCCTGGTCCCCCATAACATTCAGCAGGCTTCCCGGGTGGGCGACCGGGTAGGTTTTTTCCTGGGAGGAGAAATGGTTGAAGAAGGGCCCTCCGACCAGATTTTCACCCGGCCCAAGAATAAAAAGACCGAAGATTACATCAGTGGAAGGTTTGGATAGAAAAGGGATGTCGCTCGTTCCTCGTTGCAGGTTGCTGGTTTCGAGTTTCAAATTTGGCGCCAAGGAGGGGGTATGGAGACGCGGTTTCAGCAGGAGTTAAACCAGTTGAAAGAGCATCTTTTGAAGATGGCCGGTCTGGCCGAGCGAGCCATCAGTAACGCCATCGAAGCCCTGGTGAAGAGGGACACGCCCCTGGCAGAGAGGACCATTGCCGAGGATGAAAAGATCAACCAGATGGAACTGGTGGTCGACGAATGGTGCCTGAAGCTTTTGGCCCTCCATCAGCCCATGGCCGCAGACCTGCGGTTTATCACCTCGGCCATGCGGATCAATACCGAGCTGGAGCGGATCGGAGACCTCTCCGTCAACATCGCCGAGAGGGTNNATGGTCAAAGATGTTCTGGATGCCTTCGTCAAGGGGGACGCGGACCTGGCCCGTTCGGTCTGCGAAAGAGATGACCAGGTCGACGCGCTGAATGACCAGGTCTTCCGCGAACTCCTGACCTACATGCTCTCCGACCCCAAGACGATCACCCGCGCGGTTCATCTGATCATCGTCAGCCGCTGCCTGGAGCGGATCGCCGACCACACGACCAACATCGCCGAAGGGGTCATCTTCATGGTCCGGGCCCTGGTCATCAAACACCATGCCGATGCGAAAGACAAAGGAGAAAAGAAAAGCACCGAATGAAAGGGCTAAAGTTCGGAGTGCCTAAAGGGCCTAGAATTCAAAATCCCTTCCCGGGCTTTGGTAGGTAGCAAGTTGATGAAAAATTCTTTTGGGTGTCATTGCGACCCCGCCTTGGCGGGGGAACCAATCTCATTTATAATAAAATGAAGCATGATGAGATTGTCCCGCCTCCGGCGGGATCGTCCCGAGCTACGCGGGACTCCTCGCAATGACTGCCTGGAATGGGATTTTCCGCAAACGGTTCGGGAGTGGAAAGAAATGGGAGGATGATATGCGCAGCCGATTAGGAATGGTTCTGACCCTTGTTTTTTTCTTGAGTCCCTGGATCGCTCAGGCCCAGGTGAAAGAAGCTACTCCCGCCCAGAAGCGGATCCTGATCGAACGGNNAGCTACAAGGATTGCGAAGTTCTCAGCGAGGGGAATGAGTTGACCGGCCTGCGGATCAACGGAACGCTTTACTCGGAATTTACTTTAGTGGTCCGGGATGCCAAGAAAACCATCATCGTGGTGACTCCGGACGGAGTCATTAGCTTTGATTATTGAAATGACCGAGGGGCTCGCTGCGTGGCCCCTCCTCGGCTTGTCCTGGAAGTGCCGCTTTTTTGCCCGTTTCGAAAGATGTCGTCCGCGCTTCCTATTTTTTGCCCTTCCGGAACTCCTCATACCCCAGAGTCATACTGTGCAGGGCCCGGTCGAAGAAGAGGATGACCCGGTTGTTCAGCTCCAGGGCGCGGAGAAGCTCATAAGCCGAATCCAGAAAACCGGAGTTGAGGATGAAGAGCCACAGGTGGCGTCGGAAGAGAATGAAGGAGTAGATCAACTCCGGCAGGGGGAAGCCCTCCTGGCATCGTTCCCGGCCGTATGTCCGGTAATGCTTGACGATCTGCTCCTTGGGGGTCTGCACGTTCAGCCACTGGCCGAGGTGTTTGTACATATCGAAGGCCCGCTGACGGAGGAGATCTTCATTGAAAGTGCGGTAGAAGGGGGTCTGCACATTCTTCCTGACGTCCTTCAACCACTCGCCGGCCAGTTTATCCGCATTTTTTTCGATCAACTCCACAAAGTTTTGGGATATCATTTTTCTCTCCTTAACCGATCAACGTTTGAAACTTTTCCAAACTTCCGCCCGAAAAAAGCCTCTTCAAGTTTGCGCGATACGGCTTCTGCACGATGCCTCGCTCGGTGATGATGGCCGAGACATACCGGTGAGGGGTGACATCAAAAGCCGGGTTGTACACCCTCATCCCCACGGGGGCGATTCGCCTTCCCTGGAGGAAAGTNNGAGAGGGGAGCGGCCACGAAAAAAGGAACCCGGTGAGCATGGCAGAGGCGGGCCACCGAGTAGGTCCCGATCTTGTTGGCCACATCCCCGCTGGCGGCGATCCGGTCAGCGCCGGTGATGGCCAGGTGGATCTTCCCCTGGGCCAGAAGCCATCCGGCCATGTTATCGGTGATCAGCGTGCAGGGGATGCGGTCTTTCATCAACTCCCAGGCAGTCAGCCGAGCTCCCTGGAGAAAGGGCCGGGTCTCATCCACGAAGACATGAATTCGTTTCCCTGCTTCCCGGGCGGCCCGAATGACCCCCAGGGCGGTCCCGTAACCTGCGGTGGCCAAAGCCCCCGCGTTGCAGTGGGTCAGGATGGAGGACCCGTCCGGGATCAGGACCTGTCCCTGCCTTCCCATTTCCCGGCAGGCTTGAAGGTCTTCCTTCTGGATCTTAACCGCCTCCCTCTCCAGAAGTTTCTGGAGACCCGGGATTCCCTCCCCCCGTTTTTCCCGGGCGACCTTCATGATCCGCTTGACGGCCCAAACCAGGTTGACCGCGGTGGGGCGGGTAGAGACCAAGGCCAGCCCGACGCGGTCTATATGGCGCAGGAAGGATTCATAATCCCCCGATTTGAACTGGCGTGCTCCCAGGACCATCCCGAATCCGGCGGCGACCCCGATGGCCGGGGCCCCCCGCACGACCATATTCTTGATCGCCCGCGCAACCTCCTGGTAGGTCGAACACTTGACGTATCTCTCCTGACCGGGGAGCTTCGTTTGATCGATGAGAACCAGCTTGCCCTGTTTCCATTCCAAGGTCTTGAATCCCATGCCCCGACCTTAGCATAAGGAAGCGATTCCATCAACAAGAAACCAACCGTCGAGGGGGCAGAGCATAGGATTCGGGGTTGACATGGCAGGGGGACAGCAAATATATTAAAATCGAAAAGAGATCCGGAACTTTGTTGATCGTTGCCTGCATTTCATTCTTGTGCCGTGATTTCGAAATCGCCGCCAAGAGTCAGCGATGAAACAATTTTGGTTTTAACCCGGACACTCAGACTCACACTTTCACTCTGGAGGTACGTATGGCCGGCCATCCTATTGACTATTACGTTTACAGCGGTTCCTGGGGGACGGATGAAGGGCGGAAGATTTTTTCCGAAGAGCAGATGATCGACCGTTGGCTCAAGATCGAGGCCGCCTTGGCCGAAGCCGAGGGGGAGATGGGGATCATCCCCGACTGGGCCGCCAGGGAGATCTGCGCCAAAGCGGCGGTGGAAAATATCGACTTGGACATGGCCAAAGCCGAACAGCAGAAAACCCGGCACAGCCTCGTGCCGGTGATTCGCGCCTTTGCCAAGGCGTGCGGGGAGAAGGCCGGGGAGTACGTCCACTTCGGCCCCACGACCCAGGACATCATCGATACGGGCAATGTCCTGGCCCTCCGGGAAGTTATGGCCGCCGTAACCCGGGATCTGGAAGCCATGGAAAAAAGGCTGGCCCAAATCTCCCTGGACCATGCCGACACGCCCATGGCCGGGAGGACCCACGGGCAGCATGCCTTGCCCATTACCTTCGGGTTCAAGGCGGCCAGCTGGCTTCAGGAAGTCAGGCGTCACCTGGACAGGCTCGACGAAATCCGGCCGCGGGTCCTGGTGGGGGAGCTTGCCGGGGCCGTGGGCAGCTATGCCTCCTGGGGAGAGCAGGGCAGGGAACTGGAAAGGCGGACCATGGGCAAGCTGGGCCTCGGCCAATCGGACATCCCCTGGCAGAGCGCGCGCGACCGCTTTGCCGAGGCGGTGCTCCTCTTGGCCATGATCTCTTCCACCCTGGGACGAATCGCGGGAGAAGTGTTCCTTCTGCAGAAAACAGAGGTGGATGAACTGGCTCAGGGGTTCGAGATGGGCCGGGTGGGAAGCAGCACCATGCCTCACAAACGCAATCCGGAGGCCCCCGAGGCGATCAAGGGCCTCTCCCGCCTGGTGCGCTACCGGGCGGCGGGGATCCTGGAGGCCATGGAAGGGGAGCATGAACGGGATGCCAACACCTGGAAGACCGAGTGGATCATCATTCCCGAGGTCAGCCTCTATACCCTGGCTGCTTTGGCCAAAACGCGCCAGCTTCTCGACGGCCTGGCGGTGAACAAAGAAAAGATGCGCGCCAACCTTGATTTGACGAAGGGATTGATCCTGTCCGAGCGCGCCATGTTCGTATTGGGGGAACACCTGGGGAAACAGACGGCCCATGAGGTGGTGTACGAAGCCTCCATGAAGGCTTTCGAATCCGGGAAGGATCTGACCGCGGTCTTGGCTGCGGACTCCCGGGTGAAAAAAGTCCTGAGCGAAAAAGCCATCCGCGAATTCATGGACCCGGTCACCTACACCGGCCTCTGCGCCCGCCTGGCCCGGGAGGCGGCCTCGCAGGACAGAAAGAAAAAAAGATAAAAAGGTGTGACTGGAATCGGTCTTGAGGAGGGGCAAGGGGACTCCGCCGCCTCGCCCCTCCTTGGGGTCTTTTTTGTTTTCCCGCCTTTATTCATTCGCTCCNNCTATGGAAAGATCGGCGGGGGTCGCTCGCCTTTTCTTCCGGCCATAATTTCATGAAATAATGTTGACACGAATTTCAGAAGGTGAATAGAATGGGCTAAGAAAGAGTAGGTGGAGAATGGCCGCGAAGAGGAAAGAACTGAAGAGCAGCAAGGTTTATGCGGCGCTGAAGGAGATGATCAGAGATTACCGCTTTCAGCCTGGAGTCCGGCTCAACGTGGAAAAGCTCGCTCGGGAATTTGGGTTGAGCCGGGTTCCCGTCTGGGAAGCCGCGCGCAGGTTGGAGCAGGAAGGACTGCTCCAGACGATCCCCAATCGGGGGGTCTTCATGGCGGAAATGACGCTGGAGACAGCCTTTGAACTCTTCCAGGTCCGGGGGGCCCTGGAAAGGCTGGCGGGACGCCTGGCGGCCGAGAAGATGGACAAGAAGAGCTTGACGAAAATCGAAAAATGTCTGTCCCGTCAGCTCAAGGTGGTCGAGAAAGGGGATTTGGTTGGATACTCCCAAGTCGACTACGAATTTCATTCCTTGATTTACCATTCAGCCGGCAACCGCATCCTTGAAGAGATGCTGGAATCCGTCAAGAGCAAGATGCAGCCCGTCGGGATGCAGATCGCGCCCATCCTGATCAACCTATACGNNTCCTCAAACAGATCGTCGAAGAGATTCAAAGGAGTCAAGAAAGGCGGATAAGGATAAAGGACTTCAGAAGATCCCTGAGACACTCTTAGAATTCAATCCTTTCCCGAAAATTTTCCTTCCCCCGCGTTGCCTCTGGGCTTTCCGCAGAAGGCCCGATATTTCCCAGGTTTCAATTTGACAAGGATTCCAACTGAGCCTAAAATNNAAGGAGACCCTTCATGAAGCTCAATTCTTTACCCCGGATTCGTTTCGCTCATCTTCCCACCCCCCTTCAGGAGTTGCCGAATTTGACCAAAGCTCTCAAGGGTCCCAGGATCTTCGTCAAAAGGGATGATCTGACGGGGCTCGCTTTTGGGGGAAATAAGACCCGGAAACTGGAATACCTCATGGGCGAGGCGGTGCAGCAGAAGGCCGATTGCATCGTGACCCATGCCGGGTTTCATTCCAACTGGCTGACGCAGGCCGCTGCGGCGGCGCGCAAGGTGGGGATGAAAATTTTCATGATCAAAACCGGGCCTCATGACGGTTACGAGCCGGAGGAATACGACGGGAACCACCTTCTCCACTTCCTGACCGGGGCAGTCATGAAAGTGGTTCGTCCCGAGAAAGTCGCGGCTGCGGTTGAAGAAACGGCCGCTGAATTGCGGG
>PMCE01000416.1:19328-21137 GCA_003154025.1 Syntrophaceae bacterium
TCCACACCACCGGGGCAGGGGGGACCCAGGCCGGTTTGATCATCGGGACCAAAGCATTCAACACCGGCATCCGGGTGATCGGCTCCACCTCCGGGTCCAGGACGACAGCCGAGCAGACCCCCAAGGTCTTCAACCTGATGAAAGAATCCCTCCAGTACCTGGAAATGGATGTAAAGGTCGGCATGGAGGACATCGTTATCTACGACAACTACGCCGACGGCTACGGGTACGCCACGGAGAAGAAGGCGGAGGCCNNGATCTGTCCCGTAAGGGGTTTTTCCGGAAGGATGAGGAAGTTGTCTTCCTGCATAGCGGCGGATCGGCCGCCTTATTCGCCTACAAGGAACCGCTGCGCGCGTTCATCCAGGGGAAAAAGCTTCCCTGGACGATTCCGCCATGGTCGCCCGACAGCCAAAAGAAAGTGCCTTAAGTACCTCAAGTGCACTCAAATGCCTCAAGTCGAAGGACAGGGATGATTTTTTTATTGTGGGGGCAACCCTATGTGGTTGCCTATCATGCGGGCGGCCACATAGGGCCGCCCCTACCTTTGTTCTTAAAAGGGGGGTAAGCGATGGCTGAGGAAAAATCCTTTCATATGACCCCGGAGGAGTTCCGCCGTTGCGGAAGAGCGGTGGTGGACTGGATCGCCGATTACTATGAGCGGGTGGAGAGCCTTCCGGTCTTATCTCCAGTCCAGCCGGGAGAGGTCCGGGCCAAGCTTCCCTCCGGGCCTCCCGCTCAGGGAGAGGCTTTTGAAGAAATTCTGAAAGACGTGGATAGGATTATCCTTCCCGGAATCACCCACTGGCAGTCGCCCAATTTCTTCGCCTTCTTCCCGGCCAACGCCTCGGGACCTTCCATCCTGGGGGAGCTCCTCTCGGCCGGCCTGGGGGTCCAGGGAATGCTGTGGGCCACGAGCCCGGCCTGCACCGAGCTGGAGACGCACATGCTGGACTGGATGGCGGATATGATCGGGCTGCCGGAAAAATTTAAGTCCACCGGCGCCGGCGGGGGAGTGATCGAGGACAGTGCTTCCAGCGCCTCCCTCTGCGCTCTCCTGGCGGCGCGCGAGCGGGCGACGAAATTCAACAGCAACGAAAAAGGCGGCGACGGCCGGCTGGTGGCTTATGCCTCCACCCAGACCCATTCCTCGGTGGAGAAAGCGGTCAAGATTGCCGGGTTGGGCCGTCAAAACCTGCGGTTTATCGAGGTGGACACACAATTCGCCATCCGGCCGGACCTTCTGGCCGAAGAGATTCGGAAAGACCGCCGGGCCGGGCTCATTCCCTGTTATGTCTGCGCCACCATCGGAACCACCTCTTCCAATGCCATCGATCCTCTGCCGCAGATCGGGGAGATCTGCCGCCGGGAAGGGATNNATTGAATATGCCGACAGCTACTGCTTCAACCCTCACAAGTGGATGTTTACCAACTTCGACTGCGATTGCTTCTATGTGGCCGACCGGGCCGCCTTGATCCACACGCTCAGCGTACTTCCCGAGTACCTGCGCAACAAAGCCACCGAGTCGGGGGCGGTGATCGATTACCGGGACTGGCAGGTCCCGCTGGGCAGGCGTTTCCGTGCTTTGAAGCTCTGGTTCGTCATCCGCCATTACGGGGTCGAGGGGTTGCGTTACCACATCCGGCGCCATGTCGANNATGGACCAACTGAACCGGAGCGGCAAACTGTACCTGACCCACACCAGGCTGCAGGATCGCCTGACCCTGCGCTTCTGCGTAGGGCAGACCCACACCGAAGAACGTCATGTGGCCCAGGCTTGGCGGTTGATCCAACAGACCGCGGGGGCG
>PMCE01000509.1 GCA_003154025.1 Syntrophaceae bacterium
GACAATCCTTCTCTTCGCAATCTTTCCAGCTTCGCCAATCCTTCGGTAAGTTCTCTTTCCGATCTCACCACGCTCGCGCATCGTGAGACGATTTCCTTTAATCCCTTTCGCACCGCCGCGGCTGGCGGCCTTTGCCGATTCTGCTCCAGCTCTTTGAGCCTTTTGAAGGCGGCGCCGTAGGACCGGGGGGAACCCTTCCCTATGCCTCGTTGCTCTTGAGACTCCAGCGCCGCCGCATGACCCGCGATCTTCCCGAAGACCTGGCCGTCCAGCAAGGCATTTCCTCCCGGACGGTTGGCGCCATGCTGGCCCCCGGCGCATTCTCCCGCGGCGTACAGGCCGGGCAAAGTCGTTTCCCCTTTCTCCCGGATCTTGACCCCTCCCTGGAAGTGCTGGCCGGCCTCGGCGATTTCCATCCGCTCTCCCGCTTCCAGGTCGATCCCATGCTCTTTCAGCCACACGACGGACTCAGGGTTGATCTCTCTCAGTCGCCGGAGCGGAGATGGATTGCGTTCCTCCTCCTCCAGATTTCCTTTGGACTCCCGATGATACCTCTCCTGCCATCTCGCTTCCAGGTCCTGGAAGCGGAATCCCGAAGGGTTTTGGCTATAATCCAGAAACACCTTGCGGCCTTGGGCGGTCTCCTTGGAGACGGCGATATCGATCCGGTGCGTCTTCTTCTCCCTCGAGACCGGCCAGGTTGACCCTTTCTCAAAACACAGGTTATGAATTTCAGTGACGGGGAGTCTCCGAAGAAAAGTAGCGGGGCAGGAATTCTTCTCCCCGGTCGTTTATGAATCTCGGGTTGGCCCGCATGAAGCTCCCCGAGCAGTTCAACTGGGTCTTAACCGAGGCCGGGCCGATCTGGATGAACTCCATGTTCACCAGCTCAGCCCCTGCCCGGTAGGCCATGGCGTAGCCGTCCCCGGTCATTCCCGGGGGATAGACATGGACGGCAAAGATCTCCCCTGCCCCGCCTGTGGCCAGGATGACCGTTTGGGCCGGAAGGACTCTCGCCCTCTCCTCCAAGCTCTTTCTTTCCCCCCGCAGGTCGATGCCGAAGACTCCGATCACCCTTCCCTGTCCGGTGATCAGGTCGCAGGCCATGCAGTTTTCGATGAACCGGATATCCATCGAAGAGACCTTTCTTACCAAAGCCTCTTCCATGTGGTTGGCCGTCCGGGGGCCGGTGTAACAGGCCCGGGCGTATTCTGATCCGTCGGTAATGAACTGCTCCGCTTTCCCGTCGCGGGTCTTGGCAAAGGGAACCCCCAATTGTTCCAGAAACTCGAAAGCGGCCCCGGATTCCCGAGCCAGGGTCTCCGCCAGGTCGCCGTCCGAGACCAAGCCGCCGATCTGGCAGATATCCCGGGCGTGGTGCTTCCAGTTATCCGGCCCTCCCGGTTCCGTGTAAGGCAAGGTGGCATGGAAAGCCATCCGGTCCGAACAGGAGATGGCCGTGACTCCGCACTTCCCCACCTCACCTTTGGTCAGGATGGAGACCCGCCCTTGGGGAAACGTCTCCTTGGCCTCGATGGCCGCCCGCAGAGCGGCTCCCCCGCTGCCGATGATGAGGACATCGCTTTCGAAGATTTCCATGGGTACTCCTGCGGGAGGACTCTTGATCTGAGAAAAAGAATATCCCTATTTTCCGAACTCCCAACCCGCCGGTCTTTTTTTGCCCTTCCTCACCTTGCCCTCCCCCGCCGGAGGAAAGGCCAAAAAAATAGTTTAAACTTTGAAGAGGGCGGGAAGGAATAAAATCAGCCACGGCCAGAAAGCGATGACCACCAGGTCGCCGACCAGAATGAGGGTATAAGGGATCAGGGGGCGGATGGTGTCGGTCAGCTTGATCTTGGCCAGACTGCAGATGATCACCAGGCAGAGTCCGATGGGCGGGGCGATGATCGAGATCCCCACCACGGCGATCACCAGGACTCCGAAATGGAGGGGATGGAGGCCCATGGTTTGAGCAATCGGGTAGAGGATCGGGAAGAAGATGAGGATGGCCGGCAGTCCGTCGAGAATCATCCCGAAAAACAGGAAGACGGCGATCGTCAAAAGCAGGAAGATCACCCGGCCTTCGGAGACGGACCCGATAAAACTTCCCAGGGCATTCGGGACCTGGTGCGTGGCCAGGATCCAGGAAAATCCGGTGGCGGCTCCTACGAGGAGGCAGACGGTCCCGGTCAGCACCGCCGTATCCACCAGGATCTTTCCCATGTCCTTCCAGGTGATCTCCCGGTAGATGAAGAAGGAGACGATGAAGGCATAAACCGTGGCCACCGACGCGGCTTCGGTGGCCGTGAAGATTCCGCTGAAGATCCCCCCGAAGATGATGACCGGCATCATCAAGGGAATCACGCTGTCTTTAAAGGAAACCAGGATGGCTCGGAAGGAAGCCCGTTTCCCCTCCGCCCCGGGAAGAATCCCTTTAGAAGATTGGTAATAGATGATGACCATCAGGGTGACGGCCATTAAGAAGCCGGGAAGGAATCCCCCCATGAAAAGACCGGCGATGGAAATGTTGGCCATGGCCCCCAGGACCACCATGTTCAGACAGGGAGGGATCATCATGCCCATACCCGTGGCGGCGGCGACGATGGCCGCGGCCCGCGGGGGGGGGTAGCCGGCTTTGGCCATGGAAGGCAGAAGGAGCGACCCGATGGCCGAGGCGTCGGCGATGGAGGACCCGGAAATTCCGGAGAAGAAGATCTCCGAAACGACCACCACGAACCCCAGTCCGCCCTTGATGTGCCCCACCAAGTTCCGGGCGAACAGGACCAGACGCTGCGAGATTCCTCCCTGCTCCATGAATCCCCCGGCGAGGATGAAGAGGGGAATCGCCAGGAAGGGAAAGGTATCGATTCCGGAATAGAGTTTCAAAGTCACCGTGGAAACGGGGATGGCCCCCTGCCAGAATAGAGCCAGGATGCACGCCAGGGTCATGGAGAAAGCGACGGGAACATTGATCACCAGGAGGAAACCAAAAGAGGCCAGGAGAATGAAGACCGTACCCATGGATTATCCTTTCTCCTCCCGGCCGCCCTTCAGCCTTTGAATTTCCTGCTGGACCAGGAAGATGATGATCAAAATTCCGCTCACGGGAATGGCGGAATAGGTCCAGATATAGGATAAGTCCATGGTAGCGTAGATCCGATTTTTATTGAACAGGACCAGCTTGTAACCCTCGGTGATCATCGTCAAGGCCACCAAACCCATGATCCAGGGAATCAGAATTTCAACCACGTGGCGAGCCTTGGCCGACAATTTTTTCACCACCAGCTCGATGCCGAAATGGCGCATCCGCTTGACCCCCACCGCGGCTCCCAGGAAGGCCACCCATTGAAAGAGGAGCATGGCCAGGTCCTCGGACCAGGCCAGGGGGGCTTTCAGGACGAAACGGTTGAATACCTGGAGAAAGACCACCACCGCCAGGGCCACAACCAGAACCATGCAAACCCTTTCGACCAGATTTTCCAAAACCCTTTTCAACACCCACTCCTTTGCCCCATGAGGAAAAAAGAAGGAGCCACGCTCCTCCCGGAACATGGCTCCCCGAAAGAGCCACCTGGTTATTTCTTGTTGACCGCCTGAACCTGCCCCAGCAGTTCTTTGCCGAAGGGATATTTCTTCACGAAGGTTTCGTAGACGGGCTGGATCCGTTTCACAAAGGCCGGTTTGTCCACATCCGTGAACACCTGGACTCCTTTTTCCTTGGCCCAACCCAACGCTTTGTTTTCATCGGCGGTGTAAACCTGGACGAAATATTTCTCCGCCTCCTGGGCCGCAGCCTGGATTTGGCCCTGCACATCCTTGGGCAGTGAATCCCACCACTTTTTGTTCGCCAGTAAGGGAGTGGGGAGCCAGAACTGTTCGGTCAAAGAGAAAGCCTTGCAGATCTCCCAGTGTTTCGAGTTCCAGAAGAGAACGGGCGAGTTTTCGGCGCCATCCAGGACCTTCTGCTGCAGGGCGAGATATACTTCGCCCCAGGCCGTGGGGGTGGCGATTCCACCCATCTCATTAATGGACTGGATGTGAATCGCGCTGGGCTGCACGCGGATTTTCAGGCCTTTTAAGTCTTCTGGTTTGCGGACCGGTTTATTGAAGGTATAGATGCTTCGTCCGCCATCATCCGCCCACATCATTCCGATCAAATTCTGTTTGGGGTAAGTCTCGTTAAAGAATTTGGCTCCTACCGGGCTCTTGAATACCCGCCACATCTCCTCCCGGTTGTTAAAGAGATAGGGCAGGTCGAACACATAAACCTCCGGAATCCACTCCCCGCTGAAGGAGACGGGCATCTTGGCCATTTCAATGTTCCCCATCTGCATACCCAGGTAGAGGTCTTTGGTCTGCCCCAGCTGCCCGCTGTGGAACACCTGGATTTCCACCCGGCCATTGGTCTTTTCTTTCACCTTGTCCGCAAAATAAACCCAGGTGCGGGTGTGGGGATGATCCGGAGCCATGGTATCCGCTAATTTGGCCACAATCTTCTTTTCTTGGGCCATGGAGCTGCCGGATAAGACCGCCAGAGCAAATACGCCGATCAACAAGACCATGATAATTTTTTTCATCGAACCCCTCCTTTATTTTGATTTTCGCTTTCAGCCTTCGGTCCTTTTCATTAAGAGGTCCCGTTGAATCTTGCCTTCCCCCCCTCTTAAATCGCCTTTTTAATCAGTTCCACCCGCATCCCTTTCTCCGCCGAGAGGTACGCGGCGTATATCGCATTCACCGTCTCCAGGGCCAGGTCCAGCCCGGAGACGGGCTCCCGGCCGGCAAGCAGGCAGTCGGCAAAATCCTCCAGCTCCTGGGGATATCCTCTCACCCAGTCTTCGTCCGGGCTGGCGAAGTTCCAGCCTGCCTTGGTTTCCAGCTTTTCGGCGATGTACTCGTCCCCGAAGATATGGGGTGCCGGTGCATAAGCGAAGACGGTATCACTGGGGTTGATGTTCACCTGCACCACCGCGTTGGACAGGTAAACCGTCATGGTGTTCCGCACCCCCCCCAGGACTCCATCGGAAGCGCTGACTACGGCCTGGGAGCCGTCTTCGAAATTCATGATCATCGTGGCCCAGTCTTCCACGTCTTCCCATGTATCGACGATCCACTTCTGCCGTTCCTTCTTGAAAGACTCCATCCGCGTGTGTTGCCCCACTTCAGCGGTCACGGATTTCAACCGAATCCCTTGACCCCCTTTCAGAACCCCTTCGTACTGTTTGAGGTGCAACACGGTTGAAACCGGGTGGGCCCCAAGCCGCAAAAGAGCCCCTCCTCCCGCCGTCTTCCATTTCCGGGAGTAGCCGGCGTGGGAGCCTGAATGGCTCTCTTCCGCGCGCATGTCCATGACGGTCCCGCCGCTCACCCGCATGAGGTTCTTCAGCTTGGCCACCGGCGGGGCGTAGACCCAATTTTCGGCGTAGCAGAATCGGACTTTATTTTTCCGGACGGCCTGAGCCACTTTTTCGCAATTTTCCAGGGCTTCCCGCAGCATGGTCTTCCGGTCCACGGCCAGCCCCACCAGGTCTTCGGGCCGGTCCTTGCCGAAATAACCGGTCAGGGGTTTTTCGCAGATGATGTGCTTGCCCGCCTGGGCGGCTTGAATCACGAATTCGTGGTGCAGGTCCGTGGGGACGCATAAATCTACCGCATCCACATCTTTCCGGTCCAGAAGAGCGCGGTAATCACCCGCCACGGAAGGAATATGGAATTTCTTTGCCAACTCTTCCGCCCGATCTTTGGTGCGCGAGGCGATCGCCGTGATTTCCACCTTCGACCCGCGCAAGGACCGGTAATTTTCCAGGTGCAGACGGGCGGCAAACTGCGCTCCCACCATTCCAATCCGGAGTGGGCTCACCAGAGCCTCCTTGTTCCTCGAATAGAGCCTTTTTTGAGGCGGCGCTCTAACGCTGCAGCCCCAAGAGCGTTCTAGCTAACAATATAATAGCCCATTGTTTTATTCAACGATTTTTGGGGGTCGGGAGGGTGTCCGGGTCCTGGGAAACTAAGGGGGCTTTTTGCAGGGACTTCCCAGAGAGGAGGGGATCTGGTAGAATGCCTCCCGACTTCTTTTTCGCAAAATGATCGCGGAGATTTCGGGCCCTGGGAAGAAAAAACGGCCGGCTTGGGGATTACTTTTGCGTGTATTGCCGGTGTAAGGGCGGTTCGTGAACCGCCCCTACAGACGTTAAACCCAGACGTCCTTTTCCCGCTATCGGTCGCCGAAAAAGGACAAAAAATGAACAATCTTTTCTCTCGCAGAGCCCGCAGGATTCGCAGAGAAGACTTGCGAAAAGAATTCCTTGAAAGAGTCGGTCTTTTATTCTCGGGGATTATTCTCTTTCCCTGTGAGCTCTGTGGCCTCTAGTGAAACGGGGGAGAGATAACTTCTTTTCTTCGGCGACATCCTCAGGGCACGGAAAAGATAACCCCTACTAAAGGAGTAAACCCAGCATGAATCCTAAAACCAAAGAAATAGATCAATTCGATATTCTCTTGCAGGACGGAGAAATCATCGATCCGGCTCAGGGAATCCATTTTACCGGCTCCGTGGCCATCAAGAACGGCCGGATTGCCGCCGTGGGAAAGGATGTTTCCGGGAAGGCCGAGAAAGTGATCCCCCTGCGGGGGAAACTGATCACCCCCGGGTTAATCGACATGCACTGTCATCCTTCCCTTGGATTCAGGGGGCGTGGGATTCCTCCCGACGAAGTGGGCCTCAATGCGGGCGTCACGCTGCTCGGAGACGGGGGGACCTCGGGGGCGGCCAATTTCCATGCCTACCGCAAGCTGGTGGTGGAGCCTGCCCAGACCGAAATCCTCTGCTTCCTGAATGTTGCCAAAGCGGGCCTCATCAGCCAGCCGGAGATCTTTTCTCTGCGGGACATGGACGTGGACCGCGGGAAAGAGGTGATCGAGGCCAACCGGGACCTGATCCGGGGGGTCAAGATCCGCGCCATTCAAGCTCTCGCCGAAGGGGTAGGCATCAAGGGTGTGGAGATGGCCAAAAAGCTGGCTCGTGACGTTCACATGCCCCTCATGATCCACATCGGAGACCCCCGGGAACGGATGGAGAAGGACTGGATGGACGATTTTTCGCGCCAGGCCGTCTCGCTCCTGGATAAAGGCGATATTCTCAGCCATTACCTGACCTGGGAGCCGGGGGGCCTCATTCTGAGAGACGGGACCATCTATCCCGAATTGGGAGAAGCGCGGCAAAGGGGAGTGGTTTTGGATTCCTGCCACGGCCTTTGGCACTTCAGCTTCACCATCGCCCGCCATGCCCTGGCCCGGGGGTTCAAGCCCGACGTGATCAGCACGGATATGTCCGTCCCCAACCTTCTGGTGACCCAGTCCTTGCCGGTGACCATGTCCAAGTTTCTCTGCCTGGGGCTCGGCCTGGAGGAAGTGATCGCCATGACCACCATCAACCCGGCCAGATTCCTCGGGGAAGAAGATAAGCGGGGCAGCCTGAAGCCGGGCCTGCCTGCCCACATCACTGTCTTGGAACTCACCAAAGGAGACTTTCTCTTCGGAGACGGAAGGGGGCGTGAAACCCTGCGCGGGAACCTGCTGCTCGAGCCCCGGATGGTTTTCCAGTCCGGGGAGATGAGGCCGGTCTATTCCCGGTACCATATTCCGCCCCTCTATTGATGAAAAGGAAGAGAGATGAGAAAATGCAGGGTGCGTTCCCCGANNACGCCCTACATACTAATTCAAACGACGTAAATATTGTTACCGTCATTGCGAGCCCGAAGGGCGCGGTAATCTCTTTTTGCTTGAGATTGTCCCGCCTTTGGCGGGATCGTCCCGCGCTTCGCGGGACTCCTCGCAATGACCCGCTACTTATTTCGTTTGTAATAATTCACGGTTTTTTTCAAAAGGCGGAATTGATACAAAGGTTATATTCTTCCAGGCTTCTTCGATCCAGGCTATCGTAGGAAGAAATCACAGGAGGTCAAAATTGAAAAAGGCACTTATTTGGGGGGTCATCCTAGGGGTATTGGGGATTCTGGTGCCCCTGATGGAAACAGCTCCGGCAGCGGAAAAAAAATACCCCACCAAACCGATCCAGGTCATCGTTCCTTTCGCCCCCGGGGAGACCGACAACCTGCTCCGGCCCTTCATCGAAAAAATGCCCGAGTTTTTGGGCCAGCCCGTCACCTTTGTCTATAAACCGGGAGCCGCGGGGGCCACGGGAGCCGCTTTCGTGGCGGCGTCGAAGCCCGATGGGTATACCCTGGTGGCCACCTCCCAGTCCTCGGTCGTCCTCCTGTGCATCACCAACAAGGAGATCGGATACACCCCGGATTCTTTTACCGCGGTCAGCTGTCTGGTGGAAGGATACTTGAATGTGGGCGTTTTGGCCAATTCACGATGGAAAACCATCCAGGACCTGGTCGCCGAGGCCAGGAAAAATCCGGAGAAGATCAGCTATTCGAGCACCGGTACCTTCGGAATCACGCATATTGCAGGAGAAGCCTTTGCCAAGGAGGCGGGAATCAGGTTCACCCATATACCCACCGCCGGAGCGGGCCCGGCGGTGACCGCCATGCTGGGGGGACACGTGGACTTTTCCGTCGCCGGCTCGGGTCCCACCTTTCCTCATATTAAGGCGGGCACCGCGCGCTCTCTCATGATTTTCAACGCCAAGCGGGCCAAGGCGATTCCCGACGTGCCCTGCGCCGCGGAATTGAAGTACCCGGTCATCCCCCTGAATTACGGCTTGCTGGCGCCCAAAGGGACGCCCAAAGAAGTGATCGACACGTTGGCCCAGGCCATTAAGAAAGTGACGGAACAACATGAGGCCTTCATCGAAAGCCGAGTTTCCCAACTGGGCGCCCAAGTAAATTTTCTGGGCCCCGCCGAACACGCGGCTTTCTTAAAGGGCCAATATGATTATTACGACAAGGTCTACCAGGCCATGCAGAAGAAATAGGGGGAAGGAAACGGCAAAGGGTAGGCAAGGTTCCAGGGGCGAAGGGGTCTTGAAACCCAGGATCCCTTTTTTATCCCCCGATATTTTGGATGATCTCCCGCAGATCATCATCGGTCATAACGTTCCCTTTGCGCTCCGCACTGGCCTGTCGAATGCGATCCAGGATGAGAGGAACCTTCTCCTCATCCGCTTTGAGGCCCAGTTCCTCCAGTTTATGCCGTAGAATATTTTCCCCGGAGTTTTTTCCCAGGATAAATTTTCTCTGGTTCCCGAGCGACTCGGGGCGAATCCCCTGGAAGGCGAAGGTCTCTCGCAGCTGGGCGGCGATGTGGGCATCCGATTCGTCGGCAAAGGCGTACTCCCCCACCAGAGGTTTATTCCGCGGAAGGGGGATGCCCGATATCTCTTCCACAAATTTGGAAAGGCCCGTCAGATGTTCGAAGCGGACACGCGTTTTCACCCCATATAAAACTTGCAGCCCCACAGCGACTTCCGCCAGCGAAGGATTGCCCGAACGCTCCCCCAGCCCGTTTACCGAGACATCGATCAGGGTCGCCCCGGCTTTCACTCCGGCGAACACATTGGCCGCGGCCAAACCGAAATCATTGTGGCAATGCAAGCCGATGACCGGCGGGTTCTCCAAGGAGCTGAGGTGTTCACGCACCTTTTTGACGAGGTAAAAAATACCCTCCGGGCTGGCGGTTCCCACGGTATCCGCCAGGCGGATGCGGTCGGCTCCCATCCCGGCCACCGTTTTCACCATGGAGAATAGAAATTCCTCCTTCGTGCGGGTCGCATCCAGCAGGCTGATATTGATGACCCGCGCCCCTTTGCTTCTCATGAAATCGATGACTTCGCCGGCCCGCCGGATGATCTCCGGCTCGGATAAAGGGGTGTACATGCTCCGGATGTAGGCGGACATGGGGAAATAGGAATGGATGATCTCCGCCCCGCAATCAATGGCCGCCAGGATATCGTCCCGCCAGCCTTCGTAGGTGCCCCGGGTCATCAATTCCTTTTGGCCGGCGGTCTCCGCCCGGCAAATCCTTTCCGTCTCCAGCCTGGCAGCCTTAGACCTTCCGGGAAGGCCCACCTGGATCTGGGGGATCCCCATTCGATCCAATCGCCGGACGAGCTCGATTTTTTCTTCGAGGGAGAAAGCCACTCCGGGCGTCTGCTCTCCATCGCGCATCGTCACATCGCAGATCATGACTTCTTCCGGCCATCCCGCTCCCTGTCCGAGTTCATTAAAGTGGCTAACACGGGAATCCATTTTTTCTCTCCCTGTTCCGTTTTTTTCTTCGCCCGCAACCGGCAAAAGAATGGGAAAAAGCATTAGAAGTCTTACCTTGGGGCTGAATATAAGAAACCCGCCCCGGGGAGTCAATCAAAATCCCCTTCGGG
>PMCE01000356.1:0-21330 GCA_003154025.1 Syntrophaceae bacterium
GTTCCTTCGATGGCCCTGGGGACCTTCGAGGTCACGCCATTGGAACTCGCATATGCATATGCCACTATCGCCTCAGGGGGAATCCGTTTCCAGCCCTATTCTGTATTATCAGTGACCACGGCCGACGGAGATATTCTCATAAAGAAAGAGGTTCAAGGGCAAAAAGCGCTCGACGGCCGGGCGGCGTACCTCACCGGTTATGCCATGGAGGGGGTGCTGGAGCGGGGAACGGCAAAATCGGCCAAAAATCTGGGGATTACTTTCCCGGCAGCGGGGAAGACCGGAACGACGGATAGCAACAGGGACTCCTGGTTCGTGGGGTACACGCCGGACGTGGTTTGCGCCGTGTGGGTGGGATACGATTCGGGCGCGGATACCGGACTGACCGGAGCCCGCGGTGCGCTCCATATCTGGGCGCGGTTTATGCGGGCCCTCTACCCCCAATCCGGACCTTCGGCCCAGAGTCCGCCTGAGGGAATAGAGACTGCCGTCATCGATCCCGAGTCCGGGTTCCTCGCGACCAGCGCATGCCCCCAAACGCTGCGGGAGGCTTATCTGACCGGTACGGCCCCGAAGGAAACCTGCCCCAATCATCCCGTTAACGTTGTCGTGGATACCATCCGGAAGGGAATGCGCAGTATTACTGACTTTTTCCGCAACTTGTTCAAGTAGCCACATCCAAGCTTGCTTGGCATCTTTGCCGACTATCCCGGAATGCTTTTAGGGTCGTGCTAACCCTCAGACCTTATTTGGAAGGTCATTTTCGCCCTCGAAAATACCCGTTTAAGGCCGAAAAAGGTCCCACTTTTTGATTATCCATCAACAGAATCATAAAGTTGGCCTGGTCCGACCCCAGAGCTAGAGGTTTCAAGGTTATTTTATTAAAGTGCTATCTCCTGCATTGAAGATCGGAATAAGCTGTGAAATTAGATCAACCTTTTCCTGTATTCTTGCCCCTCTTATTACCCCTTTGCGAACATTGTTTACGTTTTGTACAACTACTTTTAGAAACATCGTCGCCAAGAATCTCTTATCCTTGTCTGTGGGAAAATTGAAGAGAATTTCAAAGAATATCCTTTCGGTTATTTCGGGCAATATGGCATCATCAAAGAATACATTCGTTAAAAATGGGACTACGACGCGAAACGCTACATCGAACGGGACGCCGTATTCCTTTGAGAGTGTGAGAGGGAAATTGAATTGCCTTATTTTCTCTGGTCTTATAACTTTTATAATTCCATCACCGAATACTCCCTTTTCAATGTCTTCGGTTGTGAGAGGAAGAAATCTGAAACGATAACTAGATAGATATCCAAAAAATTCCAGGTATTTGTCGAAGGATATATTCTTTTGTTCGTATAAAACCCTTACCAGGGAAAAAGCAGAACAATATTCCGGAGCCTTCTTGCCTGTCTCGATTTCATTGGCTTTAAGGTAGAGAAAATCTTCGGTCAACACAATTGCGTCATCCCTTTGGGCCAAGATGCAGGCGTCACACAGTCCTGCCGGGACTTTTTGTTCAGTAACTAGGTCAGTTTTATTTGCAGCGGAAATAGCCACGATATTTAGAGGCTTGGATTCAAGGTATTTTATCGCCGTTTCAAAGTTCTTCTCAATCATGGATCTTGTGGTTTCGTCAATAGATGAGAAGCTAATTTTACCTCGAGAATATCCGAGGTGACCAACTTGCCCTGGTGTATACGTAAATTTCTCCCTAAGCGTTAACATAAGGGTAATTACGGATTGGGGGACCATCATGTTAGGCAAGTATCTATAAACCTGCTCAAAGAACCCTGGCTCTGAAAGCACCAAGGCGGAGGTGCCGTCGATATAGAAGCGTTCTCCCGAAATAACTTTTTTGGCTACTTCTTTTTGTTGATTTATCTCCCCTAAATCGCCAGAGCTAAATCTTACAAAACCTTTGTTTTCGGCGGTTATCCGACCGATTGCATTTGCAAGCCCTCCTTCAACGACAGCGAGAAAGGCTAAGGGGAGGTTTTCGCGGCAGAAAAGATCAAAAAACTCTCCTCGCTTATGTTTTTCGCCTTCCAGCCGGGCAATAATGTATCTTGTGTCAATTCCCAGCGCTGTTGTGGGAACCTCAACAGTTTCCATTACATCCCATCTTTGCTCTAGCGATAGCTGCTGGGCATGGTGGGTGCTTTGCCAAAGAATATATTTTTCAATGGGTAAAATAACTTCTATGCTGTACTCAGCTGGAATTGACCGATATTTGTCATCAAAAATAACTTTATCTCCAAGCGGCTTTCCCAAGAATTTTTTGTATTTCTTATCGGTGGAGGGAACTTTCGTAGCATCTAATTCGTCCGTATTGCCGACAAAATACCATCTCTCCTGCCCCTGAAATTTAATGAAACGTTCGGGCTTGACTGTGTCCTCCGAGGTTGAACGAAATCCTATTAGATTCCCTATTACTGAGAAAGTTAGGAAAAGAATGCCGTATTGTTCTGGAGTGGGTGTTTTGAGAACCTTGATCCCCTCCACGATTGAAGCGATCGCTTTATCCGCTTCCCTATTTTTTAAATATATCTCCGCCTCAATCCGGCTCTTGAAGTCAAATGATTTGGAAAAAGATGAATGCATCTCAAGTAATTTCTTGGCTTCCGAGTAATTGCCATGCTGCATTCTCGCTATCAAGGTGTTTGCCAGCAGCCTCTCTCTATCTTTGTCATCCAGGAGAGCCATTTTCGAGCTGTCGGATAGCAGACCCTCTCCTATCCTAATAGATTCGGGGAACCTTTCGAGCATTAGGTTTGCCGTAAAGAGATCAAGCGCAAGCTGCAATTGGGCGCGGAGATCTTTCTCGTTCTTTAACAGCTTTTCCAAGACCTTAATCATAAGATCCCAGGCTTTTTTCTTCTTAAAAATCTCCAGAATTGGGGTGGACTCGAAGTAACCTAAATTAGAAAAATCAAACCCCTGGAGAAGTTTGAAAGCCTCATCGAAATTCTTTTGGTCGTAATTGAGCAGAAGCAACAATTTATCCTTTTCGAATTTCCCGTCATCCGGTAAATTCTCGATTATCTTTTTCCGTAAATCCGGAAAGTCTTTGGCTGTGTTCGCCATGCTGACGGCGAACTCCATATCCCCCTTCAGAAAATCCCACACTTCCTCATATTTCTTTTTTTCTAGTTTATCAATAAAGTCCACAAGTTGTTTTTGGTTTATAGCCTGAAAAAAATTCTTCCCGTGAGTAAAAAGTGTCTGCGAGAGGTTGAATTGAATAACAAGTATTTTTGCTAAACCATCTGAGATAGGCTTTTCCGCTTCTTTCAAATATTGTAGCAGTCTGTCAAAGTCCCTTAGTGGAAGATGGATAACTCTGAGCATTCCCGTGATTGTATTATCAATTGACTGATCAAAATAGCATTGGAGGAGAAGAGCAAAACTGTCCTTCGCAAGGCTTTCCATCTCAATGGGATTCTCTTGCAGAAGAGAAACATCAAATTTTATCACATTGATGATAAGTTGACTTCTTGCGGCTAACTGTCCCCATTCATTGGCTTTTTTTTGCACCGCATCGATCTCGGATAAGAATTCCACTGCTTTTTTCTGGAACTCATCTTTATCGCGGGCGCCAGAAACCATTCTGTGCTCCAAAATGGATAGCTTGCCAAAGTAATTGGCGAGCTTGTCTGGATTTAAATAGATTGCCCTTTCGATAAAACTATCGGCCCTGGCCTCGTCACCTCCCCGTTGTAGGAAAAGGGCATATAGTCTGTAGAAAGTTGCTTTTACTCTGGGATCGGCGGGAAAGAGATTCTCGTCTATATCATCGAGGGGTATTTGGTTTCCGAGTCGATACTGTCGAATGAACTTTTCTATTGTCAAAAGCCAATAAATCCTGTCAATTGCTTCTGCTTGCTTTAGCAGGGCTTCATTTTTTTCGGGATCTTCGTAATCGAGATAAATATGAGCCAGATATAGAAATGGGCGCGGGTCCTTCGGATATCTCTTGCAGAGGCCTTCATATTTTCGCCTTGCTTCCCTTACCTCTTCGAATTGAACTAATGCTCGACATTCAAGAATGTCATAATCCGCTTGAAGAAGCTCGTCCTTAAGGCTAACTATGATATCCTTAAGATTTTCGAGGGATTTTAAAACGAATCTGCCGTTTTCTCTATCTAAATCTTTTTCTAATTTGACCAACGATTCCTGGGCGACACGTCGGGCATTGGTTGAATCAATATCAAATCCCAAAGCGAGAATTTGATCTGGTTTGAGTCTAAAAAAGATATCCTCTAATTCCCTGGGCAAGAGTTTTTTAAAATCAATATTTGGATTGGCATTCTTAAGCTCCGCCAAGGCTTTTTCAATTTCAATGCTTACTCCAATGCCTTTGTCATTATAAATAAAATAAAATGTTTTTATTTTCGAGATTTGATCCCAAGCCCTTTTTAGTTTTTCAAAATCTTCTTTTAGCTTTTTGGCAGCAGCAGCTTCCTTTTCAGATGGATCTTGAGGGGAATAGATTTGATAATATTCCCCAACATTTGCCCTATAGCCATCATTACCCTGATCACCCTTCTTCCCATAAGGGCGAATTTTCTGGAAATCGGGAAAAGCCTTTTGCATTATTTCTTCGAAAAAACTTTGGAATTCAGAAGCTTTTTTTTCGTGGATTTTAAGCCAGAATTGTAACCGCAGATAATTTTTATCGATTTTATCCATATTGATCAAATGTGGAACCGGGGGACGTTGTTCAAAAGCATCAAAGTCACTTGGGGAGGAAGACACCCGTATTGACTAGGCCGCTCAGATTGGAGGTATTCGTTTATAGGTTTTCCGGCAAATAAAAATCCCCATTCCTCGACAATGAAGACGAAAAATGGGGTTCAAGATCTCCGTTTCATTCCCTTCCTCCGAGCAAGGGATTCAGGAGCAAAAATCTATGCGGATAATAGCCAGAGGGCGAAAGGAAGTCAAGGTGATTCTTTTAAAATGATCGCAAGGCGCAAGTCGTGAGGGCGCAAGGGGCAAAGGAATTATATTATTCCGTGAGGGGTGAGCAGGGGGGCATCATGACCGGCGGCCCGCAGCTGTTGCGGGGGGCTCTGCCCCATACGCGAGTATCCAGGGGAATCTTTATGCCTTTGTTCCCACCAGGAGAGGTCCTGCTTTTTCCTGGTTGACCATCCTGTGGGCATAAACCAGGCAGGCATGGATATCTTCCAACTCCAGTCAAGGATATCCCTTCAGGATTGTTTCGGGAGCGTCCCCGCTCGAAAGCATGCCCAAAATGTGTTCCCCGGAGAGCCGGCGCCCGCGTATTATCGGTTTTTCCACCGAATATATTCCATCGGATTCCACATCAAATTCCATTGACATACAATTCCCCCTTTTGTATATTCACCTCACCCAAAAGCGAGTTCCTATTAAGAATTGATAGGATTTGAATGAACCATAGGAAAGAGGAGAATCCTATATGTTGAGCTGCCAATTGACCGGCGATGAGGCATTGGCCCGAGGGGCATGGGAATCAGGAGTTTGTTTGGCCACCGGATATCCGGGCTCCCCCTCTACCCGCTTCTTGGAATCCCTGGTTGAGATTTCCAAAGAGAATGAGGTCTACGTGGAGTGGTCGGCCAACGAAAAGGTCGCCTTCGAAATGGCGCTCGGGGCCTCGATGGGCGGAAAACGGGCCGCAGTTTGTTTCAAAGGAGTGGGCCTCAATGTCGCCATGGACCCCTTGATGGTGGCAAACCTTGGCGGAGTGGCCGGGGGTATGGTCGTCATCCTCGGGGATGACCCGGGAGCCTGGGGTTCACAGAATGAGCAGGACGGCCGTCTTCTCATCCGGGCGGCTGAGATTCCCCTTTTGGAGTTCGGCTCTCCCCAGGAGGCCTTCGATATGGTGAGATATGCTTTCACCCTTTCGGAGAGGTTCATGCTGCCCGTGGTCATCCGGGAGACCCGGACGAGCTCCGCAGAAAGGGGGGCTGTTCAAACGGCCGGTGAGCGAACCTATTTTTCCCGGGGGACTTTTGCGGATTTTCAATCCTGGAAGATTTTGCCCATGCGCCAGCTGGATAAGCACCGGGACCTGCACGCCAAAAAGCCGCAGGTCATCGCTGAATTCAACAATTCGCCGTTCAACCGGATGATCTTAAGGGGACCGAAGGGGGTCCTCGGCGCGGGGTATGTGGGCGCAAAGGTCCTGCGTCTGGCAGGGGAGAAGGGGGCNNTATTGAGAGATTTTTTATCCAATTTGGAAGCCGTATTGGTCGCCGAAGAGGTCCAGCCGCTGATTGAACAGCACCTTAGGTCTCTGGCCCACCTCCATGAAATAAAAGTCAGAGTTTACGGAAAGGATACCGGACATCTTCCCACCAGCGGGGAGATTTTTCGGGTCCATCTCGCCAAGGCGGTCCAAGAAGCATTGGAAGTGGAAATTTCCCCCGACGTCTCCTGGGGCCAGGAAGGTTTTCCGAGTGGTGGAATTCCCTCCCTGCGCCTTCCCCCCCAATGCCCTTTTCATCATGCTTTTCAAGCATTCTCCGCGGTCCTGCCGCCGGACCCCAAGAATCGGCCCATCTTCGTAGGGGATGACGGATGCCTGATGCGACTCATGAATGAACCCTTTGAACTGTTGGACTGCAAATTTTGCATGGGTTCGAGCATCGGCCTGGCCTCTGGCCTGGCCGNNGCCAGGATCATGATAGTGGTCCTGGACAATCGGAGCACAGCGATGACCGGCTGTCAGAGCAACCCGGGGACGGAATTCAACAGCCGCGGCCAGAGGCGCACCGGGATTGACCTCCCATCCGTCCTTCGCTCGGCGGGAATCAAAACCTTTCGGGCCGCGGAGGCCTTCGGGGGAAAAGAGCAATTAGCCCAGGCTTTTAGGGAATGTCTGGAGAGCGATGGGCTGTCCGTTCTTCTAATTTCCGGCCCCTGCCCGAACCTGACGGAAAAAATTTGCTGACGCTCCCCTATCTCTTCTGCAATTCCTATCTTGCCCGGGGTGATGCCCCCGTATCACGTACGGGGCAAGCTCTGGAATGGCTGGCCGCCATGTGTTCCCACATTTCGGATAGGGGGGAACAGATGGTCCGGTACTATGGCTACTACAGTAATGTCTCCCGGGGAAAACGAAAAGAAACCGAAGACGACGGGGTCCTCTCCATCCTGGAGGCGGATAAGAGTTCAAAGGAATACCGGAAAAACTGGGCCCGGTTGATTCAGAAGATTTACGAGGTCGATCCCCTGACCTGCCCCAAGTGTCGGGGAATCATGCGAATCATCAGCTTCATCGAAGACCGGCAGGTCATCCAGGCCATCTTGAAACATCTGGGGTTGTGGTTCGTCAAGTCAAGACCAATTCCCAAGGCCCATGCCCCACCTGCCCTGAACCAGCACGGTTCAGGGCCTGCCGGATACGTCCTGGACCCTTTCTCTCAACTTCCCATGAACGACGATCACCTTCATCGGGACCCCGACTACCCCTGGGATGCTTACCTTCAGTCGTAGGCAAAGGCGGGGAATCGGGGGCGCAAGGAACCGGTGTGCCCGGATGAGCCTCAAGGTAAAAAGGTTGGAACACGCGGGATGGACCCGTTGGGTTCCGGGTTCATTATGCCCTATTTTTAAAAGGAGAATCAATCCTTCTTCGGGCCCCTGTTTCGGCCCAAGGGGTCATAAGAATAAGGTTGGCCCCCGAAAGACCGCAAATAGGGAGAAGGCTCCGTAAAACTGGACCAGATTCCATAAAAATATGGTTAACCCGCCATAACCCCTTCTCCGTAATTTCGCGAATTTATTCCCCCCTCCTTTTCCCCGACTGATTCTCTCTTAGAAATTGCGGGCTCAAAAATTGATTTCCCGCACAAAAACATGGCATGAATTTGGCTATGCTTTGGAGTATAATTCTTATGAATGGGAGCACCTGACTCCCAGGAGTAGGGTGAAAGGAGTATTCATCTTCCCATGATCGGCGCTGTCTCCCCAGGGATTATTATCCCCTCTGCGGGGGCATTGATCCCCTATCGACGCCCTTGGCCGCCGCGAGTTGTGCCGGTGGTGGAAGTATTATTCCAGGAAACTGGATTAGGCCGGGATAATGGGGAAAACGCATATTGCTACGACCGGCAGGGCCATCTGTATGATCCAAAACTCAAGGGGCTTTTTATGGACGCCTATTATTGAGGAATCATTTTTCACCCCTTCACGTTCCACGCGTCTAACCGTCATTGAACCGTAGGAAAATTCTGGGGGCCCTCGTCATGACGAGTCAGGAACTTCGACACCCGTCCCTGATCCGAAACGTCGGCGGGGAAGGAATGCGGGAAGAGGAGGAAACGCCATGAGACTTTCCAGCCTGCTTTTATTCCCTTTGTGTTGGTTCGGGGATCTGTACCGGAAATTTCAAACCAGGAAAAGCTTCCGCATCTTTCTCGAAGCCGCCAAAATAGGGGCAGTCATTATCTTTACCGTCCTGCTGTCGATGGGATACCTCCTTCCCTCAGCCCAATCCAAGATTCGATCGAATTTCCCGTGGAAACCAGGGAATATCCTCTCCTCCCTGAGCTCTTTCCGCGACCCCAGCGCCAGGGAAGTATTGAATCTGGCCAGCATGATCCGGTTGATCACCGATGATGAGCTCTCCGAGGGGAAAGTCCTGAGGTATGCCGGATTGATCTTTCAAGCAGCTCAAAAATACAGCGTGAACCCCCTGGAGATCATCGCGATTATCGTGGCGGAGAGCGAATTCAAGGAAAGCAGCATAAATGCCAAAACCGGCGATTATGGGCTGGGCCAGATCAATTGGCGGCACTGGGGGAAGGATTACGGGCTGACCACCCAGGACCTCCTGGACCCCGCGATCAACATCTATATGACCTGCCATGTTTATAAATTCTTCGGGCAGGATTTCGGGAAATACCACCGGGGCAACGGGGTCAAGTCCAGCGCCTACGTGGTGAATGTGAAAAGCATTCTTTCTACGTTACATGCTTTTGCCGAATTGAACCGGGAGGATGCTTCCTAGGGGCGACCACCTCTGCCTTTATTTAACGGTTTAGTCTTTTGAGAAGCCCTAAAATCCCCTTCATTCCCCCTTTCCAAAGGGAGAAAGAGTGGAACCTNNCTTTTCAAAACGCCAGAGCGTCACGCTTTATTTCTTAGAAACCTCTCCATTCTCTCTTTGACCTGCCGCAGGGTCTCCCACTTCTTGGCGAAGCAGAAGCGGACTTTGTCCCGGCCGTCCTGGGGCTGGTGATAAAAGCTCGACCCCGGGACCACGGCCAGCCCGGCCTTTTCCACTAGGGCCATGGCGAAGGCTTCATCGTCCCTGTATCCCAAGCCGTCGATCCCAATCATCATGTAGTAAGCCCCGGAGGGCCGAAAGACCGGAAGGTCAAGCTCCTCGAATACTTTCAGGAGATAATCCCGGCGTTCCCGGTAGAATTCCTGAAGCTCCCGGTAATAGGAGGCGGGAAGGCCCATGGCCACCACGGCCCCCATCTGGAACGGAGTCGGGGCGGCGACGACCATGTAATCGTGGCATTTGCGGATGGCCGACATGAGGCTGCGGTGAGCGATCACGTAGCCGACGCGCCAGCCCGTGGCGCTGTAGGTCTTGGAGATGCCGCTGATGGTCACCGTCCGTTCCCACATCCCCGGGAGGCTCGCCATGTTGATATGCTGGAGCCCGTCGAAAAGGATATGTTCATAAATCTCATCGGTGATGACGTACGTCCCGTACTCCCGGCAGTATCGGGCGATCATCTCCATCTCCCCGCGGGAGAAGACTTTGCCCGAAGGGTTGGCCGGAGTGTTCAGGATCACCGCCTTGGGCCGCTGGGCAAAAACCTTCTTCAATTCATCCGGGTCCAAAGCCCAGTCAGGGTCCCGTAGGCGGAGAAAGGTGGGTATTCCGCCGCACAGGGACAGCCCGGGAAGATAATTTTCATAAAAGGGTTCGAAGATGACCACCTTCTCCCCCGGGTTCACGAGGGCCAGCAAGGAAGCCACGATGGCCTCGCTGCTGCCGCAGGTGATGGTGACCTCCCGCTCCGGGTCCGGCTTCAAGCCGGTGAAGCGCGAGACCTTCCCGGCCACTGCTTCCCGCAGCGCCGGAAGGCCCCAGGTGATCGAGTACTGATTATTCCCCTGCTGAATGGCGCGCAGCGCCTCTTTCACCACTTCTTCGGGAGGATCCTTTTCGGGAAAACCCTGGGCCAAGTTGATGCCATTGTACTGCTGGCACACCCGGGTCATCTTGCGGATGACCGATTCCTGGAACGATTCGGTCCGTTGGGCGACGTTAAATTCCATCTTCTACTCCAATCAAAAAATAGCCTTCGGCGATAAATAAGCAGGAAGTCCAGGGTGCAGGGGTTAGAAAAAGTTTCCGCTTCGCTTTTTTAACCTTGTGCCTTGAGCCTTGGTCCTTGTACCTTGAACCTTGTGCCTTGGGCCTAAGGTTTAATCTCATATCCCTCTTCCCCCAACGCCTGAATCGCCTTNNGCAAACACGCTGACCTTCTCTTTGGCCAGGGGAGCAGTGAGGGACGTCAGGATCCCGGTCAGGGAGAAATCCAGGGGGCCTTCGACTTTCAACGCTCTCCAGCCCGTTTCCCTCTTCACTCCTTGGGGGGCGTGGGCTTCCGGGCAGACCACGGAAAGCTCTTCCTCCGTCCGGGTGATGGACCAGAAGCGGCCCAGGGTCGCCCAATCCGGTATCGAAGCAGTCGTCTCCAAACGGCAGATCGCCAGCACCTCGGGCAACAATATGAGCCTTTGTCTCGCTCCCATCCTCGCTTGACCTTCCTGGACGACCCAGCTTACCACAATCACTCAGTTTCCAAAATATCCAATATGCACCCTCCCTTAAGATTGCACCGCATGCAAGGGAAAGGGCCGTCCTTCCCGCCAAGGAGGGAATCCAGGAAATGTGAGGAAAGGAAAGACGCCGTTATAGCCCGATATTTTTCAGCGACCCTAACTGCCTGGATGCCCGCCGCCGCGGGCACGACGAATTACGATACCGTCTTCTCGGAGGGAAAGTCTGGAGGCCGGAGAATATTTTCTTCAAATCTTCAAATTGTTGAGCCTTAAATTTTTCTTGAATTTTTATCTTGACATGATAAAAGACGATCTATAAGATGTTTTCGCATTCCGATAATATCTATCGATAAGCGATAGTCGAGAGATCTCATGAAGGCTCCTCCAACTCTCTCCACCGTAGGCAAGGCCTTCCGCCTTCTGGAGCTCATCGCCGGGTCCAAATCGGGATATACGCTCACGGAATTGGCCAAAAACCTGAACCTCAGCATGGGCGGCGTTCAGAGGCTCACCCGTACCCTCACCGCCCTGCAATACCTTCACCGAGAACCCAAGACCAAAGCCCTGCGTTTGACTCCGAAAATTTTTCTCTTCGGCTTTGCTTTTCTCAGCCAGTCGGAGATCCGCGAGGTCGCCCTGCCCTACATGCGCCAATTGAACGAAGATCTCGACGAGATCGTGAATTTAGGAGTTATGCTGAACGAGGAGGAGGTCCTCTACATCGAGCGCATCGACAAGACCTCCGGGGTCAAGCTGACCACCAATTTGCGCGTGGGGTCGAGGAGGCCTGTCCATGCCAACGCCATCGGCAAAGTCATCCTCGCATTCTTGCCCGAAAGCGAACAGGGTCGGATCCTGGATCATTTATATTCCCCTGATTACTCCGCTAGCATTTTCTGCAGCCGGGAGGGATTAGTGAAGCAGCTCCGGACCATCCGGCACCATGGATACTCCGCGAATAAAAGCGATATATTCCAGGATATCCTGGCCCTGGCGGTCCCTGTCCTGAATCACCAATCCCTGCCCGTGGCGGGGATCAATATCGTTCTACCCAGAATGGCCCCTCAGAAGCAGATTAAAGAAAAATACATTCCCCAGTTGATGAAGACAGGGAAAAATATCTCTCTGGCCCTCGGAAACATGGAAAAGGGTTTACCGGCGGCCGGGAAGAAGATCGCGAGCCGCGGCTAAAATTGCAGGAAGGCCGCGTGAAACGGAGGCCCTTATGGCTGTCAAGGCACTGTACATCATGCAGGGCGGAGAGTTGACCCTGGAGAAGGCTTTCTTAATCGGAGGGATGCACGGGGGGGCCAAGTTTACGGTTCCGATCGTCATGGCGCTGGTGGTCTGTGATGAGGGGAATATTCTTTACGATACCGGCCTTCATTCCGGGGGCATTCAGGACCCTTCGGGGACCTGGAGCGAACGNNGGCTTTTCACCAAGTCTAAAATCTTTGTCCAGAGAGCCGAATACCGCTTCGCCCATTATCCCGATCCCTATTCCCAAGCCTCTTACTTGAGAAATCATTTTGACCTTCCGGGACTTCATTACGAGTTAGTCGAGGGGGACCGGAAGATCCTCGACGGGGTCCATGTGCTCATGACTCAAGGCCACACCCCGGGACATCAATCTTTGCTCGTTCAACTCAAGAAGACCGGGACGGTGATTTTGGCGGGAGATGCCATTCCAACCCGGGACAACTTGGAAAAGAACCTGCTCCCCGGCCCTGTCTGGAGCGCGGAGGCTGCCTACCACTCGATCCTAAGGTTAAAAGATATCGCCCAGCGGGAAAATGGCCAAATATTTTTCTGCCATGATGCTGAGTTTGCGGAGACGGTGAAGAAATCCCCTGCTTATTACGAATAGCCTGGGCATCCGCGCGATGGAAGGGTTCGCCGCTCCCTGCAAATTTAACAGAAGGTAATCCCAAATTATGGGGGCCCCTTTCTCGCCTGAAATCGGCAAGGCCCTTAAGAATTCTTAAGGCACGAAGAATATAGAGAAGGAGCAAGAACAAAATGAAAGAGAACGCTTACCCACGCCTTTTTTCGGAAATCGCCATCCACACCATGACCCTCAAAAACAGGGTGGTCATGCCCCCCATGTGTACCGACTATGCAACCATCGGCGGGGCGGTCACCGATCGATTGATAGATTATTATGCGGCCCGGGCCCGGGGCGGGGTAGGACTCATCGACGTTGAATTCGCCTATGTCCATCCTGCGGGAAAAGTTTTTGAGCACATGCTGGGAATCTACGATGACAAGTTGATTCCCGGCCTGAAACGGTTAACCGACGCGGTCCATCAAGGCGGGGCCAAGATCATCGTTCAAATCGCCCATGGAGGGAGAAGGGGTCATTCCGACATCACCGGGGCGACGACGGTGGCCCCTTCTTCGCTCCCCCGGCTGAACGGGGAGACTCCCAGGGAATTGAGCCCGGCCGAAATCGAGGACCTCATCCAGGCCTTCATTCTGGCCGCAAGGCGGGCGAAAAAAGCCGGGTTTGACGGGGTCATGATCCATATGGCCCACGCCTACCTCCTCCAGCAATTCCTCTCTCCCTTCAGCAACGTCCGGACGGACCGCTACGGTGGGGACCTGGAAGGGCGCGCCAGATTTCCCCTCGAGGTCGTCAAGGGAGTCCGGGGGGAAGTGGGGGAGGATTATCCGATTACCTGCCGCCTCTGCGGCGATGAATTCTTGAAAGAGGGATTCGACCTGAACCAGAGCATCCGGGTGGCGAAGATGCTGGAGGCCAACGGGGTCAATGCCATTGAAGTATCCGCCGGGGCTCATGAAACCGGCTATGCCATAACCGCTCCTCCTTATTACCCCATGGGATTTCTGTCCCCCCTATCCGAAGCGATCCGGAAAGAGGTGAGCATTCCCGTCGGGGCCGTGGGAAGGATCCACACCCCGGAAGTGGCGGAAGATCTTCTGCGACAGGGCAAGGCTGACCTGATCGCCGTCGGCCGCGGACTCATCGCCGACCCCGACTGGCCTAAAAAGGCCCAGGAAGGCCGGCCCGAAACGATTCGCCCCTGCATCTCCTGCAATCAGGGGTGCGGCGACCGGATGTATCTCCAGCAGGACATCAGCTGCACGGTGAACCCGGCCGTAGGCCGGGAAGGAACTTTCCCGGTGGAACCGGCCCGGAAGAAAAAGAAGGTTCTCATCCTTGGCGGGGGCCCTGCGGGATTGGAAACGGCCCTGATTGCAGCCCAGCGGGGACACACGGTCCATCTCTATGAAAAGGAAGAAGAGCTGGGAGGCCAGCTCAATATCGCCTCGGTTCCCCCTGCCAAGGAGAAGATCCGGGAATTCAAAGAATTCCTCATCCGCGAAGTCAAAGGCCTTCCGGTCAAGGTGGTGCATGGAAAGCCGGACGCCAAAACCATGAAGAGAATCTCCCCCGATCTGGTGGTGGTTGCGGTAGGCGGGAAGCCCAGATCCATGGAAGGGCCGGGCTTCGATGATCGGAAGGTGATCTCCGCATGGGACGCGCTCTCCGGCAAAAAGTCGGTGGGGAGACGAATCGTGATTGTCGGCGGGGGCCAGGTCGGCCTGGAGACCGCCCACTTTCTCCTGGAGGAGGGAAGAGAGGTCACGGTCCTGGAGATGTTAAAACGCGCGGGGCAGGATATGAGTCCCCGGGCGAGAAAGCTGATCCTCGAAAAATTGATCCAGGGCGGGGCGGAGATTTTGACCGAAGCAAAGGCCCTTTCGGTGGAGAAAGGGGACCTGAACTTCGAACGAGCCGGCCTGAGGGAAAAGATCAAAGGGGCGGATGCCATCATCATCGCCGTCGGGACTGCCCCCCAGGATGAAGGGATTCCAGGATTGAGAAGGTCACGAATCCCCGTCCGGCGGATCGGGGACGCTTCGGCTCCCCGAAAGCTGATCGAAGCCATCCACGAAGGGTACAACCTGGGGGTCGAGATTTGATCCGGATTCACCCGAAACGAATGAAAAGGAAAAGGAGGAGGGAACGATGAGGAAAGAAAAGAAGATGAATCGCAGGACCTTTCTGAAAGCAGCCGGAGTTGCCGGAGCGGCGGCGTGGGTAAGTGGATTCCCCCATGTGGTCCGGGCTCAATCCAAGGAGATCCTGGTAGGCCAGATTCATCCCTTGACCGGGGGCTTGGCCCAGGTGGGGACCGCCTATAAAGCCGGGATTGAACTGGCCATCGAGGAGATCAATGAGAAAGGCGGGATTAAATCCCTGGGAGGGGCCAAAGTGCGGTTACTGAATGCCGACAGCCAGGGGAAACCGGAAGTCGGGGTGGCCGAGGCGGAGCGACTGATCAAAGAGGGAGTGGTCGCCACCTTCGGTTGTTACCAGAGTGCCGTCGCCTTTCCCGTCACCCAGATTCATGAAAAATATGAAACGCCTTTCTTGATCACCCTGGGAATATCGGAGGAAATTCTGAAGCGGGGGTTCAAATACACCTTCCGCTGTTCCGCCGACTCCATCATCTCCGTCCGGGAGATTATGAACCTCATCCCCATTTTTGCCAAAGAAATGAAGAGCGAGGTCAAGACCATTGCCACCATTTATGAGGATACCCTTTTCGGGGTGACGATGAGCGCGAATGCCAAAAAGCATGCCCCGGCGGCAGGGTTACAGATCGTCGCCGAAATTCCTTACAACTGGAAGACGACCGATCTTTCCGCGGAGGTCACCAAGTTGAAGGCTGCCAAACCCGACGTAATCGTCCCGACGGGATATCTTCCCGACACCATTCTGCTGGCCAGGACCATGAAGGAGTTGAAGTTTAACTGCAAAGGGGTGATCGGAACCGTGAGCGGAGGGTTGAGCAATCCGCTCTTCGCCCGTGAGGCGGGAGACGCCGCGGAGTACATGATGAACGGAATCAACTGGCCCAACCCGCTGCATCCCAGGTGCATCGCCCTGGCCAAAAGCTATGAGAAAAAAACGGGCAACCCCCTGGGAGAAGACGGGGCCTATGGATACATGCCGGTTTTCGTGCTGAAAGATGCTCTTGAGAGGGCCGGGTCGACGGATCGGAAAAAGGTCCGGAACGCCATTGCCGCGACCAAACTGGAGGATCACATCCTGCCCAAGGATAAACCGATCATGTTCGATGAAACCGGGCAGAATATCAACGCGGGAATCCTCTACACGCAAGTGCAAAAGGGGGGAATGTTTTCCGTCTATCCCCCCAAGTATGCGCAGAAGAAACCCATTTTCCCGGCGCCCCGATGGGAAGATCGGCGATAATGGATCTGGGCTGTCCAGGGAGGGCCTTCGATTGGCAATCCCAGGGCAGCCCCCCCCAAGAAGGATGGAGAGGAAGTGAACGATGGAACCGAGCATGATTATCCAGGCATGCGTGAGCGGGATCCTCATGGGCGGGGTTTACAGTTTGATTGCCGTGGGCCTCACCCTGATTTTCGGCATCATGAAGATCATCAATTTCGCCCACGGGGCTTTCATGATGCTCGGAATGTACGTTTCCTATTGGGTCTTTATTTATTTCCGCATCGATCCTTATCTCTCCATCTTGGTCAGTTTTGCGATTCTCTTCCTCGTCGGAATTCTCACTCAGATCTTTTTGATCGAGCGCGTCATCGATACTCCCGAGCACAATCCCTTGTTGATTACGCTGGGACTATGGATATTTTTGGAAAATCTGGCTCTCATGATCTGGAGCCCTGATTTCCGGACCGTCAAAGTATCCTATTCGGCCAAGAGCTTTATGGTCCACGATATTATTTTTAGCTTTCCCAGAATATTGGCGTTCCTGTCTGCTTTTGTCCTGGCTTTTTTGCTCTACCTCTTTCTTAAAAAAACGGATATCGGAAAGGCCATCCGGGCCATATCCGAAGAGAAGATCGGCGCCCGGTTGGTGGGGATCAATGTAAAGAAGATCAATTATATTACCTTGGGAATCGGGGCGGCCTGCGCGGGGGTGGCCGGGTCCATCATCACCCCTTTTTTCCACGTAGAACCTTACATCGGGGAACACTTCGTGATCACCGCCTTCGTAGTCGTGGTCCTGGGCGGGATGGGCAATTTTATCGGGTCGCTCGTAGGGGGGATCATTTTGGGGTTATGCGAGGCACTGGCCGCCGTGTTACTCCCGGGTTCTTTTAAGCTTTTGGTCACCTATTTAATTTTTATGATTGTCCTGTTATTCAGGCCGGCCGGGATTTTCAGCAAGAGACCCGGATGATGAGAAAGAGGCAGAAAGAATGAATTTCGGCGGTCGTTCCCTGGCATTTTCTATTCTGGGCTTGCTGGTTTCCATTCTCATTCCCCTTTTCTTGGATGCTTATTACCTCCATATTCTGATCACGATCTTATTCTGGGGTTACCTGGGGTCCTGTTGGAATATTTTGGGGGGTTATGCCGGGCAATTTTCTTTCGGCCATGCCGCTTTTTTCGGGGTCGGGGCTTATGCCTCCAGCCTTCTCTTTGTCGATGCGGGAATCAGCCCATGGATCGGCATGCTGGCGGGTGCTGTCCTGGCCCTGGTCCTGGGTCTTTTCATCGGGTATCTCTGCTTTCGCTACGGACTGAAAGGACCCTATTTTGCCCTGTCCATGCTGGCCTGCGCGCAGATGCTGCAGATCATCGCCGTGAATTGGAAAGCGGTGAAAGGGGCTCTGGGGGTGCTCATTCCCCTGGGAGATTCCTTTTTGAACTTCACCTTTAAAAATCGCCTTCCGTATTATTATATCATTCTGGCCATGATGATCGGGATTCTCATCCTGACGAAGTGGATCCAGGAGAAGAGACTGGGGTATTACTTCTTTGCCATCCGGGAGGATGAAGATGCCGCCAAGGCCCTGGGGATCAATATCCAGAAATACAAGATGATGGCCATGGCGTTGAGCGCCTTCACGACCGCCATGGGAGGGACTTTTTACGCTCAATATTATTATTACATCGATCCTTCCCTCAGTTTCGGGGGTTCGGTCTCCATCGATATCCTCCTGCGGCCCATCGTGGGCGGGCCGGGGACGGTATTCGGTCCCCTGGTAGGATCGCTTCTGCTGAGTCCCCTCTCCGAGATCACCCGGTCTCTTTTCCGGCAATTCAGCGGACTGCATCAGATGATCTTCGGGAGCATCCTGATCGCTACGGTCATCTTCCTGCCGCGAGGGATCATGGGATTGGTTCAGGATATCGGACTCCAAATTCGGAGGAAAGTGAAAAAGGTGGGGCCCCATGAGCCTGCTTGAAGTGAAAGGGCTAACCAAACGGTTCGGCGGCGTTACGGCGGTCCATCGCGTGGAGCTTTCGATCGAGAGGGGAGAGATTTTAGGAATGATCGGACCGAATGGGGCCGGAAAGACCACCCTCTTCCATCTGATCACCGGCTTCCATTCGGGCGATGAAGGCCACATTCTCTTTAAGGGCGAGGAAATTTCCTCCCTCCGCCCCGACCAGATCTGCAAAAAAGGGATTACCCGGACCTTCCAAATCGTAAAACCCTTTTCCCATCTCACGGTCTTGCAGAATGTAACCATCGGAGCTCTCAACCGGATTCCGGAGGTGAGCTTCGCCAAGCAGGTGGCCTTGGAGACCCTTCGGTTCACGGGACTGGACAAGAAGAAAGACCAAATGGGAATCCATCTGACGACCCCCGAGCGAAAACGTCTTGAACTGGCCAGAGCCCTGGCCACCAGCCCCGAGCTCTTGCTGTTGGACGAGGTCATGGCCGGACTGCGGCCCAAGGAAATCGAGGAGATGATCCGGCTGATCCAGGGTATTCGCGGGAAGGGCATAACGGTTTTGGTGATCGAACACATCATGAAGGTCATTATGTCCCTTTCGGATCGGATTGTGGTCTTGAACTACGGCGAAAAGATCGCCACCGGCACGCCTGCGGAAATATCGAAGGATCAAAAGGTGATCAAGGCCTATCTGGGGAAGGAGTACGTCTTTGCTGAACGTTGAAGGAGTGGATTTCTACTACGGAGATGTCCAGATCCTGAACGATGTGCGTTTTGAGATTATGGAGAAGGAGATCGTTGCCCTGGTCGGGACGAACGGAGCCGGCAAATCCACCATGATCAACGTGATCTCCGGCATCCACTCCCCTCGGAGAGGAAGGATCCTTTTCCGGGGCGAAGAGATTCATAAAAAAACCTCTTATGCCATCGTAGAAAGGGGAGTTGTCCAGGTTCCGGAAGGAAGGAGGATCTTCCCTTCGCTGACCGTCCTGGAAAACCTTGAATTGGGAGCTTTTTTGCCCAGACCCAAGAAGATGAGAAAGAAGATTTTGTGCGAAGTAGTTGAATTATTTCCCATCTTGAGCGATCGGAAGAATCAGGCCGCGGGAACCTTGAGCGGGGGGGAGCAGCAGATGCTGGCCATCGGCAGGGCCCTGATGTCGCTCCCCAGTTTATTGATGCTGGATGAGCCTTCCTTGGGGCTAGCCCCTCTCATCGTGGCCAACATCTTCCAGGTTATCTCCAAGGTGAATGTGCAGGGTTCGACCGTTCTTCTAGTCGAGCAGAATGTCGAGCACACTCTCGAGATCGCCAGCCGGGGATACGTGCTGGAGAACGGCTCGATTGTCTTGGAAGGCACGGGGAAAGATCTGTTGCATAATCCCCACGTGAAAGAAGCCTATTTAGGGATTTGAATGGATAGGGCATTTTCCCAAGAAGGGATGTGTTGTCAACTGAATGGGCGCAGCTCTAAAGGCGGCTTTCGCCGGGTGCCAGGCCCGGGCCACAACTTATGCATCCCGGAAATGTCAAACTCTGGGAGTTCCCCGGCAGAGCCGGGCGTTTGCCTTACGGAAATTATGGATTTGTGTTTTTGATCGGCGGCGGATACCATTCAAATAACTGGAGGGATATCGATGGCCGTTCCGTTCTGGGAGATCCTGAATCGATCGAAGTCCGGGCCGATCGTCGAAGAGAAACAATTTGACCTAGCCCTGTTCAAAAAAACGCAAGAGCTTCAGAAACAATTCGGCATCAAGTACGACCCGGTTAAGCCTGTAGATGTGGAAGGGACCATGGCCGACCGAATCTATGAGGCAGGGATAAAACTCTTTCTCGACCTCGGCACCTATTGTACGACGACCAAACGGGTGATTCAGCTTACCGAACAGGAATTGCGGGAAGAGATCCAGTCGCGCCCGGAGGCGGTGGAGATGGGGCAGGGCCGGGACCGGGTCAAGATGGTCCACCGGGACGTGGAAGGACAACAGGAACCCGTGGTCATCGCCGGCATCCAGACCGCCCCCTTCAGCGACGAGGAGATGATGTTCAAGATCAGCAAGGAGTGCGCCATGGATCGCTGCGTGGACGGCATCTGGGGGGGCATCCTGCTGAAAATCGACGGGAAGTACGATGTCGTCGCCGGCTCGCCGTCGGAAATTTACCAGTACCGCAAGACCACGGAAATCCTGCGCCGGGCCATTGCCGCGGCCGGACGGCCCGGCATGATCCTCTTCAATAATGCGCCCACCAGCATCGCCACGATCGCCCTGTTTGACGAGGCGACGGGCCTTCGCCGGACTGACTCCATGGAAGTGACCGGCATGTCGGAGCTGAAGGTGGCCTATGACGACCTGAACCGGACGGCCTTTGCCATGGCTTACGGGGTCCCCATCCACGGAGCGCACAGCTCGACCATCGGGGGCTTTTCGGGAAACCCGGAAGGCGCCGCCATCGTCGCGGTCGCCGGGAGCCTGCAGTTGATCGCCCTGCAGAAAGCCGATAGCTTCCGTTGCGGGGTCACCGACTCCCGCATTAAGAGCCGGGTATCCAGGGCCCAGTTGTGGGCCGCGGGGACGGCGATCCAGGGCATAAGCCGCAACGCCAGGCTCATTATCGACGGCAGTATCGGGGACCATCCGGCCGCCGGGCCGGGGACCAAGCAGTACCTGTACGAAGCGGCGGCGGGGTTTATCGTCTCCACCGTCATGGGGGCGCACTCGACCGGGGGAACGAGAAAGTTTGTCGTCGGGAATGTGCCCAACTATGGTACCCCGTTGGAATCCCGCTGGATGGGGGAGGTCTGCAAAGGCGCGGCGGGAATGAGTCGGGCCCAGGCGGAACTCCTCATCAAATACCTGCTGGATAAGTATGAAGACAAACTCAAGGACGCCCCAGCCGGAGAAACCTTCGAGAAGCTTTACGACCGGGAGACAATGAACCCCGTTCCCTCCTACCTCAAGCTCTACGACGAGGTCAAGACGGAACTGCGCGAGAGGGGGCTTTCCTTCCGGGACGAAAAGGAGTAAAGGATGAACCAGGCACACACGCCCCAGGCGGAGAAGGAACTGCTGGAGTCATTGAAGGCGGCCATCGTGGAAATCGACACTGACCGGGCCAAGGAGGCCGCCCAGAAGATCGTTGCCACGGGGATCGACCCTCGGAGGGCGATCAACTATTCGATCAAGGAAGCGGCGGACACGGTCGGCCAGAAGTTCGACTGCGGGGACCTGTTTATAGCGCACCTGGTCATGGTCGGGGATCTGATCGATGAGGTCAGCGCCATACTCGAAAAGAATATCCCCTCCGATCAGCTCG
>PMCE01000356.1:21339-36302 GCA_003154025.1 Syntrophaceae bacterium
AAAGAGGTCAAGGCGGATTTGATCGCCCTTTCTTCGCTGCTCACCACGACCATGCCCTACCAGAAGGAGGTCATCGACGACCTGGCAAGCATGGGCCTGCGGGGTCAGTTCAAGGTGATGATTGGAGGGGGCCCGGTGACCAAAGAATATGCCGTCAAAATCGGAGCCGATGGCTATGGGAAAGACGCCTTTGAAGCCGCCGAAGAGGCCAAAAAGCTGCTGGCTTGATCGTGCCCGAACCGTCAACCCGAATTTCCGTCGGCTTCGGGCGGCGTAAGAGATAGGAACCGTGAGGCGCAAGGCGCGAGGGCGATAAAAAACGGACCATGCGGAGCATCAAGCATAATCGGGAAATAATCTTATCGACTTGCGCTCTCGCGACTTGCGACTTGCGGATTTCATCAAGGCGTGCTTCGCCCTCGAAAGAGAAAGCGCGACGATGATCAGCTTACTGGATATTGCCGAAAGGACCCAAACGGGCGAGAAGGTGGAGGATAAAGCCTGGGACATGGGTCTTTTCCATACGGTCAGTGAATTGGTCAAGAAATATGACCTCAAATTCCCGGGGAATGATTGCTTCATCAACGTCGACGATGCCCTGGTCGAGAGGGCCTTTGCCGCGGGACTGGAATGCCTCGAGCGGCTCGGGATCTGCTGTATCACGACCAAGAGGCGCGTCCGGCTGAGTCGTGACGAGATCTTGAACGCCATCCGGGATGCCCCCGGGGAGATCCTGATGGGCGATGGGCGCGATCAAAGGGTCTGGAAGCAGCGGAAGGTTGAGGGAAAGGAGAGACTCAACGTCTGTCCCGGCCACCACTCGCCCTACACGGAGGAGCTGGCTCCGCTGGTGGTCAAGAATTTCGCCCAGATCCCGCGCACCGATTTCATCGAGGGGTTCAACTTCACCAAAGTGGACGGCCGGGAGATCGTCGGGCCGCCGCTGGAAGTCTATGCCTCCCGCCGCCAGCTGGGCTGGATGCGGGAAGGAGTCCGCAAAGCGGGGCGGCCGGGGCTGGCCGTGGTTTATTACCCGATCAACACGCGGGCCGAGGATTTGATTTGCGTCATGGACCCGGATTGCGGATTGCGCCGGACCGATGGCATCCTGCTCTCCCTCTTGCCGGACCTGAAGATGGAGCAGGATATGCTTTCCGCGGCCATCGTTTACGAAGAATACGGCAGTTTCAAGCTCAGCGGCAGTTTTGCGCTGGCCGGGGGCTTCTGCGGCGGGGTCGAGGGAGCTATCGTCGAAGGGATCGCCAAGCCCCTGGCGGCGATGATCGCCTACCGGGACTATATTCATTANNAACTGGGCACGGTCGGTGGTCAACCAGGCCTTGAACCGGTATACCAACACGATCTGCATGCGGTGGATCATCCCCACCTCCGGGCCGGGGACCGAGGTCAGCCTGCTGGAAATTGCCATGCAGAGCCTCGAAGCACCCATCAACGGCATGAACCTCTATGCCCCGCGGCATTGCCGCACGACCGTCAACCACGGGCAAACCCCCTTCGAAGCGGAATGGATGATTGAGGTGGCCGACGCCGTGATCGACCAGGGCATTGACCGCCGGGGCGGGAACGAACTCCTTCGCCGGATCGCCCGACGTCTGGAAGTGGAAAAGCCGGTCCCAGGGTACGACATCAACGAATGCTACGATTTGATTTACCATAAGCCAAAGCCGGAGTACGAAGGTATCTATTCCCGAGTGAAAGATCAGCTGAAAGAGATGGGGCTGAAGCTGTCGTAAGTTGCCATCCCGGGGTATCCCGCGAAAAGGGCGGACTGAAAAATTCCCTTTGCAGGCATTTGGAAATCGTATTCACACGTGCGGGAAAGATATCCGGGGCTCAACCAGTAGCGCCCTAACCTTCCGGGAGAGGAACTCTTAATTTCCGCACCGAGGCCAATAGATTAGGAATTGAAGTAAAGCGTTATCAAGGGAGGTAAACTGTGAACATGATCGAAAAGCTGCCCGAATTGGTCAACGGGGATGAACGGCTGGTATGGCGCGGTCGCTTTCTCACGGTGAATTTCTTGATTCAGGTGGGTGACGATGCCTATCTCGTCTCCATCCAGTCGGGACGAATCATCTCCGTGGAACGCGGCCCTTTTTACATGAGGTCATGGCGCTTTTCCGTCCGGGCTCCGGCGGAGTCTTGGGAAAAACTCTGGGAGCCGATGCCCCGGCCCGGGTACACGGATATCTTGGGGGTGATGAAGCGCGGCGAGGCCCACATCGAAGGCGATTTGCAGCCGCTCATCGCCAATCTCCGGTACATCAAAGAGATTCTGGCCACCCCGCGAAGACTGAAGGGAGGTCGTTGACATGAGCGTAGAGATTGAATCCATCGTCGGCCGTTATATGCACCTAAAGCTGGGCGGGCGGCCTTGTCGGATCTATTTTGAGGAAGCCGGCAAGGGAATCCCCCTGGTCTGCCTGCACACGGCCGGTTCTGATACCCGGCAGTACCGTCACCTGATGGTGGACCCGGCGGTGACCGATCATTACCGGGTGCTGGCCTTCGATTTGCCTTGGCATGGCAAGTCCATCCCGCCGCCGGGCTGGCATGAGGAAGAATACCGCCTCACCACCGAAGCCTATATCGAAGCGATCATGGCCTTCTGCCGGGCTTTGGAGCTGGCGAGACCGGTGGTGATGGGCTGCTCGATGGGGGGCCGCATCGTCCTCCCCCTCGCGGCGCAGCACGGAAAGGAATTGCGGGCGGTCATCGGTCTTGAATCGGCTTATCAGGTGCAGCCCTGGTTTGATAACACCTGGCTGCATCATCCGGACGTGCATGGGGGGGAGATAGCCGCAGCCCGGGTCTCCGGGCTGATCGCCCCTCAATCCCCGGAGGAGACGCGCTGGGATACGCTCTGGGGATACATGCAGAGCGGTCCGGGCGTCTTCAAGGGAGATCTCTATTTCTATTTCCAGCGGGCCGAATCCGAATTCCTCGATTACCTGGCGCGCATTGACTCCAAGGTCTGCCCGGTATTTCTCCTGACCGGGGAGTATGACTATTCCTGCACGCCGGAGGATACCAGGCAGACCGGGGCTAAAATCGCGGGAGCCGAGGTGACCATCATGAAAGAGATGGGCCATTTCCCCATGTCGGAGAACCCCCAGGGGTTCCGGGGATACATCCTTCCGGTTCTGGAAAAAATTCGCAACCAGAAATGACCTCGTCCTGAACCTATCCTGATTAAACTTTCTTTGGGAAAGCCCCGGCGTTGAGATTTGCCGTCCGTCGCGGGGTTGGCTTTGATGATTCCCGACAAGTCGAGGGAGGGGAATTGGGAATAATCTTAAAAAGGAGAGGAACATGAAAAGTAGGGGGATGATTTTCTTGGTTGTCGGTCTGCTGGCTTGCCCGATCATGGCCACGCAAGCCCGGGGGGCGAATGATTTCCCGACTAAACCCCTTGAGATCGTCGTTCCCTACGTCGCTGGAGGGTCGACGGACGTGATGGTCCGCACCATCGTGGCCCGGGCCGCCCCGCACTTCCGCAACCAGCCGGTCATGGTGGTGAACAAGCCCGGCGGGGCGACCGTGGTGGGTTCCCGTTATGTCCTGGATAACCGAAATGACGGCTACACCCTTTTCTCCACCTCCGCTGCCAGCATGATGATCGCCCCGGTCATCAACAAGACCAATTTTACCTGGAGGGACTTCATTGGCCTCGCGCAAACCATGCTGGGCTCGGATGCCTTATACGTCCCGGGGGATGCCCCTTACAACACCCTTGAAAAGTTCATCGAGTACGCCAAGCAGAACCCGGGGAAGATCAAATACACCACCGCCGGCACCGGAGGGTCTTCCCACCTGCCCATGGAGGGGTTTGCCGTGGCTCGGGGGCTAGTGTTAAAGCATATTCCCACCAAGGGGGATGCTGAAAACATCACCGCTCTTCTGGGAGGGCACGTAACCGCCGGTGCCGGGAACCCCATCGCCTTTCAGGCCCATGTTGCCTCCGGGAAGTTTAAATGCCTGGTTCAGTTCGGGGCGGAGCGCGACAAGGCCTTTCTCCCGAATATCCCGACCTTCAAAGAGTTGGGGATAGATGTGGCTGTCGACCTCTGGCGCTGGGTGGTAGTGCCCAAAGGGGTCCCCCCGGAACGGGTCAAGTTCCTGTCTGAGGCGTTCAAAAAAATCTTTCAGGATAAGGACGTCCTCACCGGTCTGGAGAAGATACAGTGCCCTGCCTCCTATCTTCCGCCGGAAGATTACGAGAAGGCCATGAAGGCGAGCGAAGCCTCCATCCTGCCGCTCATCAAGGCTTCCAAGATCATGGAAGCAAAGTAAAGAAAGGCGGTGGCCATTTTAGGTTTGAAAGATGTGAGGTGTATAGTCTAAATGGCTCTAATGCCAAACCTGCATAGATGGAGTGATCGAATCTGAAAAAGGAGAGAATCCATGAAAGGTTACAACGGGAAAATTCTGCGGGTGAACCTCAGCAACGGCCGACTATCCACCGAGGCACCGCCTGAAGAGTACTACAAAACTTACCTGGGGGGTCGCGGGTTTATCGTCCACACGCTTTTAAAAGAAGTGCCCCGGGGGGCGGACCCCCTGGGGCCGGAGAACAAGCTCATTTTCGCCCTGGGTCCTATTACGGGGCACCCTTTCCCGGGGAGCGGAAGAAACAGCGTGGGGGCCAAATCGCCCTTGAGCGGAGGATACGGAGAGAGCGAGGCCGGTGGGTTCTGGGGGGCCGAGCTGAAAAAGTGCGGATACGATGCCATTATCGTTGAAGGGAAGTCTGACCATCCGGTATATCTCTGGATCAAGGATGGGCAGGCTGAAATCCGCGATGCCCGGCGCATCTGGGGGTTGGATGTCGCCGATACCGAAAAGACAATCCGCGAAGAGCTCCAAGACAGCAGGGTCCGGACTGCCGTCATCGGACCTGCCGGAGAGAAGCTGGTACGGTATGCCTCCATATGCAATGACATCTCCCACGTCGCCGGGAGGACGGGCATGGGCGCCGTGATGGGCTCCAAGAACCTTAAGGCGGTTGCCGTGAGAGGGAGCGCCCCCCCGGAGATGGGGAACCGGGATAAGGTCCTGGAGCTTTCCCGCTGGATGGGGCAGAACTTCAAGACCAAGTCGAATTTCTGGCAATACGGGACCGGACAGGCGATGGATTATTACGAAGCATCCGGAAACCTGCCCATCCGCAATTTTGCCGCCGGCCGGTTCCCCGAGGTGGAAGGGATTACCTCCCAGAGCATGTACAAGAAGGGCTACGTGGAGAAAATGGAGAGTTGTTACGGATGCCCCGTGCGTTGCAAGAAAAAGGTGAAGTTGGATCAGCCCTGGAAGGTGGACCCCATCTATGGAGGGCCGGAATACGAGACGCTGGGAGCCTTCGGGTCCTGCTGCGGGGTCGGGCAGGTCGAGGCCATTATGAAGGCCAACGAGCTTTGCTGCCGTTACGGCATGGACACGATCTCCGCGGGAGTCACCATATCTTTCGCCATGGAGTGTTTCGAGAAAGGGGTGCTGACCCTGAAGGATACGGAGGGTCTGGAGCTTACCTTCGGCAACGCTTCGGCCATGGTGGAGATGGTGGAGCGGATTGCCTTGCGGAAGGGGCTGGGAAATCTCTTGGCGGAGGGGACGAAGAGAGCCGCCGAGGTCCTCGGCAAAGGATCGGCGGAATGGGCCATGCACGTCAAAGGAGAGGAGATCCCCATGCATGAACCGCGGTATAAGCAGGGGATGGGGCTGCACTACAGCGTCCATGCTACGGGGGCGGACCATTGCTCGGGGATCCACGACGATGTGGTCAATAAGAAACTGGCCGAATGGGACCGCATCGGCTTGGCCGAGTCCGTGCCGGTTCATGAAATGAGCGGTCGGAAGGCGCGGATGCTCTACGAAGTCGGTCTATGGCGCCATTTGTGTAATTCCATAGGACTCTGTCTATTCGTGCCCTGGAGCAATGAACAGATCACCCAGGCGGTGGAAGCGATCACCGGATGGCCCATGAGCTCCTGGAAGCTCATGAAGACCGCGGAGCGGAGCATCACCCTGGCCCGGATCTTCAACCTGAGGGAGGGGTTTACCAGCCGGGATGATACGCTGCCGAGGAGGTTTGCTTCCTCCCCTGCGGACAGTAATCTAAAAGGGGTGGGCGTGGACCCGGAGAAGCTCTCTTCGGCCCAGAAGGTGTACTATCAGATGATGGGGTGGGACGAGAACGGTGTCCCCACTCACGGAAGGCTCGTAGAGTTGAATATCGAATGGGCCGGCCGGTATTTGCCGGAGGGGCGATAGGTGCCGTAGATAGGGCGAAGCGAAAGGAAAGCAATACGGCCGGAATTTTTGCGGAGATTTAGCGAAACCAATAAGAATGAAAGGAGAAGGGTATGAAGCGATTCTATTTTATTTCCTTCGTGCTGATCATGACCATCCTTCCGTGGCCGGCAGCGGCGCAGGACAGCGTGAAGATCGGGTGCGTCCTTCCATACACGGGGGCCCTGGCCTGGCAGGGGCAGGAGACCTTCCGCGGTGTGCAGCTCGCCGCGGAGATGCAAAACAAGAAAGGCGGGGTGCACGGGAAGAAGATCGTCCTGGTGAAAGGCGATGCCGAAACGTTGAAGACGGCGGTGACCGAGACGGAACGGCTGATCAGTATGGAAGGCATCAAAATCTTCGCCGGGTGGTATTCGAGTTCCCGGGCCAAGGTGGCCACCACGGTTACGGAGAAATACGGCGCCATCGCCTGCGTGGTCATCGCCGTGGCCGACGACATCACCGAAAGAGGCTATAAATACGTCTTCCAGCCCCAGGGAAGAGCCTCGCTTTGGGGCGAGTTGTCCGCCGATTTTGTGGGCAAGGAAGCGGCTCCCAAACTGGGCAAGAAACCCGGCGATCTCCGAGTGGCCATCGCCTACGAAGATTCCGACTTCGGCACCAGCATCAGCGTCGCCTTTGCCCGGAAGGCCAAAGAGTACCAGATGAATATTGTGGCCCAGGAGCCTTACAGCCTTTCGGCCCTCGACCTTTCTCCGGTGGTGTTGAGGATCAAGCAGGCCAACCCGGATGTGTTAGCGCTAACCCCCTATGTCCGGGATGGAATCCTTTTCTTGCAGCAGGCCAAGGACGCGGGACTCAGCCCCAAGGTTCTCATCTGTCCCGGGGGGCCTCTGGCCAATGACGTATTCGGGGAAAAATTGGGCGACGACATGAACTACATGCTCGTGACCACCTGCGCTTCCCATGACGTGCGGAAGGAGGCTTTTAAACCGGAGGCCTGGGCCGCCTTGCAGGAATTCGTGGAAGGCTATACCAAGGAATTCAAGAAACCGCCCACGAATGACGCCTACCACGGTTTCCAGGGGGCCTGGACCTTTTTCCACTTCGGTCTTCCGCTGGCCAAATCTCTCAACCCCGAGGACATCGAAAAGAGCATGCGCGGCCTGGTTCTCAAACCGGGGGAAAATATAACTACTTTCGGCTATCAAGCAGCCCCCGTCGGGCATAAAAACGCGGGCGCCAATCTCATCGGATACCCCAATGTCTTTCAGTGGCAAAAAGGAAGCGTCGGGCATCTGGTGTACCCCAAAGAATTCGCCAAAAGCCAGCTGATGCTCCCGATGCCCGCCTGGGGGCAAAGGGCCATGAAATAGTCTTCCAACCTTTTCTACGGATCGCCATTCTTCCCTCCTGTCCCTTCGGGGGGAAGAATGGATCCCGGTCTGATTTTTCTCAAGGGTTCCTATGATCGGTCAAGTTCTGGTCAACGGCATTCTGCTGGGCGGCATTTACGCCCTGGTAAGTCTGGGGCTCACGCTGATCTTCGGCGTCATGAGAATCATCAACTTTGCCCACGGGCAATTTCTCATGCTGGCCATGTACGCCACCTATTGGCTTTTTCAGCTATATGGGCTGGACCCCTATGTCTCCATTTTGATCGTTGTCCCCCTGATGATGATCATCGGGATGGGGGCTTACCGGGTGATCATTCAGCCCATCATCGACGCCTCGGAGATGACCCACGTGTTTGCCACGCTGGGATTGAACCTATCGCTGCAGGGGATCGCCCTTTTTTTATGGCAGGGGGATTTCCGCGGGATTCGCACCAGTTATTCTTCCATGGTGGTCCATCTGGGGCCTCTGTATATTAACATTCCCCGCCTCATTATCTTCCTTTGCGCCATCGCCACCATTCTGGCCCTTTTTCTTTTCCTCAAGAAAACCTACACCGGAAAAGCGATCCGGGCGAGCGCGCAAAAAAGGGTTGCCGCCCAGTTGATGGGCGTGAATCTGGGCAAAATCTACATGATCGCCTTTGGGATTGGAATCGCCATTGTGGGGCTTACGGGAGCGGTGTTGATGCCCATTTATGAGGTTTTCCCGAGCGTGGGGTCCTTGTTCGCGCTGGTTGCTTTTGTGGTGGTGGTCCTGGGAGGGCTGGGGAATCTCGGGGGAGCCTTGGTGGGTGGAATTGTGATCGGGGTGGTTGAATCGGTGAGCGGGGCTTTCATCGCCCCGGCTCTCAAAGAAGGGGTCTATTTCGTCATTTTTGTCATCATTCTGCTGCTGAGACCCTCGGGAATTTTTGGGAAGGCGGTCATTCATTGAGTTGAGGGCAAATCGTTCTATGGCTATCCGACACATCTTAGAGGAAATCCGTCATCCGAAGGGCTATCTTACGGTTATCGCCGTCGGAGTTCTGTACATCGTCGTTCTTTCGGTGAAGAATCCATTTTGGGGCGACATCCTGACAATGACTTTTCTGCTGGGGGCCTTAAGCCTTTCGTGGAACATCCTGGGCGGTTACGGGGGGCAATTTTCCTTGGGCCACGCCGGTTTTTTAGGCATTGGAGCCTACACCTCAACGCTGCTTCTCACCCATTTTCAGCTGAACCCGTGGGTGGGAATGCTGCTGGGCGGCGCATTAGCCGCCTTGGTCGGCGGGCTTATTTTTTACCCGTGCTTCCGGCTGAAGGGAATCTTCTTCTGTCTGGCCACCTTGGCCTTCCAGGAAGTTGCGAGGATTTCCGCGGTCCATTTTCGAGGGCTGACCGGCGGGGCCATGGGAATTTCCATCCCCTTTAAAGCGGGGCTCGCCAACATGATGTTTCAAGGAAAAACGGGGTACATGCTGATTTCCCTGACCTTCATGATCATCATCGCCCTGGTCACCCTGGCCATTGAGCGGTCCCGCTTCGGGTATAAATTGGTTGCCCTGAGGGAAGACGAGGATGCCACCGAGACCCTGGGAATCAGCACCTCCAAATGCAAGCTCATCGCCACCATGATCAGCGCCTTTTTCGCCGGATGCCTGGGAACCTTTTACGCCCACTACAGCAGCCTCGTCGATCCCCACTCGGTTTTCGACATGATGCTCTCGGTGGAATTTGTGATCTTCGCCATTTTGGGCGGAGTGGGAACGGTCCTGGGCCCGATCCTGGGGGCCTTCGCCCTGGTTCCGACCGATGCCCTGATGAGAGGGTACCTCGGGCAAGCCCAGCAGGGAGTAAGCTTTCTGGCCTATGGCATGCTCTTGACCGTGGCCGTTATTTTCCTGCCCCGGGGGATCATGTCCTGGCTGTCGCCCCCGCTGAACTGGTTATTCGCGAACCTCCCCGGAAAGAGGACGGAAGCGGAATCGGAGAGAGGGAAAATGGAGACGGTTGCCGAAAAGCCCCGGAAGATCTCCCCTTCTTCGGAATCTTCGACGCCGATTTTAAAAATGGTGGGAATCGACAAAAGCTTCGGCGGGTTGAAGGTGATTCAATCCCTCGATGTGTCTGTCAATAAGGGAGAGATTGTGGGTCTCATCGGGCCCAACGGCGCAGGAAAGACGACTTGCTTTAACCTTATAACCGGCTTCCTGGACGCGGATGACGGCAAGATCCTCTTCCGGGGGGAGGATATTACCGCCTTGAGGCCGTCGAACAAAATTTCCAAGAAAGGCATCGCCCGGACCTTCCAGATCGTAAAGCCGCTGGCCGGTCTGACCGCAATGGAAAACGTCATCGCCGGCGCGGTGGAAAAAAGCCGCAGTATTCATGAGGCCAGGGCGAAGAGCGCGGAAATCGTCCATCTGCTGGGGCTCTGGGATTATCGCGGGGTGAAGGCTTCTTCCCTGACCCTGGCCGGGCGGAAACGGTTGGAGTTGGCGAAGGCCCTGGCCACGGAGCCGAGCCTTTTGTTGTTGGATGAGGTCATGGCCGGATTGAATCCCACCGAGGTCGAAGAAGCCATCCAGATGATCCGGAGGATTTCCGGCCGCGGCATCACCATCCTGGTGATCGAACATGTCATGAAAGCCGTCATGAGTCTGGCGGACCGCGTGGTCGTGATCCATCATGGCCAGAAAATTTGCGAGGGAACACCCCGGGATGTAATCCAGGACAAAAAAGTGATCGAGGCCTATTTGGGCAAGGGATACCAATATGCTCAACGTTGAGGCGATTGACGTTTATTATGGAGACCTCCAGGCTGTGAAAGGGGTTTCCTTCCAGGTGGAAAAGGATCAGATCGTCTCCCTGGTGGGCTCCAACGGCGCGGGAAAGACCACGACCTTGAACGCCATTTCGGGACTGAACCGCATTGCTTCCGGTTCGATTCGTTTCGGGGAAGCAAATATCGGACGGTATCGATCGCACCAAATCGTCGATTTGGGGATCGTCCAAGTGCCAGAGGGACGTCTGCTCTTCCCGGAAATGACGGTGATGGAGAACCTGGAAATGGGTTGCTTTTCGTTAAGGGCCCGGAAGAATTTCAAGACCTCCCTCGATGAAGTCATCCGGCTCTTTCCCATTCTTACGGAAAGACAGCAACAGCTCGCCGGAACCTTGAGCGGAGGAGAGCAGCAAATGCTCGCGATCGGAAGAGGACTGATGGCCCGGCCGACGGTCCTGATGCTGGACGAACCCTCCCTGGGCCTTGCTCCCCTGGTGGTGGAGGAAATCATCGAGACCATAAAAACCATCCGGACCAGGGGCACGGCGATTCTGCTGGTCGAACAGAATGTCCTCCATGCCCTTTCCATCTCCGACCGGGCTTATATTTTCGAAAACGGAGCAATCGTGATGGAAGGAAAAGGAGAGGAACTCTTGCGGAATGAAGAAGTGAAGAAAGCTTACCTGGGGCTGTAGAGAACTGTGCGGGGAGGATAAAGCGATGCCTGAATATACTCTCGTACCCATTCATCTGGGAAAGATAAACCTGGATCTGGGGATCATGACCTATCGGATGAATTACGGAATCCGCAAATGGCTGCCGATCATCAGCTGGTACGTCAAGGCGGGAAAAGAGAACATCCTCATCGACACCGGAATTTCCTCGGCCGAGAGCGCCTATTATACGGAATCCCCGGTTGAGGATCTGGTCGATTTCGATGGGGGGCTGAAAACAGTGGGAATCACGCCCGATGATGTGGATTGGGTCATCCAGACCCATCTTCATTTCGACCACGTGGGGAACACTCGCCGGTGCAAGAACGCCCGGGTCATCGTGCAGAAAGCGGAGCTCGAATTCGCCCTCGCCCCTCATCCCATGCAGGGGTACCTCTATGACCCGAACCTGCTGCATGACCTCCGGTTCGAAATCGTCGATGGAACCTGCGAAGTCTTTCCCGGAATCCAAGTGATCCATCTGCCCAGCCATACCCCGGGGGTAGAGGCCGTTTCGGTGAATACGGCGAAGGGTAAGGCGGTGATCAGCGGCATGTGCTGCATAGGAGATAATTTTAATCCACCCAGCCCGGGACGGGACCCGCAGAAACGCCATTACTGGAAAGTGGTTCCCCCGGGAAATTTTATCAACCTGTACGACGCTTTTAACAGCACCCTGCGGCTGAAAGGAATTGCGGATATCCTGATTCCGCAACACGATGAGTCCCTTTTCAATATAAGAAGAATTCCTGTGTAAAGGTGGGAAGTAGTTTGAAAGCCCAGATAGTCTTTATCCGGAAACTCCCTCTCCTTTTACGGGTAAGGGCAGGGTTAGGGGGGAGGTTGTAGGTCTTTGGGGGCAACGTTTCGGTTCAGTCTACCCGCGGAATTTTTTTAGCAGTTATCTTCCTTGTTGGAGTGGCTCGAACGGATACCAAAAATCGAAAAGGAGGAGAAAAATGAGACTGAAGGACAAAGTAGCCATTATTACTGCGGCAGGTTCAGGATCGGGTCGTGCCGGGGCGGTGTTGTTTGCCCGGGAGGGGGCAAGGGTGGTGGTGGGGGACATTGACGCCAAAGGCGGGCAGGAGACCGTCAAATTGGTAAAGGCGGCCGGCGGTGAGGCGGTTTTTGTCCCCGTCGATTGTGGCAAGGTGGCCGATATGCGCAAACTGATTGATGCCACCATGCAGACTTACGGGCGGCTGAACATTTTATGGAATCACGCCGGCATACCGGGCCCGGGGACTTTGGAGACGACCGAGGAGGAAGCTTTTGACCGGGCCATGGCGATAAACGTCAAGGGCTGCTTCTTTGCCAGCAAATTCGCGGTTCCTCACATGAAGCAGTCCGGAGGGGGAGCGATCCTCTTTACCTCATCGGTCTCCGGATTGCGCGCATCCCCCTGGAGCCCTTCCTATTCGCTGGCGAAAGGCGGGCTTGTCACCCTCACCATGTCGCTGGCGGTTTATCTCGCCGCGCATAATATCCGGGTAAATTGCATCTGCCCCGGAAGCATCGACTCTCCCATGATCCGGGTCTTCATCGATCGAACCGGCAACCTCAAGGGAGAAGCCCTGGAAAACGCCGTTCGGGAAAACGCCAAAAAGGCCCCCCTGAACCGCATGGCCAAGCCTGAGGAGATCGCGAACCTGGCTCTTTTCCTGGCCTCCGACGAATCCGCATTCATAACCGGAGCCGCCGTCCCCATCGACGGAGGAAAAATCGCCAAGGTTTGAGGGTCTTTTTCATACTGGCCTCGCGAATATCTGAAAACCTGTTTCATTTGGGGTGCGGCCTCAGCATTTGACCCGCTTTCTTGGAGCCTCTCTTCTCTCTGTTGAATGCTGAGACCTGCCCCCCGTCTTCCCTAGAAAGCTCCAGGAAAGAATTACTTCCTGTAGTGGTGTTTCTAGGATTTTCCTTTGGAATACAATATTTCAAGCGCAAGTCATTAATAAGGTTCAAAAATCTGAGACTGATCTCACAGGCAAAAATTCCCTTGACAATCTTTCTCCATGATATAAACTTGAAATAGCAGTTGACCACTCGTCACGAATCAACCAACAACAAAACCCTTAACCTTCTGAGGCGTAAAATGCGAAGGTGGGGTTACCAAAAGATGGTCATATGAAACCCTTAAGAGAGTTTGTAACCTCTCTTAGGGGTTTTTTTATGCATCCTCCATAAGCCCACGTTTGATTCCCAGCTTGCTTCATCTAGTACGCGTGGGAAAAGAGGCGGGTCTGGTACATTGCTTACACAAGCGGTCCTCAAGTGAGGGCGAGGTGAGCGCAGTACCGATATCACAGTGCCCACGGACGGGGAGTCTACCCCAGGGAAGGGGTAGGGACAAGGAGGTGATGATCAAACGAGGAAAGACGAGTAATGGTCAAACCAACCGGACGTGCGGTGAGGGGGTTGGGCCCGCGGAGGCAAGTGGTTAGGGCTCTGAAACACAAACGGAAAGAACAACAGGAGGAGGAAAAACTATGAAATGGTTATTTGTTTTATTGGCAGTTTGTTTTATGGCTGCGCCGGCCATGGCGGGAGAGGATCCATATATCGCAATCGTCGGCACGGATTGTGTTTTAGGAGATACAAACTATTTTTATAACCCCAATGGTACCCCCCCCTCGGGTCTTCTCCAGCACTGTCCGACTGGCCTTAATCTGCCGGGGGCCGTTAACCTCAATGCCGATCCCTTCTATTTCAGCCCGAAGTATCGGCAGTTCATGTATAATGAGTACGCCGACCCGTTTTTCATTCCCACATCGTTCGGCACCTACAATCCCTCGAACCAGTACACCCGGGTGGGAACAAGTGGGACCGAACAGTTCCGTTCCATGACCCCGAACGTTAGCGCCGAGGTCTGCGACCTGGATAATATTAGCACGATGAAGAGTGCCAAAACCTCGGCGGGCAATGCTGGTTTCTACGAATGGTTCATCCGCCTCCCCAAGAAGCCGGATGGAGAGATCAACATCGCGATCCAGTGCGCCGTGGTGAAACCCAATGCAGTGGCGGCGTGGGGGAAAAGAGCAATCGAGCTTTGCGCTGCTGAGACGGGTGAGCGGATTGGTGTCGGCACCTGCGTGCGTGAAGAGGTTGATCCTGGGACCAGCCCGGTGATCCAGACAGCCCTTCCCAAGATCACGGCGTGGGCCTACCCCGGTCCCTTCAACGTCGCCTTTTCGCCGTTCCACCTGACCGCATTCAAGAATCCCAGCAACTACACCCTCGCCTTCGATGCGGTTTCCGGGGCCATTTCAAACAGTGGCAGTTCCCAGGTACTCGACGGCACCGCGGCCGCACGGGTTCTACTGAAAGCCTGCATGGACAAGACCATCCTCACGAAGCTGCCCGTGACCGGTCAGGTCAATGCTTTGGGCGATACGGAAAATGACCTGGAGGCGGGTGATCTGATCTATGTGAGAATGGATGTGCCGGCCAAGGGCACGACGGACATTTACTGTCATCAACAGTCCGTTAAGATCATGGGTATTGGGGAATCTCCGGAATAAACCCCCTGAGCGGCCGATCAACAGTTCTAGTCCTTGTAGTGAATTGGTGCAATAGAGGCAGGGTCAGAAATGGCCCTGCCTTTTTGCTTTTGGCCAATTCCACATTACATTCCATAATCGAGCGAGGATCCTCGCCTTTGGGGCTGCGGACTTGTAGGTGGAAGCTTTAAATTTGGCGGGAAAGGCATTTGTTCCAATAAAAGGGAACACTGCTCCCTTAAAGCAGGACTCCCAAAATCCATTCCTCTTATAGCGCCATTTCCGTTATTTCCCAGCTTGACCCCCCTCGCCTACC
>PMCE01000271.1 GCA_003154025.1 Syntrophaceae bacterium
CGCGGCCCTGGAAAATTCTGGAATCCATGGTTCTTTGCGGTCTGGAGCGCAAACGGGGGGTTGTCCTTTTTTACGATGAAGCGGGCAAATCTGGCATCCTGGATCTGATCCGGGAAATCAAGTCCCAAACGACCATGCTGCTTGCGGACGATGAGGCGTATCAATTGTTTACGGCCGTAAGAAGCACCCAAAAAATATCCGGTGATATTGCCGAAGTAGGGGTCTATCGCGGAGGATCGGCCAGATTGATCTGCGAGGCCAAAGGAGATCGCGTCCTCCATTTATTCGACACGTTTCAAGGTTTGCCGGAGACCGGAAAAGCAGACCATCCGGTATTCCGCAAAGGGAAATACGCCGCTTCTCTGGAAGAGGTAAAGCACTTCCTGCGCGGTTACCGGAATGTGTATTTCTACAAGGGGCTATTCCCGGCGACGGCCGAGCCCTTGAGCGACCAAAGGTTCTCTATGGTCCATTTGGATGCGGATCTGTATGAGAGCACGCGAAACTGCCTGCAATTCTTCTACCCCCGCATGACCCCGGGGGGAGTCATGATGGCGCATGATTTTAATCTGCGCCAAGGGGTCCGGAAGGCTTTTGTAGAATTCTTTGTCCATAAACCGGAATCCATTATCGAAATGTCCGGGACCCATTGCCTGGTGGTGAAGACTTTTCCTCCCGATTCTTTGAACCCCCGGAGTTTGTCTGCGGAGTTGGCATGAAAGTCGGCATCCTCATCACCAACCACAACCGGGAAAAGTAATCGAGGAAGACACGGTTCTCCAATGGCACATGTTTCTCCAACACTGAAGATGCCCCTTTCCCCCTCATCCGCCCCGGACTTTCTTCCTTTTCCCGGGCAAATGGAAAACCTGGGCCAGAAGGATCTGACCGTGGTCATGCCGGTCTTCAACGATTGGGGGGCTTTCAAGCGATTGGTCGAGAAGATCGATTCCGTGGGCCTTCCCGATACTTGGAAAATTTCCATCTTTGCGGTGAACGATGGGTCGTCCTCCGANNAAGGTTGAGATCCTGCACCTGAACCGGAACCTGGGCCATCAAAAGGCCATTACCGTTGGCCTGGCCTATGCAGCGGAGAACCTCTCCGCCGATGCAGTGGTGGTCATGGATTCCGATGGAGAAGACCGTCCGGAGGAAATAGCGGATCTCGTCCGCAAAAGTGAAGAATTTCCCGGGAGGATCATCTTTGCCCGGAGGGGAAAAAGGTCGGAGGGACTCATCTTCCGGATCTTTTACCGGCTGTACAAAATGCTGTACCGGATTCTCACCGGCTCTCCCATCTCCTTCGGGAACTTCTGTCTCATCCCTTCCGGGCTGCTCCAGAAACTGGTCTTTGTATCCGAGATCTGGAACCACTTTGCGGCCGGTGTGGTCCGCTCCCGGTTGCCCCTTTTGACCGTTTCCACGGCGCGGGGGCAGCGCCTCGAGGGGCCCTCCACCATGAGCCTGACCTCCCTGGTGGTTCACGGCCTGAGCGCGATCGCCGTGCACATGGATACGGTGGCCGTCCGCCTCCTCCTGGCCACCCTTTCCCTGATCCTCCTTTCCACGTTGGCCATGGGGATCGTGGCGGGGGTCAGAATTTTCACCGACCTGGCCATCCCCGGCTGGGCCACCAACGTGTCCATCGGCCTGCTCATCATCCTCATGCAGTCTTTTCTGATCTCCCTTTTCCTGGTCTTTCTGATCCTCACCGCCCGGTCGCAGAAACTCTTCGTGCCTCAGACGGACTCCTCTGCGTACGTGGGCCGTCTGGAGAAGGTGTTCCCGCCCTCATGAACGGCCGGCCATACGTGGGGACGGAGCTGGAGTTCTTCGAAGAGGCCAAGCAATGGAAGAGGTACTTCGGATCCGTCATTCATGGTTACCTTCAAGGAAGTGTGCTGGAGGTGGGGGCGGGAAGGGGAGGAACGACCCTCATCCTCTGCGACGGCAGACAGGATTCGTGGACCTGCCTGGAGCCCGATAAAAAACTAGCGGAGGTCATCCAAGGGCGGATTCACCGGGGGGATCTGCCCCCTTGTTGTCGGGCCCAAAATGGAACCGTGGAGGATTTGGACTCGGAGATCCGGTTTGATGCGATTCTATATGTTGACGTGCTGGAGCATATTCCCGAAGACCGAAGGGAATTGGAAAAGGCGGCCGGTTTCCTCCGGGAGAGGGGGAATCTCGTGGTAATCGCTCCGGCCCATGAGAGTCTTAGGAACCCTTTTGACGCGCACCTCGGCCATCACCGTCGGTACACAAAAGAAGGGATCCGTTCAATCGCCCCGCTAGGGACGGAAGTCCGGGAACTGCGATATTTGGATTCCTTGGGATTTTTCTGTTCCCTGGCGAATCGCTTTTTCCTGCGGAGAGATGAACCGGCAGCCTGGCAGGTTTCCTTCTGGGATGGGGTTTGCATCCCCTGCTCCCGAACGGTAGACCCTCTGTTGGGCTATTCTTTCGGCCGATCTCTTCTGGCTGTGTCGCAGCGGAAAGGACCGGGATGAGTCGACCTTTGGAAAAAGCACCTCCTCCATCTCCCGAAGGGAACCTTTCCCGATTCTCCCGCAAGGGGGGCATTCCCCCCTCGGTAATTTTTCTGCTCATATCCCTGGGCCTCGGGTTGGAGTTTGTGGGGCTGGGCCCGTTTTCCTACGTGCGTATTCACGACACAGGCGATTCCTCCCTCCCCCGTCTTCTGATGCTCACCAGGGACTGGAAAGACTCGGGGATGAGTTCGTGGCTTCCCTTTATGGGGTGCGGGGTCGACCGGGTGGCCAATGACCTTCTCTATCCCCACATCTTGACGATGTTCTTCTTCGCCCTTCCGGGATGGGCGGCCTATCAGCTCTTCGTCTTCCTGCATTACTTCCTGAGCGGATTTTTTACCTACCGGGTGGCCCGGGATCTCCTTCATCGGGAAGAAATACCCAGCTTCTACGCGGGGGCGGTCTATGCCTTCTTCTCCAATGACTTGATGGGCTTCCAGCTGGGGTTTACCTGCTTTCCCCTTTTCCTGTGGAGCTTGGAACGGATCGGCCGGGCGCCGTCGAGGAGCCGTTTCCTCTGGGGGGCGTTCTTGGCCATCGCCTATTCTTCCTGTTCCTCGCTGCCCTGGACCCTTCCCTTCACGTTGGCTATGGCTGCGCTCTGGTTTGGGTGGTTGCGGCGGATTCGGACCCGGAATTTCTTCTTCCTCTTCCTTCTCGTTTGTGCAGTGGCCCTCGTCAGCCAGGCTTTGTCCGGGTGGGCCCTGGTGGTCAACAGTCCCCCTTCCCACCGGGCCGATTGGAGGTTGGGACCAGAATCCTTTTCCCTCCAGGCCATTGCGCAACTCTTGACTCCGGCGGTCTCGTATCTCCTGGTCGACAAGACTTCGTTGATCCTGGGCTCAACCGGGTTGATCCTCCTCCACGGGAGCAGCCGGACCTTTATCGTTCTCCTGGCCATGTTCCTGG
>PMCE01000286.1 GCA_003154025.1 Syntrophaceae bacterium
AGGTTCAAGGTTCAAGGAAAAGATCTAACGGCTTTATGCCTCGTACCTTGAACCTTGTGCCTTGCGCCTGTCTTACGCTAGCCGGGTGACGTCTTCGGCCACCTTCGGGTAGTTTTCCATGAGCGCCAGGTCATGACCCGGGAAGAGAAGGTCGGGAGAGGAGACTTTGGCTTTTGCCTTGTCATAGCTCTTCATCCAGACGATCATATCGGTGATGATGGCGCTGGGAATGTCGGTCTTGTAACTCTGGAAGGAATGGGCTAAGTCCGAGCCGACGATGGCCGTCCCTTGGGCAGTATTCACCGCCACGGCCTGGAGGCCGATGGTATGGCCGGGGACCAGGAGGAGCTCGATCCCCGGAAGGATTTTTTTATCTCCCCGGATGAGGCGAAGCCTTTTCTTTCCCGCCTGTTTGGCCAGGTAGCGATTAGCGACGGAGTCGGTGACGAGCAGGAACGGGGCTCTCCGGGCGATGGGGTCCTTCACCCAGAAGTTAAACTCTTTCTCCTGGATGTAAATCGCGGCCTTGGGGAACAGCTGGATTCCGCTGACGTGGTCGAAGTGGACATGGGTCACGATCAGGTGCTTCACCTTCGCCGCGTCGATGTCGATCCTCTTCAGAGCGTCCGCCGGACTCAAGTAGCTGGCCAGATTGCGCTGCTTGGCCACATCCGGGTGGACGCCGCAGTCCACGACGATCGTTTCTCCCCCGCCCCGAATGACAAAGATGTAGTAATTGATCTGGGTCGTTCGATCCATATCCTGGAACCAGTTGACCATGCAGCCCGGGCGGGTGTAAGGCCCGCCGTATTTCACCGCGTAAATCTCGTAAGTCGGGATGGCCATTCCTTCTCTCCTTTCCGGATTTATTAAAGCCGCATAGAGCAGAGCGCATAGGGCATAGCGAGGAAAAATGATTTTGACTCTATGCTCTCTGCGCCATGCGCTTTTTATATGGTTTGTCCCCCGTCCACCCGGATGATCTCCCCGGTGACGAAGGAACCGGCTTCGGAGGCCAGGAAAAGGGCGATCCCCACCACCTCCTCCGGTTCTCCGAAGCGTCTCAGTTCAATCTCCCGGACGCGCTGGGCCTTGCGCTCAGGATCGGTCCAGTTCACCCGGCTGAAATCCGTCTTGATGGAGCCGGGAGCGATGGCGTTTACCAGAATATTATGCTGGGCGAGTTCCCGGGCCATCACCTGGGTCATCATGTTCATGGCCGCCTTGCTGATGCAGTAGGCGCCGGTCCCGTCGGCCCGGGCGCGCAGCCCGCTAATGGAGCTCATGTTGATGATCCTTCCGCCACCCTGCTGGATCATCTGCCGGGCGACGGCCTGGCTCATCAAAAGGGCGCCCTTGAGGTTGACCTCCAGAACTTTGTCGAAGGCCTCCTCGCCCAGGTCGGCCAGCGGGCTCAAAACCGGGTTGGCCCCGGCGTTGTTCATCAGGATATCGATCCGCCCGAAGTGCTCNNGCTACCTTTTCCAACTCCGGCGGGCGTCTGTTGCGGCTGGATACCACTACCTCTGCCCCGGCTTCCGCATACGCCAAAGCGATGGCCCGTCCGATGCCGCGGCTCGCTCCGGTTATAATCGCTACCTTCCCCTTGAGGGAAAAAAGGTTTTCGAACATGACCGATCCAACCTCCTGGGTGGGAATGAATGCAGATTATTTTTAGCATAATTTCAAAATTAGGCAATCTTTTTCATCGCCCGGCATTGCGAATGCTGATTTTTCCTGATTGCTAAGCCCCCTTTNNCATCCTTGACAAGCGTGGTATTTGTTGTTATTTTAAAATCATGTTCATTCGTTAAGAGTGTTCAGAGGTTAGCATGTTTGAACCGTTGACGGACCGCGACCGGAAAGTCCTCCAGGCCATCATCACGGATTATATTCAGACGGCACAGCCGGTGGGCTCGAGGATCGTCTCCAAGAAGTATAAGATGGAACTCAGCCCGGCCACGATCCGGAATGTCATGGTCGATCTGGAGGAGATGGGGTTCCTCACCCAGCCCCATACCTCCGCCGGACGGGTGCCCACGGACAAGGCTTACCGTTTTTACGTGGATGCGATCCTGAACATGCGGCGGCTGAACCCGGAGGAGAAGGAACATATCGAAAAAGGCCTCCTGCTGAAGGAGGACCCGGACATCAGTGAAGTCATGAAGCGGGCTTCCCATTTGTTGTCTCTTCTCTCCAGGCAGATGGGGGTCGTGCTGGCCCCGCGCTTCGGCAGTAAGATCTTCCGGCATATTGAATTCATAAAACTGAGGGACCGAAGGATCCTGGTGATCCTCGTCTCCCAGACAGGGGAGGTCCAGAACAAGCTCATCGAAGCCGATGAGGAGATGATCCAGGACGAACTGGACAAGTACAGCAAGTATCTCACGGAGATCATGGGGGGACTTAACCTGGCACAGGCCAAACTCCGGATCGTGGAGGAGATGAAAAAAGAGAAAGTCCTCTTCGATAAGCTCATGTATGGAGCCCTTCAGCTCAGCCAGAAGGCCCTGGAGGATGAAGGAGAAGGGGATCTGTTTATCGAAGGGAAGACCAACATCATGCAGTCCCCCGAGTTCGCCGATATGGAAAAGATGAGAATCCTCCTCCAGGCCTTTGAGGAAAAAACCAAGATCGTCAAACTCCTGGATAAGGCTCTTTCCACCCATGGGATTCAGATTTTCATCGGAGCGGAGAACGACTTGAACGAAATGGTGAACTGCAGTATCGTCGCCGCCCCCTATTCCCGGGAGAAATACACCCTGGGAATGCTGGGGGTCATCGGTCCAACCCGGATGGATTACTCCAACATTATCCCCATCGTGGATTACACCGCCCGGCTCGTGGGGAAAATCTTGGAGAACATCGAATAAACCCACGCAGCCATTTTGTTCCCCAAGTGAGGGAGTGAGAGTCTGGAGAAAGGGAGATAGATTTGGAAAAGAAGAAGCATAATCACAAAGCGCATTCGGAAGAGACTTCCGGCGGGGTGAAAATCGAAGGAAAGACGCCGGCGAAACCCGCGGAGGAGACCCCCTTAGCAGAAGAGAAGAAGGATCCGGATTCCCTTAGAAAACTTCAAGGTCAGCTTGAAGAAAAAACCCGGGAGTCCTCGGATTATTTTGATAAATGGCTCAGGCTTCGGGCGGAGATGGAGAATTTCAAAAAGCGGATGGAGAAGGAAAAATCCGAGCACTTGAAATTCGGGAATGAAAGCCTGCTGAAGGCGCTCCTTCCCATTCTGGACAACCTGGAACGGGCGATCGACCATGGAAAGAATCGCGGGGAGGATTCCCCCCTCATGGTCGGGCTGGAGATGGTCCGGAAGGAGTTCGCCGGCATTCTGGAGAGGTTCGGCGTGAAGCCTGTTTCGGCGGTGGGGGAGGCCTTTGACCCGGAAAAACACGAAGCCATTTCCCAGCAGGAAAGCGACCTGGAGGCCAACCGAATCGTGTCCACCGTGCAGAACGGGTATTTCTACCATGACCGTTTGCTTCGACCCGCCAAAGTAATCGTCTCCAGTGGAAAACCAGGGGAGAAGAAAGAAACCCCTGCATGAGCAAGAAGGATTACTACGACCTCCTGGGAATCGAATCCTCCGCGAACCTTGAGGAAGTAAAAAAGGCCTACCGGCGTCTGGCTCACCAATACCATCCTGATAAGAACCCCAACGATCCCTCGGCGGCGGATCATTTTCGGCTCCTCACCGAAGCCTATGAAATCCTGCAGGATGCCCAGAAGAGGGCAGCTTACGACCGCTTCGGCCCATCCCGGGGAAGGGCGGGATTCGAAGGGTTTCGGGAGTGGTCGGACAATTCTCCCCGNNCCGATCGCCCCCGGCGCAGGAGAACCCGCGGGGCCGACCTCCGCTACAACCTAGAGATCTCCCTGGAAGGGGCGGCCTTCGGCTCCGAGCAGACGATTCGATTCACTCGCAAGTCGGCGTGCCCGGCATGCCGGGGAAGCCGGTGCGCCCCGGGAACCCGACCGACGACCTGCCCCTACTGCGAGGGTACCGGGTCTCGCCAGAGCCAACGCGGTTTTTTCATCGTGGAGAGTTCCTGCGAATGTTGTCAGGGGGAGGGGGAGTTCATTCCCCGCCCGTGCGCCCGCTGCGGGGGAGCTGGTTTTGTAAAGGTCCCCCAGGCCTTCAAAATCAACACCCCCCGGGGAGCTGATAACGGCACCTGCCTGCGCCTAGCCAGCGAGGGGGAGATGGGCCGCAATGGAGGTCCTGCCGGAGACCTACATATCATCGTCTCGGTCGGGAAACATCCCGTCTTCACCCGTTCGGGGAATGATCTAACCTGCAGCGTCTCCATCGGGCTCTCCGAGGCTTTCGACGGGGCGGAGGTGGAGGCCCCGACTCTAGAGGGACCGGTGCGGATCAAGGTCCCGCCCAAGACCCCTTCGGGGAAAACGTTCGTCCTCAAGGGGCGGGGGATGCCTGTCCTGGAAGGAAGGGGCAGGGGAGACTTGAAGGTGAAGATTCGAGTGGATGTTGCCAGCCGACCTACCAAAAAGGAACGGGAGATGCTGGAGGAGATGGCGCGTCAGGGAGCCAAGGACAAGATGCGCCGAGACGAAGCCCCGTTTCAAGAGGCTCGCAGGTAAGCTTGCTCTTTCCCCCCGTTTCCCGATTCAGCCTCATTCTGCTTCCGAAGATGATTCCTTCCTCCCCTCTTCCTGCTCTCCACCTTTTTCCTTCCGGCCAAAGATTTTAGCCATCCAAATCGAGCCTTCGTACATGACAATGAGCGGTCCAGCCAGAAGGAGCTGGGAGACCAGGTCCGGAGGGGTGAGGACTGCGGCGGCGACGAAAATGAGAAGGATCGCGTATTTTCGGTTGCGGGAAAGGAACGGAGAGGTCACCACTCCCATCCGGGCCAGGAAGAGGATCAGGGCTGGCCACTGGAAGAGAAGGCCGAAGGCCAGCAGCAGTTTGATGGTGAAGGTGAGATATTCCCGGATAGAGGGCATGGGGCGGATGGTGTCGGTGGCAAAGCTGAGAAAGAAGCGGAAGACGGTGGGAAAGACGATGAAATAGCAGAAAGCGGCACCGAGAATGAAGAAAAATGAAGAGACGAAGATGTAGGGGAAAACGTATCTCTTCTCCCGCTGGTAGAGCCCCGGGGAGACGAAAGCCCATAGCTGGTAGAGAATGAAAGGGGAAGAAAAGAAAAGCCCCGCCAGGAGGGCGGCTTTGAAGTAAGTGAAGAAAGCCTCGGGGACGGCGGTGAAGACCAGGGAACTGCCGGGAGGGAGGGCCTTCACCAGGGGGCGCATCAGGATCTCGACGATCTCTTTTATGTATGCATAGGAGAGGGCAAAGGCAACCCCGATCCCCGCGAAGGAATAGATCAACCTCTTCCTCAACTCCTCCAGGTGGGCGGAGAGGGGGAGCTTCTTATCCGATATTTCGGTTGGATTCTTTGATGGCGACAGGTTGGTTTTCTTCCTTCTGCGGGGGAGTCGTCGGCCCGGAGATTTTTTGCGGCTGGGTTGCTTCCTGTACCTGAACGACTTCGGTCTTTCCTCTTTCCAAATTATCCAGGAAGGATTCCGGCGGCGGAATTTGACTTGCCGGGGAGACCTCCGATTCGCCGGGCGGGGGAACCGGGGCCTCAGCCTGCGGGGGAACCTCTGATTTATAGATTTCTTCGTTCAGGTCGACCTTGAGGTCGGTTTCGATGCTGGATTTCAGCTCATCACTGGCTTTTTTGAATTCGGCCAAACCTTTACCCAACGACTTGGCCAGGTCCGGAAGCTTCCGGGGGCCGAATACGATGAGGGCGATAACGAGGATGATGAGTATTTCAGGAAGGCCGATTCCAAACATCTCAAACTCACTCTCGATTTAGAATAGAGAGTTTTCAGACGAGTGTCAATAATAAAAACGGACTTCCCCCCCCTCACTTTCGGTAAATGAGATGAAAGTCAAAGTCTTGGAGGCTCTCTCAGGCNNAAGACAGAGTCGCACCGTCGCGTGGTAGCGTAGTCGCTGGTTCCCGCAGTCAAGGAGATTTTTCATGATTCCGCTTCCCGCCCTGCACCACATTGAGTGCGGGGCAGATCTGAACCTCAGGTGGTTCAGGGCGCATTCCCCATTCGTCAAGAAACACTTGACAGGGAGGGGGAAAGTGATTTAAGGGTAATTAAAAACTGAAGGGAAAAGGATTTATGGGAAAGGATGTTCTGCTGCGAACCGAATTCGAGGAAATTCCTGTCCTCCAGCGGGGAAAGGTTCGGGACATATACGATTTGGGGAAATACCTTTTGATTGTGGCCACCGATCGGCTCTCGGCCTTCGATGTTGTACTGCCCGACGGCATTCCCCACAAGGGCCGGGTCCTCAATCAGATTTCGACCTATTGGTTTAAGACTCTGGAAGACATCGCCTTCCATCATATGGTGAGCACCGAGCTCGAAGGGTTTCCGGGGATCCCTCGGCCCGTGGCTGAAACCTTGAGGGGCCGGGCCATGGTGGTGAAGAAGGCCAAGTCGCTGCCGGTGGAGTGTATCGTCCGGGGGTATCTGTCCGGGTCCGGGTGGAACGAGTACCTAGAGAAGGGATCGGTGAGCGGGATCCCTCTGCCGCCCGGGTTGAAGGAGTCGCAGAAGCTGGAAGCCCCTGTCTTCACCCCTTCCACCAAGGCCGAGGTGGGGGTTCACGATGAAAACATCGATTTCCCGACGGTGATCGAGAAATTGGGGAAAAAATTGGCCGAAGAAATCCGTTCGGTGAGCATCGGGCTTTACCGGAAGGCGGCGGCCATGGCGGAGAAGAAGGGCATCATTATCGCCGACACCAAATTCGAGTTCGGGCTGGAAGGAGGGGAAAAGCTGATCCTCATCGACGAAGCGCTTACCCCGGACTCCTCCCGGTTCTGGCCNNCGGGATTATCTGCTCTCCATCCGCTGGGACAAGAAGCCGCCGGCGCCCAACCTGCCCGCCGAAGTAATCCGGAAAACCTCGGAGAAATATGTCGAGGCGTACGAGCGCCTGACCGGAAAGAAATTGGAAACCTGATCCATAAAAAAATAAATTCCAATCCCGCGAAGCGCGGGACCAATTTCCAAATTTCAAATAAACATCAAAATACAATTTCCAATGACCCAAACAAGTTACAACCCTTTTCGGATCCGGAGTTTAGGTATGGAATTTGGAATTTTGGGCATTGGATATTATTTGGAATTTGGCCCCGCGCTTCGCGGGATTGGGATTTGGTGCTTCAATCCGGGAGGCGGAAGGTTTCCCAGTTGAAGATAGAGGAAATGCAGAACCCGAAAAAACGGAGCGAACCGATATGGCTAAGACCGGGATTGTGAAAGATAACCGATACATGGAACATGTTGCCGACGGCTACCATCCGGAATCTCACCAGCGGCTGGAGGCTCTGTATCAGATGCTCCAGGAGCCGGGCATGAAGGGAAATTATGCGGAAATTCCCCCGCGCATAGCCACCCAGCAGGAGCTGGAGCTGATCCATATGCCCAACTACATCAACCTGGTGGCTTCTACCGCGGGCCGTCCCATGACCATGCTGGACCCGGATACCTATGCCTGTGCCAAATCCTATGAAACCGCAAAACTGGCCGTGGGGGGAACGCTGGCGGCGGTGGACCGGGTGGTGAGCGGGGAGGTGGACAATGCTTTCGCCTTCGTCCGCCCTCCGGGACACCATGCCGAGACCAACCGGGCCATGGGGTTCTGCCTCTTCAATAACGTGGCCGTAGCCGCCGGTTATGCTCTCACCACGCACAAGCTCAAAAAAGCCCTGATCATCGATTGGGACCTGCACCACGGCAACGGGACCCAGCATTCTTTTTACGAGCGGTCCGATGTTCTCTACTTTTCCACCCACCAGTATCCCTACTATCCCGGAACGGGATTTTTCAGCGAGATCGGCAGCGGGCCCGGGAAGGGCTTCACCGTCAATGTGCCCCTGACAGCGGGGCCCGGGGACGCCGAGTATTTCTTCATCTTCGAGGAGATCCTGGAGCCCATCGCCCTGGAGTTCAAGCCCGATATCGTTTTTGTCTCCGCCGGGTTCGACATTTATCACCGGGACCCCTTGGGAGGCATGCAGGTGACCCCTCAGGGATTCGCTAATCTGGCCAAAGTGATCCTAGAGTTTGCCCAGGAGACCTGCAATGGAAGGGTGGTTTTCGTCCTGGAAGGGGGATACCACCTGGAGGGATTGCGGGATTCGGCGCGGGAGGTCCTGAAGACCCAGCGGGGGGAGATCCTGGCGCAAGGCAGGGACGGAGGGGTGCGAGAACAGGCCGACCGCCGGCTGATCGATCCGGTCATCAAAAAAGTGAAAGAAGCTCAGAAACCCTACTGGAAGATCAAGTAAAAGGAGCGGCGGGTGAAGTTAGCCACCTTTCAAAAAGGGAAAAAGCCCCATCTGGGAATCGTGTGGGGGCACAAAATCATCGATTATAACGCCGGCGGAACCAAGCTGCTGGCCGGGACGGGCAAAGGGACACCCTCCAGGCCTTTTCCCGACGTGGATCTGAAGGGATTTCTGTCCCAAGGGCCGTCGGCCATGCGCATGGCCAGAAAAATAGAGGCCTGGGTTCAGAAGAAATCCGAAGGAAGCCCCCGGGGATCTATGAAAGACTGGGTATTTGACTTGGCCAAGGTCAGGCTGCTGGCGCCCATCGGGAACCCGCCCAAGGTCATGTGCCTGGCGAGGAATTATGTGAGCCACGTAAAGGAGCGTGTCGAAGACGGTCCTATTCCGAACGACCTTCTCATCTTCATGAAACCCATTCCCGCCATCATCGGCCCGGATGCCCCGGTGATCGTCCACCCCGAATGCAAGGAGTTGGACCATGAAGTGGAACTGGCGGTGGTCATCGGGAAGAGGGGCAGATACATCCCCGAAGAAAAAGCCATGGATCATGTGGCCGGCTACATGATCCTGAACGACGTCTCCGACCGGGAATATGTGGGCAAAAAAGACCCCAAGGGCTGGGTGAACTGGTTCTTCATGAAGGCCCAAGACCTTTTTGCACCCATGGGACCCTGGATCGTCTTTAAGGATGAGCTGAAAGACCCGCACGGCCTGAGGCTGCGCCTGTGGGTGAATGGAGAACTCCGGCAAGACAGCGAGGGCGAAGGCATGATCTTCAAGATTCCCGAGATCATCACCCGGATTTCCCGTTTCGTGACCCTCGAACCCGGCGATATTATCGGCACCGGCACTCCCCGGGGAACCTCTTTCAGCACCCAAAAGTATTTGAGGGCCGGAGACGTGATGGAGTGCGAAATCGAGGGGATCGGACGTTTGAGGAATTCCATTCGGGTGGAAGAACCGGTCTATCGGACAAAATAAAGGAAATTCCATCGCGCCCGATATCCATCCCGTACCAAATTCCAATCCTGCGAAGCGCGGGACCAGGCTCCCAATCAATCCCCATGCCCAAGATTCCGGACTCAAAACAAAGCCGGGTCGATTCTTTTAAGATGGAGATTCGAATTTGTTCGGGATTGGGAAGTTGGTGCTGAGGATTATTACGGGCTCATTCCGCGTCAGTCAAATGAAGGAATAAAAAAGGGGTAAGGATGGGGCCGATCGAAATCCAATTCTTAGGTTCCGGCGACGCTCGGGGGAGCGGGGGGCGCTTCCAGACCTGCATTCTCGTCCGCTCCGGCGAGGAGAACCTGCTCATCGACTGCGGGACTACCTCCCTGATCGCCATGAGGCGGTTCGGTGTGGACCCCTCCTCCATTGACCGGATCCTGATCTCCCACCTGCACGGGGATCATTTCGGAGGAATCCCTTTCCTGATCCTGGATGGCCAGTTTGCCCGGCGGACCCGACCCCTTCTTGTCGCGGGCCCCGAAGGGGTGGAGGACCGCATCAAGGCCTCGATGGAAATCTTCTTCCCGGGCTCATCGAAGGTGGAGAGGAAGTTTCCCCTCTCCTTTGCGGAGTTATTCCCACGAAGGGAGACGACCCTGGGGCCCCTAACGGTGACCCCTTTTGAGGGCGTACACCCGAGCGGCTCTTCCTCTTTGGCCTTGCGGATCCANNCTGCTGGATGCCGCCCGCGACGCCGACCTTTTTATCTGCGAAGCCTACTATTTCGAAAAAAAAATCAAGTATCATCTGGATTACCGGACTATCCTCGATCAACTTCCCCGCCTTGGCTGCCGAAGGATTATCTTGACCCATATGAGCCAGGATCTGCTATCCCGGCTGGGCGAGGTGAGGATCGACTGGGCGGAGGATGGGAAGAAGATGATTCTGTAGAATCCCTGGGGACCTGCCCCGCCTTTCTTTCCTCCCCGGCAGATGAAAGATGTGGGAATCGAGAGCCGGAGAGGTTGGCCCCGGGCCCTCCAGAATCGAGTCGCGGTTGCCCGCCTCCACCTTTCTTTTGAGTTCAACAAAAAGGATGAAAAGGCTCCCCTTTTTATAGGGAAAATGGAGCCATGAAAAGTGCTACGAGTTGAACCCGGGCGGTGAATGGGCCCGGGAGAGGACGCCGGGTACATTCCCGGATGATAATAATTCTGACCAAGAGTGTCAAAAAACTTTCTAATCCTAAACTTTTTTAAAGGGATTATCCTATTTCAAAATAAATTTAAAATAAATATAACCTGTTATGAGAATAAGAGATTCTTTCTCCATGGCATAGGGATTGCATTTTGATTTTTTGGGAGTCAAAAGAGGAGGAGGTATCTTGACCGGCTCTTCTTGTCTTCGAGGTTGAATCCCCTTCCGGGGCGTATCTCCAGGTGAGTTCCTGGAGAAGAAAAGTCCCATCCAGCAAAAAAAATCCGACAATGGAAAAGACCTTAGGACAGATTTTGGTCGAAAAGAGCTTTCTCACCCAGACTCAGCTGGAACTGGCCCTGAGGAGACAGAAGCAGCAGAAGGGAAAGTACCTGGGGCAGATCCTGATCGAGATGGGGCTCGTGTCCCAGGAAAAAATCAATAAAGTTCTGAATACCTTCAACAAGCGGAAGCGGATCGGCGAAATCCTCCTCGACCTCCAGATCATTACCGCCCAACAGCTGGAGAACGCCTTGCAGAAGCAAAAAGAATTCCAGAAACAGGGGGTCCGCAAACCTTTGGGGACCGTCGTCCAGGAATTAGGCTACACCGATTATGACAGTTATTTACGGGCGCTCTCCCGCCATTTCAACATGCCGATCATTTCCCTGGAGACCTTTTACACCACCCCACCCCTGCAGAAGGCCCTGGGGGAGAAGTATGCCATGAAGAACAGGATTGTAGTGCTGGAGAACTCCCCGGCGAGAATCACGCTGGCCCTGGC
>PMCE01000294.1 GCA_003154025.1 Syntrophaceae bacterium
GGACTGATCATGGCCGAGGAGATGATGTTCGTCCTGGGGAAGAAGATCGGCAAGCATACCGCCCACGAGGAGGTCCGGCAGGTGGCGATGGAAGCCTTCAAGAAGGGGGTTACATTTAAAGAGGCCCTCCTCTCCCACCCGGAAATCGCCCGGAATCTGAATCAGGAGGAGCTGGACAGCCTCCTCGACCCCACCAAGTACATCGGATTAGCCCCCCGGGCGGTGGATCGTCTGATCGAGGAGACGCAAAAATTCCGGGTCACGGATCCGTCTTGAACGGATTTCATATCACCCATCGGAATGGGTCGGGGAAATGGGTTCGGTAACCGTCTCCTCCTACGTCCTGCACGCCGCCCCCCCCAACCCCAGCTTTCTTAATGACAGATTTTGCCAATCGGCGTAGATTTCTATCAATAATCGTTTAGCCGTTGTGCTTTGGAAATTGGGTTTGTGAGGAAGTCTTAAAGAGGGTTTCTTGAAGAGCGGGCTGAGAATCGAAATTTCCCCGTTCATGGGAAGGGGGCCCTGCGTGCGGCACCTAGGTTCTGATTGAGACAGTTCCCGACCAATCTCCATCCCATGAAGCCCCCCCTATTTTGGGGTCTTTTCTTATTGACGCTCTACGCCCTTTTTGCTATATTTCCACGAGTGTTTTGGGAATAACCACCACGCCATCGAAATCCCCGAAGACAAAATCGTCAGGTTTGATTGATAAGAAATTGATAAGAAATCGGTGCAGAGTAAGGATGTCATTCCATTCATAGGGTGTGCTGTGTTGCCGGCGCACCGAAAGGGGGTTGTCATGGTACAGAGATTCGGTTTCATCCTCGTCGGTATCCTCGTCCTCGCCCTGGTGCTGCCGTCCCCTGCTCCTGCGGCGAACTTCCCGGATCGGGACATTACCTTGGTGGTGCCGTGGGCCGCGGGCGGTGGGACCGACACGCTGGCCCGCACTCTCGCCAAGAATGCCAAGAAGTATTTCGGCGTCAACATCAACGTGGTGAACAAGGTCGGCGGCACCGGCGCCGTCGGCATGAACTCCGTGGCGACGGGCCGGGCGGACGGTTACACGGTCGGTGTGATCACGTTCAACCTCAGCACGTATCGGATGATCGGGCTTGCCGAGCTTTCCTACAAGGACTTCGACTTGATCGCCCTGCTGAACCGGAGCCCGGCAGGCTTCTCGGTGAAGACGGATTCGCAGTACAAGACGTTGAAGGACCTGGTGGAATACATCAAGGCCAATCCCGGCGTGGTCACGGTGGGTCATTCGGGGCCGGGCCAACCCTGGCACCTTTCCGCCGCCCTCCTGGCCGCCAATTACAACTTGAAGCTCAGGTTCGTACCCTTCGATGGGGCAGCCCCGACACGCGTGGCGTTGGTCGGCGGACACATCACCATGGCTTCGAGCGGCATGGACGAGATGCTCCAGTTCTATAAGACGAAGCAAGTCAGGATGCTTGCGGCCATCACTCCGACCCGCAATCCATTCTTCCCCGACGTCCCGACCGTGGGCGAAGCCGGCTACCCGATAGAGAATCCGATCTTCGACTGGCGCGGCCTGGCCGCGGCCAAGGGCACGCCTCCCGAAATCCTGAGTGTCCTGCGCGACGGCTTCCGCAAGGCCGTGGAGGATCCGGAGTACATCAAGTTGATGGATGAGCTGACCCTGCCCCGCACGTACATGGCGCACGATCAATTTGAGCAGTTCCTGGCTGGTTTGGATAAGAGTCTGGGGCCTGTCCTGGATAGCGTCGGCCTGCTGAAGAAGTAGGACCGCCGGACGACAGGGACGACGGGAGAGAGGGGATAGTCCCTCCCTCCCGGACCTTCGGCAATCTCCCCGCATGTCGGAGCTTCCCATGGCCAATCTGACGATGAAGAAGGCGGATATCATCGCGGTGATAATCGTCATCCCGATCTGTCTCTACGTCTTCTACGAGTCGGCGCAATGGCCTGCGCCGGCGCTGATCGGCAGGCCATTTATCATCCCTCGTGGGGTCGCGACCCTCCTCGTGGTTGCTGCCTTGTTGCTCCTCTATCGCGCCGTGACCGGTCGTTCGCGGCCCCTGGAGAATCCTTTGGTGGGTGCGGACCTCCGGCGCGTCATCGGAGTGGCGGTGATCACCTTCGGATACCTGTTCGTCGTAGAACGCATCGGGTTCCTCGGCACAACGCTCTTATACATGCTGCTTTTCGCCCTGGTGCTGGGCGAGCGGCGCTGGCCCCGTCTGGTTATGTTCGCGATCCTTGTCCCGCTCGTCGTATTCGTACTCTTCTCCACCGCTCTCCACGTCCCGCTACCGCGGGGATGGATCGAAACTAGCCTGCGCGAGCACGGCCTCAAGCTCATTTTCCGGTAGCATTTCTCCGGGGAGACTCTTTCATGGTCGATCTCCACCTGCTGCTGCACGGATTCGCCACCGTCCTTTCGGGCTACAACATCGTCGTGCTGGTTCTGGGCTCCTTCTTCGGCATCATCATCGGAGCCATCCCGGGACTTACCGCCACCATGGGGATTGCCCTCCTGGTCCCGTTTACGTTCGGGATGAATCCGTTCACCGGAATCGTTATGCTCCTGGGGATCTACACGGGGGCGATCTACGGCGGGGGCATCGCCTCCATCCTGATCAAGACGCCGGGGACCCCTGCGGCAGCGGCGACCGTGTTTGACGGATACCCGTTGGCCCAGAAAGGCATGGCCGGCAAGGCCATCGGCATGGCGACCATCGCCTCGGGGATCGGCGGGACCTTCACCGCGCTCTGCCTCACATTCTTCGCGCCGATCCTGGCCAATTTCGCCTTGCGCTTTTCGGCTCCCGAATACTTCGCCCTGGCTGTGTTCGGTCTCTCGGTGACGGTCACCCTGACCGGCAAATCCCCGTTGAAAGGCATCACCTCGGGCTGCCTGGGCCTCCTCATTGCCATGGTCGGCCTGGATCCCATGGGGGGATTCCCGCGGTTCACCTTCCGCACAACTCAACTAACCGGCGGGTTCTCCTTCGTCCCGATGCTGATCGGGCTGTTTGCCCTCTCTGAGGGCTTTCACCAGGTCGAAGTCATTCTCACCGCCCCAAAGGTCAGCGCCGTCCTGACGAACATCATTCCCAGGCTCCGCGAACTCAAAGAGTGCACGAAGACATTCGCGCGTTCGTGCATCATCGGCTTGATCGTCGGGGTTACACCCGCCATCGGGGCTGAGACCGCCTGTTTCGTCGGCTATAGCGAGGCCAAGCGGACTTCGAAGCATCCTGAATTGTTTGGCACCGGCATCCTGGAAGGCGTGGCGGCTCCTCAGTGCGCCGAGAACGCCAGCACCGGCGGGGACATCCTGCCCATGATGACGCTGGGACTGCCGGGCGATGCGGCCACCGCGGTTCTCATGGGCGCCTTGACCATCCACAATCTCCAGCCCGGCCCATTGCTCTTCCGGGATCACTCCGACTTGGTCCATCAGATGTTCGCCGGTATGATCACGGCGAATATCGTTTTCGTGATCCTGGGTCTCACCTTCGCCCGGTTCTTTGCCAAGGTCATCAACATAGACCGCCGCTTCTTGGTCCCCTTGATTTTCATCGCCTGCATGGTCGGCTCGTATGCCATCAACAACGACATTTTCGACATGATCACCTGCGTGTTCTTCGGATTCATCGGCTACGTGATGATCCGATACGACTACCCGGTATCGCCGATGGTCCTGGCCCAGATTCTCGGGGTCATGATGGAGTCGAACTTCCGTCGTTCGATGGCAATGTCGCAGGATGACCTTTTGATCCTGGTAACCCGGCCGATCGCCCTGACGATCCTGATCCTGGCCGCCTTTACCACCATCACGGGCATCCGGCGCCAGCGAAAGGCGCTTCAGATGGAGGAGGATTTGGCCGCAGCGGCGGCTGCCGCGCGGGCAGGCCGGCCGGAGTAGAGAGCGGCAACGACCGGGCAACCCGGCGAATCGGGAATCAGGATGATGCCAGGTCTTGCCTGGTCCCTGATTGCCAAGTTAGCCAGATGGCCCGAGAAAATTATAGGAAGGAAACGATGCGTTGTGAATCGGAGGAATGTCGCCTTTCTACACAGAAGACGCCAAAAATAACTTCAGCCCCCCCTGTGAAATACCCATTGAAATCTACACCTTTTTGAAAAAACTGCCAAATCGCGCTTTCAGTGGAAAGGCCCCCCGTCATCCGGACAGCCTTCGTCCGGACAGCCTTCGTCCGGACAGTGGCCTTCGACACCTACTTCGATTTCCTCTATTCCGGGTACCTGGAGATCCCGGCCCGCGAAGAAGAGGTAGATGAGGTAGTCAAGCAGCACCTGAATATCAAAAAGACGACCACGGAGAAGAAGCGTTGCTTTGGCCGCTTCAAGTAGGAGACCATCTATTATGCCTTGGGGGATGATCACTATGGCAACGCCAGGGAATTTGCCTGCCAGGCGGCTTGCCTGTTCCACCGGCTGGGGTATTTCAACCCATCCGTGATTCTGGTCTGCGGGGAGGTGTCCGGGTTGAAGATGTTTCAAGGGAGGAAAAATTGAGAGGGATGAAACTGTGAAGATCAGGATTTGACCTTACAGAGGCTGTCAGATTAGGTGAAGACTCCCTGAAATCTTCGGTTGAATGATTTTGTCAGACGGTGTAGATTTCAATTGCCAATCGTGGTTTGGATATGCTTTTCATTTCTGGAATTCTGGCCAGGTGCCGAGAGTGGAACGGAGTCGTAACTTTTAGATGGTGGGAGCCACCCACAATAGATTGTGTCTCTATCGTTTCTTCCTCTTTCCTCTCAAAACCTCCAGTCGTCCCTTGGTCCATCATTCCATGNNCGCCACGGTTTTGGACTACCCTTTATACTTACATCTTTACATTACATTGTCGTTAATTATTACTCTTTCTTTATTTGTCCACCGATACTTTAAAGCCTTTGTTTTTATATAGATATTTATAATAAAATGGCCTGATCTTTACCATTCTCATCGCGGGTGTCTGATTTTTTAACAAAATATTTGTGTTATTCAAAAATAAGAAAGATGATCTGTTATCAAAAAAGCTTAATTATTTAAAATTGTTATAATGCATACCTAGGGCATAAATTTGTCCTGGCACAAATATTGCTTTGATTTCAAATACTTTTCTGAATCGGTCGGGGTTAGTAGGTCCAGTAATCAAGCCAACCAACCCGGTAATGGGTAGCCGAAATCCAAAAACAAAGGGGGTGATGTTAAAGGTTGACGACAGCCCCCGGAAGACTTCGAGGGCAGAAGGCTTTTGGGGAAGAAAGTAATTTCTAATTCTAATCGAATCGAAAGGAAAATGAAAAAATGAAATGGTTGTTAACTCTGATTTTGGCAATAGTTATGGTCACTCCGGCTTTCGCGGGGGAAGATCCCTACATCGCGATCGTCGGCATTGATTGTAATCCAACAAATGGCACAAACTACTTTGGCCAGACCTGTGGAGTTCCATCTGGTATGTTTGCAGGCTATGCCGATCCCTTCTATTTCAGCCCGAAGTATCGGCAGTTCATGTATAATGAGTACGCTGACCCATTCTACATTCCCACATCGTTCGGCACCGTTCCTGCCGTAAACCAGTACACCCGGGTGGGAGCATCGGGGCAGGAAATGTTCCGTTCCCAGACCCCGATCGGTAGCGCCGAGGTCTGCGACATTGATACTGTTAGCACGATGAAGAGTGCCAAAACCCCGGCGGGCAATGCTGGGTTCTACGAATGGTACATCCGCCTCCCCAAGAAGGCGGACGGGGAGATCAACATCGCGATCCAGTGCGC
>PMCE01000128.1 GCA_003154025.1 Syntrophaceae bacterium
CATTCCGAACTCCGCATGAAAGGGATTTCAGACCTCTCCATGGCTACAAAAAAAACGAAGCCCCCGGAGAGCGCGCAAGCGGCTGCTCTTCGGCTTCTGGGCAAGCGGGATTACAGCCGCGAAGAATTGAGACGGAAGCTTGCCGAAAAGGATTTTCCCGCCGAGGAAGCAGACGGGGTTCTTGGAGACTTCGAGAGACGCGGGCTCCTGGACGATTCGAAATTGGCCCAACGCCTGGCTCGTCTCTACTCTGAGGAAAAGCTCTGGGGGCCTCAGAAGGTGTTGGCGAAGCTGTCCCGGCGGGGGATCCCGGTCCAGCTGGCCAAGGATCTGGTGGACCGGGAATCGCCGGTCGGAACGACGCAGGACCGGCTCAGAAAGGCTTTGGACCTGAAGTTAAGAAGAACGGACCCCCAGGCCTTATCTCCTCAGGAGAAGAGGCGCGTGGCCAACTATCTGCGGCAGAAAGGCTTCGGGTGGGAGGATATCTGGGAGGCCTTACGGGAAACGGGAGGTTCCACGGAAGAATGATAACGGGAAGCGAAATTCGCCAAAAATTTTTGAAATATTTTCAGAGCCAGGGGCACACCATCGTGAGCAGTTCCCCCTTGGTCCCGCAGAAGGACCCTACCCTTCTCTTTACCAACGCGGGCATGGTCCAGTTCAAGAATTTTTTTACCGGGGAGGAGAAGGCCCCCTTCCCCCGGGCGACCACATCCCAGAAGTGCGTCCGCGCCGGCGGGAAACACAACGACCTGGAGAATGTGGGGTACACGGCCCGCCATCATACCTTCTTCGAGATGCTGGGGAACTTTTCCTTCGGCGATTATTTCAAAGAGGGGGCCATTGCCATGGGTTGGGAATTCCTGGTGGATATTCTCGGCCTGCCCCCGGACAAACTCTGGGTTACGATCCATGAAGGGGAAAAGAGCCTGGGAATCGGCCCGGATGAAGAAGCCCGAAAAATCTGGAGAAAGTTCGTTCCCGAAGAGCGGATCAAGACTTTCCCCAGCAAGGACAACTTCTGGCAGATGGGAGACACTGGGCCCTGCGGGCCCTGCTCCGAGATCATCATCGACCAGGGCCCCGGGGTGGGATGCGGGCGTCCCGAATGCGCCCTGGGGTGCGATTGCGACCGGTACCTGGAGCTTTGGAACCTGGTCTTCATGCAGTTCGAACGCTATGCCGACGGCACGATCAAACCCCTGCCTAAACCGAGCATCGACACCGGCATGGGCCTGGAGCGGATTACGGCGATCGTTCAGGGGGTGAAAAGCAACTACGACACGGACCTCTTTACCCGTATCCTGAAGGCCATCGGGAATTCGTGCGGGGGGAAATACAACCCCGCATCTCCCGAGGGGGTATCCTTCCGGGTGATCGCCGACCATGCCCGCGCCGCCACTTTCCTGATCAGCGACGGAGTCCTTCCTTCCAATGAAGGACGGGGCTACGTCCTGCGCAGGATCATGCGCAGGGCCCTGCGCCACGGCAAGAAACTGGGGATCAACGAGCCCTTCCTCTTCCGGCTGACCGATGAAGTGATTGCCCTGATGGAGGACTCCTATCCCGAACTCGTGGGCCATCGGGAAATGGTCAGGAACATGATCCAAAACGAAGAGGAGCGGTTCTCGGAGACCCTGAATACCGGCCTTCGCCTCTGGGCCGATGAGATCCGTAAGCTGAAAGATCAGGGGTCCAAGTTCATCCCCGGGGAATTGATCTTCAAGCTCTATGACACCTATGGGTTCCCCCTGGATCTCACCGAGGAGATCGCCCGCGACGAAGGCTTTAGCCTGGACAAAAAAGGATTTGAGGAGGCCATGGAGGTCCAGCGGGAACGAGCCCGGGAATCCTGGAAAGGATCGGGAGAAGAAGCCCTGCGGGAGGTTTATAAATCCCTCGGCGCTCTCAAGCTGAAGACCGAGTTCGTGGGCTATGACCGGCTGGAGACCGAGGGCCGGATCCTGAAAATCTTCAAGGGCGATAGCGAAGTAGAGAGNNGGGACGGAAGGAGAAGAGGTGGAGGTCGTTACCGATCGCACCCCATTCTACGGAGAATCAGGAGGTCAGGAGGGCGATCAGGGGGTCTTGTCCGGAAACGGCGCCCGCATGGAAGTATCCCGCTCGACCAAACCCCTGCCGGGCGTGATTGTCCATCACGGGACCATCAAATCCGGTGTCTTCCGGGTGGGAGACACCCTGAATCTCCGGGTGAACCCGGAAACCAGGGGAAAAACCGCCCTCAACCACACGGCCACCCACTTGCTGCAGGCCGCCCTGCGTCAGGTACTGGGAAATCATGTCAAACAGGCCGGGTCTCTGGTGGCCCCCGAGCGGCTCCGCTTCGATTACACCCATTTCTCCCCTCTCTCCGAGGAGGAGACCGAAAAGGTGGAAGAGATCGTCAATTCCCGGATCCGGGAAAATCTGCCGATCGGCGTGTCCCAGATCTCCTACAAAGAAGCCATCCAGAGGGGGGCCATGGCCCTCTTCGGTGAGAAGTACGGAGACGTGGTCCGACTCGTGCAGGTGGGGGAAGTAAGCGCCGAACTCTGCGGCGGGACCCATACCACGCGCAGCGGAGACATCGGCCTTTTCAAGATCCTCTCNNGGAAGAGGCCGAACTTCGCGCGGTATCCGCCCTGTTGAAAGCAAAACCCGGAGAACTGGCGGAACGGGTGCAGCGATTCCTGAAACAGCAGCGGGAGCTGGAGAGGGATTATCAATCCCTCCAGGTCAGGATGGCTTCAGGGAAGACGAAAGACCTGATCTCCTCAGCCAGGGAAATCAAAGGAGTGCGCATTCTCTCTGCCCGGGTGGAAGCGAAAGATCCCAAGAGTATGCGGGAGATGGCCGACCGCTTGAAGGACCAGATCAAGTCAGGCATCATCCTCCTTGGCGCTCAGGGCGATGGCAAGGTCATGCTCCTCTGCGCGGTGACATCCGACCTTACCGGAAAATATCCGGCCCAGAAACTGATCAAAGAAATCGTTCAAACGGTGGGGGGTACCGGGGGAGGCCGACCCGACATGGCCCAGGCCGGCGGGACCAAAGTCGAAGGACTGGGCGAAGCTCTGGAAAAAATCTATGGCTTGATCTAGAGAGCAGAGGCCATCGGGAATCGGTTCGAGGGCAGTTTCGGNNGCGATCTTTTCTTGACAGGTCTCCATATAGGGTTTGATCTTTCGCTCGAAGCCCAGATCCGGGTACTTCTTTAGAATCTCTTCGAAACGACCCAGGGCCGCCTTGTAGTGGCCCTTTCGGTAGTAAAAATGGCCGATGTAAAACTCCTGCTCGGCGAGTTGACGCTGGCAGAGCTGCATCTTCGCCCTGGCGTCGGAAACGTACTTGCTCTGGGAAAAACTTTCCACCACGTAGCGGAATTGCTCTAGCGCCTTCTCGGTAACGGTTTGATCGCGGTCCACCGAGCGCATTTGTTTTAAGTAGCACATGCCCACTTGATAGATGGCGTAGGGAATCTCCGGATGGGTGGGGTGAAGCTTTTTAAATTCGTCGAATTGGACGATTGCTTCGGCGTAGTTCTTGTCGAAATAGAGAGAATCCCCCAGGCGCAGCTCCGCCAGTGGGGTGTAGGTGCTCAGCGGAAATTCTTCTTTGAATTTCCGGAAGGACTCGGTCGAGCGCTCATATTTTTTCCTCTCCAGGAGCCGCAGGCCTTCCTCATAAGCCCCCTGGGGAGTCGAGGGCGGCTCCCTTTTGGCAAAAAGGCCGCACCCGCTGACCCACAAGAGAAGAGAGATGGAGGAGAAGATCAAGAATAACCAAATTTTTGGAATTTTGTCTTTCGCCTCAAGCATGTTTTATATCATCTCCTGAGTTTACCCCGGAAAAGCCTGACTCCAATATATATTCCTCTTCCATGGGTGTCAATCCAAGACAAATAAGGCAAAGTTTCGGGTTTCGGGTTTCGGGTCTCGAGTTTTTCGCTTCGACCTTTGCCTTTTCTTCAACCCGAAACCTGAAACTTGAAACCCGAAACTTTTTTTATGCATTTTCTAGAATTTCATCCCCGGTAAGTTGAGAGAGGCGGTGTTGCCGCCGTCCACCGGCAGGGCCTGGCCGGTGATATAACTGGCCTCATCGCTGGCCAGGAATAGGATGGCATAGGCGACTTCTTCGGGGTGTCCGTAGCGCCGCAGTTCACAGCGGCTGCCGAGCTTATCGAATTTCCCCCTTTCCCGGGCCAACTCGAAGATCGGCCGGGTCATTCCCGTTTCGGTTAAACCCGGGCAGACCGCATTGACCCGGACATTGTACCCTCCCAGGTCACAGGCGGCTGTCTGGGTAAAATTGATCAGGGCGGCCTTGCTGGCGCTGTACGCGTTCGTACCGGCGCCGGATCGGATCCCGGCGCGACCGAGGCGGTATTCACGATGGACCCGGACCTTCTCTCCTGCATGTGCCTGGCCAGGTGTTTGGTGGCCATAACGGCACCCAGGACATTGACCGCATAGACCTTTTGCCAGTCCTCTCCCTCCTGCTGCCCCAGGCCGGCAAACGCCCCGGTGATGCCGGCGTTGTTGCAGAGAATGTCCACCTGCGAATAAGTTTCCAAAGCGAGATCGATCAATCCCTTCACTTCGGCTTCCCGGGATACATCTGTCTTTCTTAGGATTCCTTCGCCCTCCTCCTTTTTCACCAGAGACAGAGTTTCTTTTAGTCCTTGTTCATTGATGTCCGCCAAAACAAGCTTCGCCTCTTCGCGGGCAAAAAGAACCGCCGCGGCCCTGCCGATCCCGTCCGCGGCCCCGGTGATGATCGCCACCTTTCCGGCCAAACGCCCGTTTCGTTTCACGCTGGTTTCCTCACGATCTGAGGGGACCCTAAAGATTCTAGGCATTTTAGGCATTCCCAATTTTAGGCATTTCCTAGAGTATTCCCCCATCCATATGGATAATNNGAATGCCCTTCGGTCCTTCCTCTTTGGCGAGGACTTTGGTCAGTGCCTCCAATCCCGCTTTGGCCACGGAATAGGGGGAGTATCCGGCCTGAAGGGTGCTGGCGGCAATGGAGGAGATATTGATGATATTCCCCTTTTTATTCTGATGCATATATTCCAGGACGCATTTGGAGCAGAAGAAGGCCGTATTGAGGTTGGTGGAAAGGACCCGCGTCCACTCATCCACTTCGGTCTTTTCGACAAAGTTCCCGCGGGAGGCGATCCCGGCGCTGTTCACCAGGATGTCGATCCGGCCGAAGGCCTGAAAAGCCTGGCGCATGAGCTCCCTGGCGGCTTCGAAATTCGACACATCCCCCTGCACGGCCAGAGTCCTCCGCCCCATCACTTTGATGCGGTGGGACGTTTCCTCCGCCGCCTTCTCATCCTTCCGGTAGTTGATCACCAAATCCGCCCCGGCCTCAGCCAGCGCCAGGGCAATTCCCTTCCCGATTCCGCGGGATCCTCCGGTTATCACCGCAACCTGCCCCAAAAGTTCCATCCGCCCTCCCGTTTAAATTGCATAGAGCATCGGGCAGAGATCCTAGAGTCAAGATAACGGTTTTTTTGACTCTAGGCCCTAAGCCTTGTTCAGTTCTTGGGCTGAATGTTCGCCCTTACCCAGTCGATGATATCTTCCGTGGAGGCTCCAGGGCTGAAGACCGCCCGGATGCCTCTCTCCTTCAGCCAGGGGAAATCGTCCTTGGGAATGATCCCTCCCCCAAAAACCTGGATGTCTCCAGACTGCTGGTCTTTTAAGAGCTCCACCACCTTTGGGAAGAGAACCCGGTGAGCCCCGGAGAGAAGGCTCAGCCCGACCGCATCCACGTCTTCCTGGATCGCCGCCGAAACGATCTGCTCNNCCCCGGTCATGCCCGTCCAGCCCGGGTTTGGCCATCAATATTCTTAACTTCCGCTCCATCATTCCTCCCCAAGAAGCGATCAGCTGTCAGCGTTCAGCTTTCAGCTAAAGCAAGATATTTAGGCCGATCGGTGACCGCTGAAAGCTGATTGCTCCTTTAAAACATCCCCGGATCGCGGTAAGTTCCGAAGACCCCCCGGAAGACATCGCATATTTCCTGCAGAGTGGCATACTCTTTGACCGCCGCCAGGATATGGGGCATCAGATTCTCCGAACCTTGGGCGGCTTTCTTCACGTCCGTCAGGCAGGCCGTCACCCGGGACTGGTTCCTGGTTCTCTTGACCTCTTTGAGCCCGGCGACCTGTTTTTCTTCCACCTCCGGGTCGATCTTCAAGAACTCGATGGGCTTTTCCTCATCCACCTGGTATTTGTTTACCCCCACCACGGTCTTTTCTTTCCGCTCGACCTGCTTCTGGTAGGCATATGCGGCGTTGGCAATCTCCTGTTGCGGATAGCCCAGTTCGATGGCCCGGACGATCCCGCCCAGTTCGTCGATCTTGTTGATATACTTCAGCGCCTCTGCTTCCATCTTATCGGTCAGGGCCTCGACGAAATACGAGCCGCCCAGCGGGTCGATGGTGTTGGTAACCCCCGTTTCTTCGGCGATGACCTGCTGCGTGCGGAGGGCGATCGTGGCCGCTGTTTCGGTGGGAACCGCATAGACTTCGTCAAGGGAATTGGTGTGGAGCGATTGGGTCCCCCCGAGGATTGCGGCCAGGGCCTCCATGGTGGTGCGGATGACATTATTGTAGGGCTGCTGGGCGGTAAGGGAGCATCCGGCCGTCTGGGTGTGGAACCGGAGCATCCAGGAGCGGGGGTTNNTCGATGTGCGAATTGAAGAAGAAAGAGAGCCGGCCGGCGAAATCATCGACTTTTAACCCTCGATCTATGCTCGCCTGCACATAGCCGATCCCGTCCGCCAGGGTGAAAGCCAGCTCCTGCACTGCCGTGGAGCCGGCCTCGCGGATATGATATCCGCTGATGCTGATCGTATTCCACTTGGGGACTTCTTTCGTGCAATACTCTACCGTATCCACGATGAGCCGTAGGGAAGGCCGGGGAGGGAGCATGAAGGTCTTCTGGGCGATAAACTCCTTGAGCATGTCGTTCTGGATCGTCCCCCCGATCTCCTTCTTGCTGACCCCCTGCTTCTCCGCCAGGGCGATGTACATGGCCAGGAGGATCGCCGCCGGAGGGTTGATGGTCATAGAGGTGGTAACCTTGTCCAGGGGGATCCCCTCGAATAGGATCTCCATGTCCTTCAGCGTGTCGATGGCCACTCCACATTGTCCGACCTCTCCCCGTGACCTGGGACTGTCGGAGTCATAGCCCATCAAGGTGGGATAGTGGAAAGCCACTGAAAGGCCGGTCTGTCCCTGAGAGAGAAGATATTTATACCTTTGGTTCGTGTCTTGCGCGCTGCCGAAGCCGGAAAACATGCGCATGGTCCAAGGACGTCCGCGGTACATGGAGGCCTGCACCCCACGGGTGTATGGGTATTGGTTGGGGAATCCGATGTCCCGCAAAAAATCAAGCCGGGAGATATCTTCCGGGGTGTAGAGCTTTTTGATCTCCAGGTCCGAGACCGTGGAGAACCTCGGCATTCGTTCCGGGCCCTGCTTCAACGAAGGCTGGTAGGAGTCCTTATCCCAGGATTCTCGAGCTTTGATGATCTCCTTGAGTTTATTATCCTCCACGTATTCCTCCGATCCGCCCATTCACTGATCCCGTTTCCCAGACTGTCAGCCAAGGGATTCTCTTACCCCCTGCCCTATGCGCTATGCGCCTTTTCAATCTCGGAGACGCCCCCCGGCTGGATCTCCAGGCCGGCCCCCGAATGTTTCCGGATTTCTGCCTGCTCCGCGCAAGCCGTGGGGCATCCATTGATGATCAGGACGAGGTCCGGCCCTTCCTCCCAGGAAACCCATTCAGCGGCCGGCAATCCTTCCCGGACCTTCCGGGCCAGGTCTTCCCGTTCGAGAACGGGGTTGCAGCCGCCGCAGAATTTGACCGCCAGTCGGGGAGTGAACCTTCGTCCCCTAGCCCTTGTTTCCTTTTCCAGCCAGACGTGAATACTCTGAATTGTTTCCCGGGCCAATTTTGCTTCCAAGCTCAATTCTGAATGCTTCATCGTCCCCCATCCCCCCTAGAAAAGGGAGATGGGGCGTTTTTATGCTTTGTTCTATGGGGTCTGCTCTTGGCGATATTTACCTAAGTGCTGCAAAAAAAACATTGAAGACATCACCCCCACCCTCCCCTCTCTGTATAGACGGGAGTCAAGGGTT
>PMCE01000207.1:0-659 GCA_003154025.1 Syntrophaceae bacterium
CTCGAATGATAGAGGGCCTGATTCTTTCCCTGGTCCTCTCTCCGATTTCTTTTCTCTTTAAAAGTACCCTCGATATCGTGCCAGACATAGGTATCGAGGAGGCGAAGGCACCGGTACCCGGCCTTCTGGGCACGGCGGGAATAGTCATTGTCCTCAAAGTATCCCGCCCCAAAGGCTTCATCCAGGTACCCGACCTTTTGGATCACCTCCCGTTTGACCAGCAGGCAGCCGCCGGTGCAATGGTCCAGCTCCATCCATTTCCCCCGGCTCTGGACCCGGGAGCGGGCAAAGGCCTCCAGGTCCTCCGGCATGGCCTTCCCGGGGTCATGATTCTGCTCGGGATTCAGGAGGCCGGCCTCGGGGTGGGCCCCGGCAAACTCGACCATCCGCCCCAACCAGCCTTCCGTGATCACAATGTCATTGTTCAGCATACACACGTAAGGAGACTGGGCTGCTCTGAGCCCTTGATTCACGGCCCGGATGAACCCCAAGTTTTCTTCGTTCCGGATCAAAACTCCGGACCAGGAGGGGCTATTGGCCAGGGACTTGAGATAACCCCGGGTTTCTTCCCCGCTTCCGTTGTCGATGAGGATCAAACGATGGGGGGTGCGGGTCTTCCGGCCGATGGCCTCCAGACACCTCCGGGTCAAGGCCGGCTG
>PMCE01000207.1:668-4093 GCA_003154025.1 Syntrophaceae bacterium
TGCTGCCGTGCTGCAGTTCTGCCGTTTTGCCGTTAACGACGAAACGGCAGCACGGCAACACGGCAGCACTCTTTCTGGGCGATTAACTCTTCCGGCAAATACACCCGAAGCTCCAGGCGTCGACGGTCTCCTGGAGGACTTCGATCTCCAGCCCTCCGCTTTTTTGGATGTGCTCCCTCAGAAGGTCGGGGGTCAGAGCGTGTTGGTGCTGGGGGTTCAGAGCCCGGGTATCGATGATCCAGTCGTCAGGGACCACCACGCCCATGATCCCGCCTTTTTTTAGGACCCGTTTCCACTCCCCCAGGGTCTTCTGAATATCCGCATAGTGCTCCAGGTTGTGGGACGCCACCACGTAATCCAGCGTCTCTTTTCCGAAAGGAAGCTGGTCGCCGGAAGCGAGAATTCCTGCCTGGCTCCCCTTGCGGAGAATATCGATTCCTATAGCCCCCTCGGCGACTTTTCGCGGACCGCAGCCCACATCGATTCCCCTCTTCCCTTCCGGACAGAACTGAGCCAGGGCAGCCTGCTCGAACACCCACTCGTCTTGGGCCGGAGGGACACGGGAAAAATCGAACCGTTTTGCCGTGTGGGGGGTCAGGAAAGAAAGCATATAATCCATGCGGTGGGCGTAGGTGTGTTTTCGCAAGGCTTCTTCCCTGCCCCGCGCAGCGATTCGCTCTCTTTCCTCTTCATGCTGGAGAAAATACATCACCTTTTCGACCAGGTCTCGGGGGGAACGGTATTCGATGAAATGCTCGCCGTGCTTGAAGAGGAGGTCCTGGCTGTGCTCGATCTGGTTGGTCACCAGGAGACTTCCGCATCCCAGGGCCTCAAAAAACCGCATGTTCACATCGTCCTTGACGCTTTTGTTGAAAACGATCTTGGAGAGGCTGAAAACGACGGCCATCTCCTCGAAGAAAAAATTCCCGGTGAAGAGTTCAAAGTTCTTTTTCAGGAGGGAGATGAGTTTGGCCCGCTCCTTGAAGATTTTTTTTCCCTCCCAGAAGAACCGGCCATAACGAAACCTCCCGTAGTTGCCCACGAAGGAAACGTCGAGAATCTTCGGCAGGGGATGTTTCCTGTGGACCTCCGGGTCAAAAGCCAGAGGACACCAGCGGGCCGCAACCCCCGCCTTCCTCATTTCCTGCGCCCCCAGGCGCTGGGCGCAGAAGACGAAATCGAAATCCCTGGCCTTCTCCAGGCACCTTTCCGGTTTAATATGCGTGTCGATGGCCCAGAAGACGGAGGGATGAAGGTCGGCCCGAAACCGGTAGGACCGCCCGTCATCGATGTTCATGAAAAGGTCGTATTCCTCCCGTTGAATCTTAGACATCTCTTCGGGCTCGAAATGGGAAACTTCGTGTTTTTGGCCAAGGGCTCGAAGGCAGTATACTCCTGTCGTATCCGGTCGGTTGCCTTTGCTGAAGACGATGGCGATTTTCATCTTTTTAGAATCATCCCTCAATTGGCTGTGCCTCATCAAGTTACGAGGTCCAAGCCCTACCTTTCCCGATGATTTCCTACCGCGGGTTCAACGATTTCCATTCCACAACCCCGGTCCCCGACCAATGGCCGAAGGAGGTCAGGTCCAGCTTGGGACTGGCAATATCCCTCCAGATTTTGAGCATATTCCACAGGCGGATGTCATCCAGCAGGATCAGCATTCGATCCCGGAAAGGAACCCGTTGGAAATTCTCCAGGAATTTCTCCTCCGTGACACCGTCTTTGGAAGCGTCGAGGAAGATGAAATCGGCGGTCTTGAGGATACCCCCATACTTCAAAAAAATGTCAGGCTGACTCAGGTCGTCGAGGAGTTGGACCAGTCGGCCATCGGCGAAATCCCCCTCCCGCAAAACATAGTCGGGATCAGACTTGCAGTCCCGGATATCAAACGTGAAAATTTTCGCCTCCGACGGCAGGTATTTTTTCATGGCCAGGGCGGACAACCCCGTGCTGGTCCCGATCTCTACGACCGCCCTCGGTTTCAGGGAAAGGATCAACCCTCCCAGAAGCTTATAATGTTCGCCAGGCCAGATATTCGGATAGTAGGGAGGAGCCTTCAACCTCCCGCAGAGGTCGTCCAGGTTGATCTCTCGGGCTTTCCGGACCGCCTCCAAAGCAACCGAAACCAGATAGTCAGAGGGGCGGGCAGGGTCGTCGTCCAGGGAAAAAATCATGGAATACTCCGAATGCCTGGCCTTTAAAGGCGGGGGCAAGATTTTGCGGATATCTTTCTTACGGGAAAACATGTTCCTCCTCATGCCCCAAAGATCCTCCGAAACCACTCATGCGTTCTGCGATTTCCTTTTCCGACAATGCCCGCCCCAAGTTTGGCGGGCGTTTTTCCGCCGGCGGAGAACATGGAATTCCCCCCCATTCGGGGCGGGAGGATTTTTCCCCGGTCATGCTTTCGGGGAGTAGACGGTCATAGACCTTCATTAACCGGTCGACTACTCTTTCCCAGGTAAAAAATTCGCGAACCCTCTGTGCCGCCTGGGTGCCCATTTTCCGTCTGAGGCTATCATCCTCCAGCAAGGTCCCCATCCCCTCGGCCAAGTCCTGCTCGTTCCCCGCCTGGACCAGGAATCCTGTCTCCCCGTGCAGACTTAATTCCGGGACCCCCCCCACCCGGCTGGCGACCACCGGCAGACCGCAGGCCATGGCCTCGCAGATGGAGATCCCGAAGGCCTCGTCGGCCAGGCTCGGGCAAACCGCGATGGAGGCCAGAGAATAGTAGCGGGGGGTTTGGGCGTGGGGAACAAACCCCGCCCACAAGGTCTGCGGTCCNNTACCCCCCGGCGATTCTGTAAAAGCGAAAAGGACCGAAGAAGGGCCGGCAAACCCTTCAGCCCGATGAGGCGCCCCACGTAAAGGATGACCCGATCCTCTGGAGCCAGGGAATATTTTTGCCGCAGCTCCTCATCCGGAGATGAAAAGGGATGGAAAGCTTGCGGATCGACCCCGTTGTAAATCACCTCGGGGTTGATCCCGTACCGCCGTCGGACCAACTCCCGGTTGTAGTCGCTGCAGGAGACGGCCCCGTCCACCCGGCGGGCGAAGACCCGGTCTCCGGCAAAAAAATCCGTCCCGTGGCTGCCCAGGATGAGTTTCGTCCTCCCGAATTTCTTGACCATCCATCCCACGGGAAGGTCGAAGGGCTTATGGATGTGAAAGATATCGTATCTCTCCCGAAGAAGCGGGGAGAGGGCCGAAACCGCCATGGACCAGCGTTCGGCCAGCTTGCGGAATCTTCTTCCCAGATCGGGAACGCGTTCCCGCCGCCAGAAGGGGAATAGCCGGACGCTCACGTTGGGAATGGAATGGATGATATCCCCCTTTCCCCCGTAAATGTGCACCTCCTGCCCGCGGCGGGCCAGCTCGCGGGAAACCTCCCAGACAAAGGTCTCCACCCCGCCGTAGCGGCA
>PMCE01000380.1:0-12867 GCA_003154025.1 Syntrophaceae bacterium
CCCATCTTTGCCGAGGTCAGGAAGTTCTTTGGCAGGTCAGGAGACAGCGGATTCCGAAGGGATAGGCAACCCAACGGCCTAGAGCCAGTTCCATCCGCAGAACGGCTTTGATTAGGCGGCTCTCCTTGGTGGAGCCAATATTTTTGGCCACGATTTCCCTCAGGATTGTTTCCTCTTCGGCGAGATACTTGCGGTTTCGGCGCTTCACCCACCAGAACCCGGGGAAGAGGAAAAAACCCAGGTGGGAATGGGTCAAGATTTCGAACCCTGCGTCGAGGACCAGCTTTTTCAACTGGCCGAAGGAATAACGTCGTTCGTGCATCAGGAGTTTATCGTACGAGTCGTACAGATGGGGGCCGGCCGGCACTTCGATCACCGCAATGCCACCGGGCTTCAGGATTCGGAAAACCTGGGCCATGGCCGCGGAATCGTCGCGGATGTGCTCGAGCACATTGAGCAGGACGATGCCATCAAGACTCTGATTCGGCAAAGGGCACCGGGTCAAATCAAACTGAAGCAGGGGAAGATCGGGGAGGTCCTGGGCTAGCTGAAGCAGTGGACCGGGCACATAATCTGAACCTATGAGCAGGGCCTCCGGCATGCTCTGCACAAGCAGGCGGAGGAAAAAACCTGAGGAGCAGCCCGCTTCGAGGATGATCGGCGCTGGACTTGAAGCAAACCTTTTAAGCTGATAAAGCGCATATTCCCTCGAGGCGACATCGATGGAATGGGTGGCTCCTGCCTTCTCCTCGTGGAAAGCCGTCAAGTCGTCGGTCCAGCCGGAATTTGCGGTTTCATAGAACAAAACAGGAACGGAACATTCGGCCACGCGGAATCCCCTTCCGGTCCAAACAGGTTTTTCTTTCGTATCCGGCAGAGGGGGCCAGGAGTAACTCCGCAAATGCTGCCGATTCGGAAATTCTCCGCCATTTTTATGGCTGGGAACCATTTAGTCCGTGACCTCCGGATTATGAAACTTTTTTCCGTTAACCCTTGAAACTGGGAGCACTGCGTTTGAGATTAGAGAATAAGAAGAAGACTATCCCCTGTCAACAAAAAAGAAAAGTGTCCGCGGTGAACAAAATCTAAGGTCCAATCCGGCATGGAGGCAAGTGATAGAGTTCGCCCCACCCCCAAACTCCCCATGACAGCCAAAGCCTCGAAATGGTCCTAAAATCCTCGCTCTAAAAACTTGATTCCCCGAAAGGCTCAGAAGGAAAGAACCTCACTTAAAGTGAATGATAACTCACGCCAGTCCGGGGAGGAATGATCTATCTTCTGGGGAACGAACTTTTGAGGGGAAACAAGTCGGATTTTTGCGAATTGATTCAGGTAACGGTCTTCCAAATTGATTGAAGCTGAAAAAAAACCAGGTTGGGGGATTGAAAAATGGCCCAGGATCCGGTCGCCGATTTGGAGGGTAAATCGATAGGGGAATTTATACCCTACATTTCCGGGGATGCTCCCCCGGACCCGAAGCTGGGGCCCGGAGAGAAAAAGCCCGACTTCCCGTTCATCCGTAACCCAATCAGCGTTGGGGAACGAGGCTCTTGAAGATATTTGGATCCGACCCTCCAGGATGGTGTATTTCTCGCGAGATACCAGAATATGCGAGGGGGAGATATCAAAGGAGAGGCCCATCATATCGTGGAGGGGAATAAACTTCTGGAGTTCCTTGACGCCTGTTCCCTCCATAACCCGGTTGTCCAAGATAATGAGTCCCTGAAAAATTTCCTGGGTACGATAAACGGGTGGCGATGCATGGGGCCCTCTCGCAAGCCAGGAGGCCTGGTCCGCGGTCAACGCGAAAATCTCCAGATTTTCACTCCCCGCCAAAAGCTGGGAGGCCCACAAGAATTCAGCTTTTCTCGTCAGGCAGGCAACCCTCCCGTTTTTGGCGGCGGGATGCAAATCCTGTTCGATTTGGGCACAGGGGTAGTAGAAGGTTTTTTCTGGCAATAAGCGAAAAATTTTGAAGTTAGCGGAAAATAGAAAGAGAACCCAAACGAGCAAAGGGAAAAGGAAAATTGCCCTACGCAGGAGGTTTTTCTGCTGCAGGATGGCTGCGCAGAGGATGAGCAGAAGGACATTGGTTGTCTGAATGTAAAATTTGGTCGCCCCATAATAGTTAGGGTTTCCCGCAAAAAAGGGGAGGAGGTGGAAAAAAGTCAGCAATCCCAGCCATGCCAAAGCCCAGACCAGAAGACGGTGACCACTCCTCAAAACTTGAAAGGTACAGCCGAGACAATAGACGCATAGCAATAAGAGAGAGAACGGAAACCAGTCTTTATTCAATAGAGGTTCAGAGGAAAGGTAAGGATGGCGAAGCCCCAAGAGCGAACCCAAGTACCCCATCCAGTCTGGGGATGGCTCGCCCAGAAAATTCCACCCCGCATTGATTCGGAGCTGACCCCAGATATGGGAAACCTTTTCTCGAATCAAAAAAGGATGGAGAAAGAGGAGAACCGTGTTCAATTGGATCAACCACTTAAATTGCGGGAACCATTCCGCCTTTCTCCTCCATTTTGACGCCCAAACGATGGCCTCAGCGATCTTAAAAAAAGGCCAGAATTCCGGGTAGGTCATCAGTAAGTATACGTTTGCGGACAGGAAGAGAAGGAGGACTCTCCAGGTTAAGCCGGCAAAAGTTTGTAGAAAATAGACATAGGGGAGCAGCAAAAAAAGGGAAGCAATACTGGAGAGAAAGGAAGAAGAAAAGCTGATCATGTTCGGCGGGAAAAATATTTCGAACACTGCGAGCAAAAGGAAAAGGGATTTTTTGAAAAGCCGATCTCTATCCCCGATCCATTCCCACAAAAGCCGAAAGAGAACCAAATCGGAAAGGAATCTGAAAAAAGCGCTTGCGACAAGCGATACGGACCAGGGGGCAAGACCCAATAATTGCGAGGCATGGACGATAAAAATATCCACCCCGATTCTTGTCCCTCGATGGGTTATAATCCATGGTTGAGCATCGGCAAAAGGATATTTTCCCATTAACGCCGAGGCCAGGAGGGAATAATTCAGGTATTCTCCGTTGGACAAGAAGGGGAAATATTCGGTGACATCTTTATGAAAATAGAGCAGCAGGAATCCGGCAGATGATATGCTGAAAAAGAGGCTCAGGGAAAAAGGTCTATAGTTTTTTTTGGCAATATCCACGATATTCTTGCGCGCCTTCACCAAAACAATGCCGGAAATCAAGGCTCCGGCAGACACGAAGGCCGCGGCAGTCCATCCGGGAAGAGATTCAGGGCGAAAATAACCGAAGCAGGTATGAGACAGCACGACAAATACCGGGTACAAAAGAAGACTTCCCTCGAACAAAAATCTCTCCATCTTCGTTTTTTGAAAGAGCAGATATGTAATTCCAAAGCTGCTCATGAAGCCGGCACCGACGAGGCTCAGGACGGATAAAAAGGCAATCATTCTGGGAGTCAAATCCTTTTATCGAGTGATGAGTTTCCCAATAGGCCGCCCATCATACCTATAGGGGCGAACGGTTCCGCTATCCGAAAAAACGAGAAGGCGCTTTCCCATTAGGGGAAAACCCGGTCTGGGCCATTAGGAATGGTTTCCAGGCCCGGGATGGAAAAGCCAAGGAAAACCAGTGCCCATCGGGATGGATTCCTCCGAAGGGCGTTGATTCATTATCTCGCAGATTTTAACGGATCAGACCCGGGAGCATTCATGGCGATTTTCAATCCCAGGATCCCGATCAACATAGGCCGCCCATCCCCGCTGGGCAGCCTGGCCAAAGTGGGGCGGTCCAAGGGCCGAAGAATAAAGCGGTTCTTGCCAGACACTACCGGGACGGGGATATTCACCTCGCCCTCCTGGGATAAGGTGATTATCCTTTCAAAGCCCCCATCGCGGCGAATCAATAATCTTCTCTCCCGATAATCGGGCAAGCTTGGCCCGGGGATAAAATGCCCTTGAAGTGAAGCCTCTCCGGAACGAAGAGATAATAGAGATATTTCGGAGTCCCCCTTCCCCATCCAGAAAGCCATCTGTCCTCCCCACTTTTCAACCCCGTTCTCATTCCGGACTCCGGTGATAATGATCCAGTTCTCCGGGGGGATCGCCCACAAGAAATAGGGGCCTCCGGACCATAAGGCTTTATCCCGAAGGAAGGAAGCGGATAAACCCTCAAGGTCGGAAAGGAAATATCGGGCCTCCGCTAGGTTTATGGGCATGGCCCGGTCCATGTAAGGAACAACGTGGTTCTGGGCCATGTAGACACGGTATTCAGCCAGGTAGATGGGAACCTCACGCAAAAAATAGACCGCCCATTGATTTGCCAAGTCATCCTCCACGGCTACAATTACGGAGGAAGATCCTACCACCTTTTTTACTTCCTCCAGCTTCTTGAAGGGAAGAATGGTGTGGGGGTGGGCGTAGCCAAATTGCAGTACCCGTAAGGCAACGACCACCCAAAAGCATACGAAAAAAAGCCCAAATAAAAACTGAAAAGCTTTCTTACGGCGGGGAAAAATCTCTACCCAGAATTGAACCCCGGAAAGCACCGCCCAGCACAGCCCCCACCAGATGGTCAAGATGAACTTATACGCCCCGTAGGAATACTTTGACTGGTAGATCATAAAAAATGATAAAAAAAGAAATAAAGCCAATAGAAGGAGCGGCCCCCAGTCTCGGTCCCTAAAAAATTGGATCACCCCCGTCGCCAGGAGAAGAAAAAAGGCCCAACCGAGGTAAATCCGCCCAGCGCTCCACATTTTTTTCAGATAGGGGGCAAAAGGGCCCGCCGAGCGAACTCCCAGGGAATCATCCCCGCCCAGCCCCCAAAAGCCTCCTGGTAGGTATTTGGAATCCAGAAGTTCGGGAAAATAACCTTCTCCGGGTCGGGGTCCCTGGACAACTGCCATAGACTGCAATTGATTTTCGATAAACCAGACGAGGGTTTTTCCGAAAGGAAGAATGAGCAGAAAGATTACCCCCACGGTGAGGAAAAACAAAGGGGCCCATGACTTCAGAAGATCCTTTTTCAAGCCAGTCCGGGCCAGCAGGACCAGGGAGGAACCGGCGAGAATAAAAAAAGCCATTTCGGGATAGGAATATAAGATCCCGGCGCTCAGCCCGCCCAGGACTCCTGCCCACCTCCAGTTTTGGGGGTTCGTAAGGCGGATAACTCCGATAAGAGCGGGCAGAAAAGCCAAGGACAGGGCGGTATCGAAATTGTTGGCCCAGAGAAGGTTCAAAACCCAGCCGGAGAAAACGCACAAAGCGGCGAAAGTCAGGGTGGAGACTTTTCCCCAGCCTCGGCTGACGGCAAAGAAAAGGGAAGTGCAAGAGAAGGTGAACAGGGTCCAGGATAGGAAGACTCCGCTGGCCCGTTGGGTGTCTCCGGGCACTCCCATAAGCGGGGAGAGATAGCCCAGTAGGGAGGCGGATTCGAACCTCCCCACGCTCAAATGGGCGGCAAATTGGTACAGGGGAGCGAGACTTCCCTCTGTCCCCCGGGGATACTCCCATAGGTACTGCCCGAAGGCGACATACGACCATCCGTCCGGCTTCAGGCTGCCCAAATAGGTTGATAGTCCATACCAAAAGAAAGGAGCCATCAGGGCCACCGGGATGAACAGGACAGCCAGGAGAAAGCGCGCTTCGGCCTTCAGGTACCGGCCCCAGACACACCATGCGCCGATGATTCCCAAGACCCCGGTCAGGGTCCAACCTACGATGGATATCTGCTTTACGGGAAAATGAAGGGTTACCCCGAGTCCCACAAGAACCGTCCAAAAAGCAGTGGTTAGGGCCGGGGCCAGGTAGAGGGAAAGGCGGGGTTCGAGACGGATTCCAAGGAGAAACAAAATCCCTCGACCGGTCAATAGGCTCACTAGACAGAGGAACAGATATATGGAAATGCTTTGGACCAAGGCCACCTTACCCCTTTCATCGAAACTCCAGAAGTCTCACCCCCCTTAACTGAAAGAGCATGGGGCGAGGGTCGGAACTCAATTGAACACTGGGAGGATCAAGGCTCCGGATCATGATCCGCGTCAGGCCGGCGGAAACGGGAATGACGGCACGAAAAACCCCTTCTCGGGTATCCATGCACCTTTTTTCCTCATAACCGGTATCGGTGAAAAGGAGGAAATTCCGCACGGCGGTTTGGGGAAGACTAGGACCGGGGAAAATCTTGGATTCCAAGATCACCTCTCCGTCGCGGCCCGCGAGGGCTATAAGGACTGTATCGCCTTTCCCCACCCAGAAAAAATCCTCTCCTCCGGCTTTTTCCCAGCCGTTCGGGTTTTGAATATCGGTAAGCGCCGCCCAATTCTTTCCCGAAAAGTGTCCGAAAAAATAGGGTCCTTCTGACCACTTTTGCTCCACCGAAGGGCCGACAATGCTCTTGGCCAAGCCGGAAGGAATGAGAAAATAGGCTTCCGTAGGCAAAGAATCGGGCAACGGCTTTTGTGCGGGTACATCCTTGAGGTTCAGATCGCTTAGGATCGGGTTAGTTGCCCACACGCGATTGTTTCTGGCCATATAGGCGAGCCAGCCGTTCATGTAGCCGCCTTCATAAAAATCATCCGTCCAGAGGAGCAGGAGATCCTGACCTCGGATGCCCGAAAGGCGTTGCTGAATTTCTAGGGTGGCGGGATCTAAGAGCTTATGGGCGCCGCCCCGGCCAATCTTTTCGAGGGTCCTGCCCGTTCCCGCCCGAAGGGCCATGTCTGCGGTCCCGGCGATTGACAGGAGGAGCATCAGGATGCCGACTCCTTTAAGAAAAAAGTGGAGAAGGCCCTTCGAAAGAGAGAATAACCCGACTCCACTTATCGCTAAACCCATCCCCAGGGGAATCAAGGGACTGACGGACAGAAGGATCTTATAGAATTGGTAATCATACTGATGGCCCCCAATCGCCGGACCGAGGGGAAGGGCTGCAAGGGCCAGCAGAGCCAAGACAATCGCCGGTCTTTGCCGCAGGAAAGCGTTTCCCAGGCTTAAAAAAACGATGAAAAACCAAACCAGGGATACGACGCCGGCCATTTTCATGAGCCCTGGGGCCATGCGGGTGCTCAGATCACCCAACCATAGGCGATTGAAACCTTCGGCCGTTTGGGCCCATGGATAAATGCCGACTAACGTACTCTTTACCGCCGCCCTTTTGCTGAGGGCCAGGATTCCTGGGGCGAAGCCAGGATTCAGGAAAAGGGCGGCGATAACGACCATGGGGAACCACAGTAAAAGAATCCCCCTTCGCTCCCGCAAAGCGGTATATCCGAAAACAAGAAAACCTGTTCCCACGAAAAGAATGTAGAATTCGGTATAGAGAGTGCTCCCCGCGGCCATGAGAAGGGCAATTTTCAAGAGGTTCGTCCAGTGAGGTCGTCGGGAAGCATCTGCGAGAACCAGAGGCCAGAGCAATAAAAAGGGAATGGCCAAAACATGGGAAAAAAAACTCTCCAGGTGTACCATGGCCAGGGCTGGCAAAATCCCAGCCCAAAAAGCCGCCAAGAGCGCCCATTTTTGGGGGAAAAGGAGTTTCCGGGATATCCCATATACCGCCAGGACGACCAGGAAAGGGGCCAGGAGAATGGAAGGCCCGAAAGCCGATTTAGCCGAAGAGAAAGCGCTGGTCGCGACAAATCCTTGGAAGATCATAGGCCCAATGCGGTCAAACTTTTTGACGAGCGCGATGTAGAGGTAAGGCTGCCCGTGGACTTCCGGGATGGAAAGCCGGAAAGTATAGTCGGTGAGAAACTGGGCGATGGCGGTATAATTCAAATGATCGTGCCATGCTCTTCCCACATATGCATCGGCACCGGCAGCCAATAAGCCCATCGCCTGAATCAAATACGCCCCCAGGGCGCAGGCTAGCATTTCCGAGGGAAACCCCCGAAAAAGGCCTGAAAACGCGCCGCGACTCCCCATCCATGCCCAGAGGGCAGCCGCCCCAATCCATAGGGCTGGTGTGGCTTTTTTTATGGGGATATCCAAATAGATAAGATTCTGCAGAATAAGGATCACCAAGGAAAGTCCCAGGAAAGGGGCCACCAGCCAAAGCTCGCCCTCTTTTTCGTCCTTGTTGGATAGGAGAGCCGCAAGGGGGAGACCAAAAATAAAGAGAATTCCGAAGGTGATGAGAATGACCCAGAGAGTTAACATGAGGGCCCGCCTGGGGAATGATGCAAAGATGATTCGTGTTGGCCGGAGAAGTTCTTTCCGCGGAGGATGATTTCTCTATACAGGTCAAGAACCCGGGAAGCGGATGCCTTCCAGGAAAAAGACGATGCTCGCTGTTTGGCCTTTTGTTTCAAGGCCTCCCGCAAACCTTCATCGGCTGCCAATTGGCTCATTCCCTGATAGATCGTATCCGCTTCTCCTGCATCAATCAAAATCCCCGCCTGCCCCACAATCTCGGGGATCGAGGAGACTTTCGAGGTGACCACCGGAGCCCCGAGGCTCATGGCTTCCAGCACGGGCATGCCGAATCCTTCGAAAAGGGAGGGGTAGACGAAGGCCAGGCAGTTCTGGTAGAGCCATCGGAGGGACATATCGTCTGTGTAGCCGATCATGATGACATCCCGCGTCAAGTCCAAGGCCTCCAGGTCCTTTTGGAAATCATCCATTAACCATCCCCCGCCTCCGGCCAGAACCAGTGGACATTCCTCCCTTTGCTTGCGGCTGAAACGCGCATAGGCCCGCAGCAATCCCCGGTGGTTCTTCCTCGGTTCCAAAACCCCCACATTCAGCCAGAATCGATCTTTACCGAGAGACGAAAGATTCTCGGGCCTGGACCCGGCTTCCGTCCCCGAAAACCGGCTTGCGGGATATACCACCCGGATTCGCTCGGCTGGGTAGTGAGGGAAGACCCCGAGAAAATGATTACGGCTGTACTCGGAGATGGAGATGATGAGATCGGCGTGGAGGCTGGCGTCGAAAACTCCCTGAAAGCATGTAGTCCGGTTCTGTTCGGTGGTCCACTCGGGATGGACCAGGAAAGACAGGTCATAAAGGGTGTAGACGAGGCGGACCTTTCGCAGCCCCCGGGGACAGAAAAAATTATTCGCGTGGAGGATATCCGGGTTTCCCAATTGGGCCTCAAAATTTTCGGGGGGATGATTCCAAAAAAACTTGGCAGCCTCGAAAGTCTTGTGGCCCAGCCCATTATGGAAATTGGGTTGGGGGATTCGGCAGGTGCCGGAGGCCCAATCCGGGTCCCAGAAGGAATCGCCAAAGGTGGGATAAAGGATATAGTCATTCTGCGAATCAATCTCGGCCAGATGGCCGATGAGCCCGTCGGCAAAGTACCCGCAACCGGCCTTTTGTTTTCCCGTTTGGCTGATATCGAACCCGATCCTCATTCCCCGNNATCGTTTCCATCGGCAGCAAAAATTCGCGACGATCCTTGCATTGGATGGAGCCGCCCTGGCACTGGCAGCCCAGCCATCGATCATCCTCCGGGTTGATCCCGACGGCTTGGGGATGAAAAATCGGATGAAACCGCAATTCCACCAGCCCTCCGTGGGAAAAAAGCGGAACCCGCAGGGGGAGCGAATGGTTCCTCCGGATCTTGAAGCCCTTGACCTTGCCTTTTCCATCGTGGACCGTTACCGAAATCTCTTCATGGGGATGAAACGGAGGGACATGGAAAATCATCTCCAGCGTCCGCTCCTCGGGACTCGTCCCATACTTCAGGATTACCTGCCCCCCGGTCCATCCGTCGGAGTATATCCCGTGGAGGACGTTGGCCGCGGGGGAGACCCTTTCCCGGGCTTTGCGGAATTCCTCCAAATACTCCTGCGCCATCCGTTCGGCGTCCCCCGATTGGGAAACGCGGACCTCTCCCCGTTTTCGGAGAAGATCTGCTGCCTGCGGGCGGTACACGACCTCCTCCACAGCCTGCAATATCTCCTGGGGCTTTTTCGGGTCGAAGAAAAAGGCCGCATCCCCCGCGACTTCGGGCAGACTCGCGAGGTTGCTGCAGAGGACCGGCTTTCCGAAAGCCATGGCTTCCAGGATGGGCATGCCGAACCCTTCGTACAAGGACGGAAAAATCAGGGCACGGCAGGAAGCGAGGAGGACGGCGAACTCTTCATCGGAAATATATCCGGGAAAGGAAATCCGCTCCCCCAACCCCATTTTCACCGACGCGCCTCGCAGGACCTCCATCCGGCCGTCGGGCGCCCCCGTGCAAACCAGGCGGAGGTTTGATTCCGGATGGCGCGCCCGGAACATCCCAAAGGCGGTGAAGAGCATGGAATGGTTCTTATGGGGCCAGAAATTAGACGGGTAGAACAGAAAATCATCGCCGTGTAACCCGTGCTTGGCCAGAATGGGGCCGATGTTTTCGGGCTTTGGCGCGGGCAGCCGGCCGGCCAGCCTGATGGGGATGCTGACGACCTGGTCGGGGATGAGGCTGGAATTCTCCAAAACCGTTCTCCGGACGAATTCGGAAATGCAGATGATCCGGTCGGCCAGGCGACAGGTCTCTTTGAAGTTTCTCTCCCGGGCGGCATAGTCATCGGCTTCAAAAAACTGGGGATAGTAGCGATACTGCAAATCGTAAACGATAGAAACCACGGGGACGGCAGGATCGTAGAAAAACGGCATGGTAAAAGGGCAGAAAAGCAGGTCGGCCTTCAGCCCCGCCAAGGTTCCATTCCGGGGGCGATGGCGGCTTCGCAGCCGGCGATAAGCCGTTTTCATCCGGGCGAAGAGGAAACCGGGCAGGGCCCCGGCCAGGATTTCCGTGAGTCGGACCCGCAGGCCCCGCATTCGGATGGCGCGGGAGGAAGGTGGTCCCCCCGGGGCCGCCGAAGATGAAATGCAGAGGCGCCGTACGTTGGAGGAATCCAGGTAAGCGATTTCCTCATGGCTCCGGTAAGAAGTGAGGAGCACGAATTCGCAGTCGGGAAGGAGGCGGCTCAGTCCGCGCACCAAATCGATGGCCACCATTTTGGCCCCGCCGTTTTCTCCCCCCGGCAGGAGCGGAGATAAATCGACAGCGATCCGCGAGAACCGGGTTGGCAAAGGGCTGTCAGCGCCAAGCCTCGGGGCTTCGGAAGCGCAATCTCTGGGGAGCGGAAACGTGTCCGCCAGAGCATTAGCCATCATTGCCTCCATTTCCTTCCAGAGTCCCACCTGCCGGAGCAGGCGGAAAACACGACCCGATCGCAGGGCATCCAGAATGGAGTGGGAAAACGCTAATTTGGCCTGGAAGCTTTCAACCCTGGCGCTCAATTCCTGAATCCGCTTCCGGGCGACCTCCCGATCGGCTTCCTCCTCTTTCAATCGCCCCTGGAGACTGCGAACCTCATCCAATAGGCTCGGGCGGACGGCTTCCGGGGAGGGAGCGGGCGGTTGAACCGCCGGGTAGACCGCTTTTCCCGCCCTTCCTTTTTCAAAATAGAAAATGACCCGTGATTCATAATTATAGGTTTTTAGCCAGTTCAGGTAGTCGCCTTCCAAATCCCGGTCCCCGTGCATGAATCTCTGCCAGGAAAGAAGATCATATTCGCGCAATTCAGGGGCCAGCGAGGGTTTGAGCACCATCCGTCGGAAACCGCATTCTTCGGCGAGTTCATTGATCTCCTCCAAAACAACATTCCGTTCGATCCAATTCGGGTCATCTTTCTTGTAACGGTTGATGAATTCGATCGTTTCGGGGGAGGATGCGTGTTTGGCGCCAGGCTCGACGAATATCGCTCGGCCGCCGGAAGCCAACACTCGATAAAACTCGAAGAATACTTCCCGGTAATCTCGCATGTGGTGAAGCGTATCAAAGCAGCAGATATGGCCCATGGTCCCTGTTCGGAAAGGAAGCCGGTGGCCATCCGCGCAGGAGCAGTTCAGGGATTCCGGATTAATACGCCGGTCGAAAGACGAGCGCATCCGGCAATGATGGGTCGATCCCCTTTCGATGTCCACCGCCGTAACTTCGAAGCCCATCCGATTGAGCCATTCGGCGATCCAACCCGAACCGGTTCCGAAGTCGATGATTTTTTTATTTTCAAGGTCTTCCTTAAAACAGGAGATCATAATGCTGAAATCAAACACCAATCGAAAATCAGCCCGCCCCACCCGAAAGGGTTCATTTACCACTTGGAAAAGTGGATCAAAAGGGTCCAATTTAATCCCCCTTCTCTGATCTCCTGATGAGAGCGGTCAATTTTTTGATCTGATCCAGGCGTGCAGCCCGGTCCGCCTCCGACTCGCGTAACAGCTGGGTGAGCCGGTTGACCTGCTCCAGGCGAGCGGCACGGTCCGCCTCCGCAACCGAATACCTCTCAAGAATCCCGGTTCTCTCCTGGTCCAGGTCGAGGAGGGCCTGCACCATTCTTTGTTCCGGTGAAGCGGCCAAGCAGGTTTCCTCCTGTTCCGGCGGGATTTCCTGAATCGGTCCGCGACTGGCCAAGAGAAACATATCGTAGGGAAAAATCGGCGGCTCGAATTGAAGATAAGGGGCTCCCGATTGGCCCAATAACTTGCGGACAGCCGACTCGCTGAAGAGGAATGAATGTTCCTTTTCCATCAGCATTTTCAGGAAAGGCGATCCTTCGGCCACCAAGTCCTCATGGGTCTTTCCTCCGGGGTATTTAGGAGTCTGCACCACCAGGAGTCCTTCCGGGCGAAGCAGGGATAGGCAGTGGCGGACCGTTTCCAGGGGCGAGGCAAGGTGTTCCAAAACATCCATTAAGATGATGACATCCAGACTCTCCGGGGGAAGCCCCTTTCTTTCCACTTCTCCGACGAGCATGGGAATGGCGAAGGTTTTTTGGGCGAATTCCACCACCCAGGGATCGACCTCCAATCCGGTGGCCTCGAACCCGGCCCAACGGAGTAAAGCAAGAAACCCGCCGTGTCCGCTGCCCAACTCCAGCACCCGGGCAGGCGGCA
>PMCE01000380.1:12876-13238 GCA_003154025.1 Syntrophaceae bacterium
GGAGGAAAAGGCGGAGGCCAGAATGGACGACACCAGGGTACTGCAATCCTCACACCTCAGATAAGACGGAGTAAAAGGGGTAAGCTTCCGATTTCCGCACCAGCACTGAATCGAAGGGTTCATTTCTTCTTGTTTCTCCCTCGAATCGGGGGTTCTCCGGTCCTCGACCGGTTCCTCCCGAGCAGGCCGGAAAGCCTCCTGCGGATTTCTACGGTCCAGTGGGCATTCAGTTCCAGGACCTGTCTATCGAGCTCCACGACCTGCTTATATAATTTAGCTCGGTCAGCTTCGGCATCCTTGAGCATTCGGGTCAAGTCGACGATCTGCTTTAGTCGCGCGGCCCGGTCGGCCTCCGTGTTTTG
>PMCE01000148.1 GCA_003154025.1 Syntrophaceae bacterium
GGCCTGGGACTTGTTTTCTTCTCCATCCTCTTGGGCTTGACCGGGGGATTTGTTGCCGAAGCCGCCTATCCGGACCGGCCCATTGAAATCATCGTTCCCTTCGGAGTGGGGGGAGGCAGCGACACGGCGGTCCGGGCCGTGGCCGAGGGGTTGAAACCCCTGCTGAAAGTCCCCCTGTTGATCACCAACATGCCCGGCGGCGGAGCCACCAAGGGAATGCTTCATGTTTCCATGCAGCCTGCCGACGGCTACACGCTACTCGCGGTAACCACCTCCCACCTGATCGACGCCGTGAAGCCCAAGACCCGCTCCCAACTCCTGCGGGATTTCGATCCGCTCATGCGCATTCAATGGGACACCACCGCCGTATTCGTATCCGGGGATTCCAAATTCAAAACTCTCGCCGAGCTTGCCGATTGGGGGAGGAAGAACCCGCGGCAGCTGAAGTTCGCCGGGACTTCTCCCGGAGGGTGGTCGGAGATCCAGACCGTGGCTTTCTTCAAGAAGCAGGGGGTGGAGGTGACCTTCGTGCCCTTCGACTCGGGGGCCGAAATCAAGGCGGCCATCCTGGGCGGCCACATCACTGGCGCCTGCGAGGAGCTTGCCGAGACCCTGCCGCTGGCCAAGGCGGGGAAGCTCAAGGCCCTGTGCGTTATCATGGAGAAACGGCACCCCGCCATTCCCGAGGTTCCCTGCAGCAAGGAGCTGGGAGTGGATTACACCCATGGATTGATGCGAGCGTGGGCGGTCAAGAAAGGAACCCCCCCGGACCGATTCAAATATCTCCACGATGCCATCAAGAAATCCCTGGACGCCCCGATCTATAAAAAATTCGTCGATGACAACTATCTCACCGCCCGTCCCGGATACATGGGGCCCGAAGAGACGCGGAAATTCTGGGAAGACCAGGTCAAATTCTTCGCCCAGATGCTGAAAGACCTGGGGTATTGAAGTAGAAGGGTCAACCGACCGGAGAAAGGCGTCCGACGAGACGCGTTTCTCCGGCGAAGGATTGCATGAGGGAAGAAATGAAAAAGGGGCCGATCATCGGGAATGCCGTCATCCTTGTTTTCTTTCTTTTCATGCTGTTCGAATCTTTTAAGCTCCACGATATTCGGCGGTTCGGCGAGATGGGAAGCGGCTTCTGGCCCATTCTGGTTCTCGCTCTGGCCTGCATTTTGAGCGCTATTCTCCTTTTCTTTTCTTTGCGGAAAGGGAAGGGAAAAGAGGAAGAAGAGGCGGAGGCCCCTCCTTCCCCCGAATCGATCGCCGACCGCAAGAGAGCCAGGAATATTATCATTCTCAGCTCAGTCGCGACCCTGGTTTACATCTTTGCCATGCAGTGGGTCGGGTTTGCCATCGCCACGCTTCTCTACGTCCTGGCGTTCATCCTCATCCTGGGGGAGCGGAGGAAATGGGTCGTGATCCTTTCGCCCCTTCTGGTCACCGTGTTCATCCTCGCCGTTTTTTCGAAGTTCATCTCCATCCCGTTTCCCAAAGGAATCGGTATTTTTGCCGACCTCAGCCGCTTCTTCTTTTGAATTCTAAAGGGGAATAACCCATGCTTGAGCATTACCTGGCCGCCTTCGCCGCCATTTTTCAGCCCATGAATCTTGTGGCCATGATTGCCGGCGGGCTTTGGGGAATCATCGCCGGGGCCCTCCCGGGGATCAGCACCTCCATGGGCGTGGTTCTTCTCATCCCCTTCACCTTCGGCATGTCCCCGCTCACCGCCTTCACGATCCTCGTGAGCGCTTACTGCGGGGGGATCACGGGGGGGTCCATCACCTCCGTCCTCTTCGGAATCCCGGGGGAGCCGTCGGCGGTCTGCACGGTCATCGAAGGGCACGCCCTGGCGAAACAGGGCCACGCGGCCCGTGCTCTATGGATCTTCATCATCGCCTCGGCCATCGGGGGGATCTTCAGTGTTTTCGTCATGATGGCGGCCACTCCGCTGATTGCCAATTTCGCCCTCCAGTTCGGCCCCTCGGAATACTTCGCGTTGACGCTGCTGGGGCTGAGCGTAGTCTCTGGGATATCCGGAGGCTCGGTGCTCCGGGGCGTCCTTTCCTGCCTCTTCGGCCTCTTCCTGGCCGTCGTCGGGACCGACGGCATCACCGGAGTTGAAAGGTTCACCTTTGACTCCACCATCCTGCTGGGCGGAATCGAATTGGTGCCCGCCATGGTGGGACTGCTGGCGATCTCGGAGATCCTTTTGGAAGCCGAACAGCCTTACACCGAGTACAAGGGCTCTGCCCATTACCGCGGACTCCGGGAAGAGATGCCCACNNGAGGCCGCCAGGTCGTCCAAGAAACCGGGCCGATTCGGCAACGGAGCGGTCGACGGGTTAATGGCCGCGGAGGCCGCCAACAATGCCTCGACCGGAGGCTCGATGACCATCCTCCTGTCCCTGGGCATCCCGGCGAGCAACACCACGGCCATGCTCATCGCCGCCTTCATGATCCACGGCTTGCAGCCCGGACCTTTGCTTTACGCTCAGCGGCCGGATATCATTTTCGGGATCTTCGTGGCCATGCTGGTCACCAATATCTTCCTGGTGGCCCTCTCCATTGTCGGGGTGCGGATGTTCCTGCAGATGAACCGGCTGCCCTACTCCGTTTTCTCCGCGGCGATCATGGTAATGTGCATTATCGGGGCCTTCGGCCTCCGGAACAGCATCGATGATCTGTACATCATGTTCGCCTGCGGGATCATCGGCTACTTCATGAAGAAGCTCGACTTCCCCATCGCTCCCGCGGTCCTGGGCCTCGTCTTGGGGGACCGCGCCGAGGCTTCGCTCCGAAGGGCCCTTCTCCTCTCCCTGGGAGACCCGACGATCCTGGTTTCCCGGCCGATCAGCGCAATCCTGCTCGCCCTGGCGGCATTCTCCATCGTCTACCCCATATTCAAAAAATCAAAGATGTTCCGGGAATCTTAGAATATTTACCCGCAGGGTGTCTGGGGGAGACTTTGGCTGCGCCATTCATTTAAGGTGGTAACCATTTCTCGGATCGCGGCGTGGATACATCTCCCGCAGCAAGAGTTGACAGATACTTCTTGAAGGCGTACATTTCATCTTGTAATTCCGAATAAAAGGGAATTGTCCGCCAGCAGGGTGGTAGAATCATGAAAACAAGATCCGAGATTCTGAAGATTCTGCGAGCGATGAAGCCGCAGTTGGAGGCCGATTATAACGTGAAATCCATCGGCATCTTCGGTTCATTGGTGCGCGAAACTCCCCACAGGCAAAGCGATATTGACGTGCTGGTGGAATTCGACCCTCCGATCGGGATGTTCAAGTTTCTTGAGTTGGAAGAGTTCCTCAGCGAACGGCTTGGCGGCAAGGTGGATCTAGTCTCAAGGAAGGCGCTGAAACCGGAGATCGGACGCAGCGTTCTGGCCGAGGCGGTGCTTGCATGAAACGAACCTTCCGCGACTACGTGGAGGACATCCTGACCAGCTTTGAGGAAACGCAGGAGTTTACCCGAGGCTTGGATTTCAATGCCTTTGCCGGCGACCGCAAAACGGTCAATGCTGTAGTTCGCAGTCTGGAGGTGATGGGGGAGGCTGCGAAAAGAATCCCAATGGAGATTCGAGAGAAATACCCTGGAATCCCGTGGAAAGGGTTGACGGGTATGCGGGACAAACTCATCCACGAATACTCGGGCGTCGACCTCGAAATTGTTTGGGGCGTGGTCAAGACGGAATTGCCGCCGCTCAAACCCCTCTTTGACCGGATGCTTCAAGACTTGGAGAGCCCCTAAGGCCAAAGAAGAGAGCTTTCCCTCTCCCTGGGAGACCCGACGATCC
>PMCE01000144.1 GCA_003154025.1 Syntrophaceae bacterium
AATGCCTAAAATGCCTAAAATCAAAGACAGTGTGAGTGTCAGTGTCAGTGAAAAGCCAGGAACCTGGAACTTGACTCCTGACTCTTGAATCCTGAGTCCTGACTCCTGGGACCTGAATCCTGTATTTTTCTTCCGCGCTCTCTGCGCCCCCTGCGAGAGATATGGTTTTGTCTATTGCCCTTCCCTTCAGCCTTTTTCTTCATAACTTGAAACTTGAAACCCGAAACTTGAAACCGTATTTTTATCGATTCTCCGGCGCGGTCACGTCCCGGATTCCGTCCCCTACCAGGTTGATCGCCAGGACCAGCAGGAACAGGGCAACCCCCGGAATGGTGATCAGCCAGGGTTCAAAGAAAAGAAAGTCTTTCCCTTCTGAGACCATCAGCCCCCAGGAAGGGGTGGGCGGCTGCACTCCCAGCCCCAGAAAGGAGAGAGCGGCTTCCAGCAGGATGGCATTGGCCATCTCCAGGGTGGCCACGACCACCAGGCTATTTAGGATATTGGGCATAATTTCGGAGAGCAGGATCCGCAGGGTGGAGCAGCCCACTGCCTGGGCGGCCGGGATGTAATCCTGATTGCGAATCTGCTGGGTGGCACTGCGCATGACCACGGCATAACGGTTCCACAGCAAGAGGCCCAGAGTGATGATCACGACCTTCAGCGATCCCCCTACCAGGCCGACCACCGCAACTGCCACCAGGACAAAGGGGAGGCTGAGACGGAGGGTGATAATAAAGGTGATCACCATGTCCAGCCGGCCGCCGAAATATCCGCCCAGGATGCCCAACGCCGTGCCGATCACTCCGGAGATGAGAGCCACGCTGAAGCCGATGAGCAAAGAGACACGGGCGCCGTACAAAAGGCGACTCAGGTAGTCCCGCCCGACCTGGTCCGTACCCAGGGGATGCCCCTTTGCAGCCTCGGGCTGCCAGAAAGGCTTGGACATCCGTTTGGTCAGACTTTGATGATAGGGGTCATGGGGGGATATGACCGGAGCCAGCAGGGCCAGCAAAATGATGACCGCCAGGACGATGCCCCCGATCATCAGCCCCTTGTGCCCGAAGATGCGGCGTCGCAGGAGCTGCCCGGGGGAAGGTCCAAGGATCTCTTCGATGGCCGGAAGCGTGCGGAGTTCCATTTCAGGTCACGCGGATCCGGGGGTCGAGCCAGCCGTTGAGAAGGTCGGCAAGCAGGGTGAGGACGATGTAAATCACGGCGAAGACCAGGATCACCGCCTGCACTGTGGGGAAATCAGAGCGTTTGATGGACTCCCAGGCCAGATATCCCATGCCCTGGATGGCGAAGACCGTCTCGATCACGATGGAGCCCCCCAGCATGAATCCGAATTGCACGGCGGAGACGCTGACCACGGGAATGATGGCGTTGCGCAGGGCATGTTTGAATAGGATGGACCCGGACAGGAGCCCTTTGGCCCGCGCCGTGCGGATGTAATCGGAGGCCAGGACTTCCATCATCCCCGCCCGGGTGAGCCGCATGATGGCCGGCATGGCGAAGTAGCCCAGGACGACGGTGGGCATGACGAAATATTCCCAGCCCTCCGTTCCCGAGGGGGGAAGGAGCGGCAGCCAGACGCTGAAAACGACGATGAGCATGAGGCCGAGCCAGAAGCTCGGCATGGCCTGCCCCATGACCGAAAGGAAAAGGGCCAGTCGGTCGATCCAGCTGTTGGGACGGATGGCGGCGATCATCCCCAGGGGGATGGAAAAAACCAGGGCGAAGACGATGGCCGAGCCCCCCAGGATCAGGGTCACCGGGAGCCGCGTGGCCATGATCTGGCTTACCGGGAGCCGAAAATAATAGCTCATCCCGAAATCCCACCGAAGGGCTTTTCCGATCCAGGTAAGGTACTGGACGGCGATGGGCTGGTCGAAACCGTAGATCTTGCGGATGTTGGCTATGTCCGCGTCGCTGGCAGCTTCCCCGCCGATAGCCGACGCCGGGTCGCCCGAGAGATAGAGCAAACCGAAGCTCAGGGCGGAAACGACAAGAGTTACCGCGAGAGCCAGCGCAAGTCTCTTCAGGGTATAGATGAGCATTCCTTTTCCCCGTCGGTCCCTTTCCCCCGGAAAAGGCCCGGTCCATTCGGGCCGGGCCTTCCAGTTTTATCGGTCTCCCTATTTCCAGGACGCATTGAAGAACCGGGGAATTTCATCCGGCTGGGCGGAGAAGTTCAGGTCTTTGGTGTAGGCATAATTCATGTTGGAAGACCACAGGGGGAAGCTGTAGGCCTGTTCGGCAATGCGTTGCAGGGCCATTTTATAGTTCTTCTTGCGCACTTCCGGATCGATGGAGGTGTCGGCAATCTCCAGCCACTTGATCACTTCGGGGTCGCGGGCGTTGTCATCGGTCGTGCCCCCGAAGAAGTTGCCGGTGAAGGCGGAGGCGTCGTGGATGGAGAAAGAGCCCCAGTTGTTCAGAGCCATGTCCACTTCGCCAACTCGGATCTTTTCCCGTACGGCGGCATAGGTCATATATTGGATCTTCGCCTTGATCCCCACGGCGTTGAGGTACCCCATGATGGCTTCCATATGCGGCCGTTCCCGCCAACCGTAAAACTCCATCTCGAAGCCGTTCGGATACCCCGCTTCCGCCAGGAGTTTCCTGGCCTTGGCCGGGTCATAGTCATATTTAACCACGTCGTCGGTGCAACCGAACTGGCTGGGATAGCAGACCGAATGAAGGACCCGCGATCCTCCTTTCTCCAGGGTTTTCTGGATGGTGGCTTTGTCGACCGCGTAAGAGATGGCCTGCCGGACCTTCACTTTGTTAAGCGGGGAATTTCGCCCTTTCTTATTCGCCGCATCAAACTGCAGGAAAAAGACCCTCATCGTATCGGCGCTTTCCACGGTGATCCTGGGCATCTTAGCCAGCTTCTCCGCCTGGTCCATCGGCACCCGCCAGATCCAGTCCGCCCTCCCGGACATGAGCTCGGCAATCTGGGTGCTGACCTCGCTGATGAAGCGCATATGAAGCTTGCCGATGCTCGGCCTGCCCTTGGGGCTGTCGACGAAGTAATTCTCGTTCTTGGCCAACGTGATGCTCTTCCCAGGGACCACCTACATTCCTTTGTAGGGGCCAGTGCCCACGGGTTTGATGGCCATGCCGTCGGGGCCCGCTTTGGCATAATACTTATGCGGATAAATGGCCAGGACCGCGGCGATGTATTCGGCAGCGGCCGGGAAATTGTTCTTGGTTTTCAGGCGCACCTTGTATTTCCCCAGCTTCTCGCACTTCTCGATCCAGTTGGCGTTGTTCTGCGTTTTGACGGCGTTCTTCGGGTCGGAAATCCAGTTCAGCGTGTAGACCACATCGTCCGCATCGAACTCGTCCCCGTTGTGAAATTTCACTCCCTGGCGCAGGTCGAACTCCATGGTCTTGCTATCTACATATTTCCAGGAGGTGGCCAGGTTCGGTTTGTATTCGCCCGTCTTGAGGTCCCGGTAGAGCAGGCTGTCCCAGAGGAGGTGGCACAGAACCACCCCCCAACGGTCGGTGTTGAAGTAGTTGTCCACCGATGAAAGCTCCACATAGTGGAGGATGTTCAGCGTGTCGTTGGACTTGCCGGCGTGCGCTGGAGGGGCCATGAGGATGAAAGCAAAAAAGGCGATCAAACAGAACCAAGAAAATCTCTTCCCCATCTTCCTACCTCCTCGTTTTGATGAAATAAGGCAGACTCCCCTTCCCCCCGGGGGACCTGATAGCAAATTGCAGATTTCAGGTTGGGGAATTCAAAAAAAACTCCATCCCAAAATCAGACCATACCTGCATTTTCCATAATGAATGCCGTAATCCCCAGCACCGGTTGCAGGGGCGATTCANNCTAAGCCAGAAAGTCCGCCAGCTTCTTCATCCCTTCTTCGATCAGCGGCATGTCGATCCCCGAGTAGGCAAACCGGATATACTGCTCGGTCTCTCCCGGCAGCGGCCGGCCGAAGTGTTTGCGGGTGCAGAAGCTCACCCCCGTCTCCCGCAGGACGAGCTTGCGGAATTCCTCCACGTCCCCGACTCCCTTGCGTTTCATGGCCCCGGTGACGTTGGGGAAGAGGTAAAAGGTCGCTTCCGGTCTGAAGCAGCGGACCCCCGGGATGGCGTTCAGCAGGCCGACCAGGATATCCCTTCTCTCCTTGAGGACGGACATGATGCCCAGCGGTCCCTCGTTGCTGCCCTGGAGGCCGGCCAGGGCCCCGTACTGGATGAAGTGATTGGAGCAGGACTCATCGTTCACGTTGATCTTGGAGATGTATTCGATGAACTTTACCGGGCCCACGGCCGCCCCGAGACGCCACCCGGTCATGGCGAACTTCTTGCTGAAGGTGTAGAGAATGACGGTGCGCTCGGCCATGCCGGGCAGGCTGGCGATGGACATGGGCGTCCCGCTGTACCGGATTTCGAAATAGGCCTCGTCGGACAGGACGAGGAGGTCGTTCTGCACGGCAAGGAAAGCCAGTTCCTCCATCTCTTCCCGGGGCGAGGAAGCTCCGGTGGGATTCTGGTAGTTGTTGTAGATCAGGATTTTGGCCCCCGCCCGAATCCCTTTGCGGATGGTTTCCATGTCCAGGATGAATCCGTCTTGCGCCTCTTTGTAGCCGTAAGGAAGGCCCACCCCGCCGTGGAATTCGATCTGCGATTCGTAGATGGGATAACCCGGGTTGGGATAAAGCACTTTGTCTCCCGGGTTCATCGCGGTCATGATGAATTTGCCGATGGTGGGCTTGCCCCCGGGCTGGATGGAGATGTTATCCGCCGTGAGTTTCAGTTTGCGCTGAGCCCCTACGTCTTTGGCTACCGCTTCCCTCAGCTCGGGGATCCCGGCCGTGGGGCAATAGCCGGTCTTCCCTTTTTTCATGGCCGCGATGGCCGCGTCCATGACATTGGAGGGAGTGATGATGTTCATGTCGCCCAGGTGAAAGGGATAAATCTTCATCCCCTTCTGGGCCATTTGGGAAGCCTCCAGGGACACGGCAAAAGCCGTTTCCGTTCCAATCCGGCTCATTCTTTCNNGTAAGTACGGAGAATCAAAAGTATTCGCTCCCCGCAAGTATGGTGGATTATAAGAATGAAGAGGAAGGGTGTCAAGATGAAAGAAAACCCGTGTGAAAAAAGAGTGAAAGTGCTAGTGAAAGTGAAAGAATTGAATAGACATAGGGAAATCCGATGATCCCGCTCCCGCTTGCCTTTCCCCTTTCACTTTCACTAGCACTTTCACTCCAATAATGGGTTTGACACCAGGCGCAGGCCTATCGTATATTTCCTTTATCCGCAAAAAACAGCAAAAAAAGGAGCCCAGAATGGCCCTCAAGTTCGGACCCCGGCGAGGAACGTTTACCGACATCTCCAGGAAGCTGAAAACCAAAGGCGAAGGATTCTCCGCCGGGGAGAAAAAGGTTTTTGAAGATTTTGACCTGATCTACCGCTCTCTGTGCGCCCTGCTGTTCAATTACGTCCCCACCTCCGGACATCCCGGGGGATCGATCTCCTCGGGACGGTTTGTGCAAGGNNATCTCCTACGCCGCCGGGCACAAAGCCCTGGGGCTCTACTCCATCTGGGCCCTGCGGAACGAAGTGATCCGCATGGGGGCGCCCCAGCTTCTCCCCAAGGACGAGCGCTACCAGCTTCGCCTGGAAGACCTCCTTGGCTTCCGGCGCAACCCGATTACTCAAACCCCTTTGTTCTCCAAGTTCCACTCCAAACCCCTCGACGGGCATCCGACCCCGGCAACCCCCTTTCTGCGCCTCTCCACCGGAGCATCGGGGGTGGGAATCGCCGCTTCCATCGGGCTGGCCTTCGGGGCGATGGATTCCTACGCCAAAGACGCTCCCCGGGTCCATATCGTTGAGGGGGAAGGCGGGATGACCCCCGGCCGTGTCGGCGAAGCCATGGCTGCGGCGGGCACCGCCTCTTTAAAGAATGCCATCCTCCACGTGGACTGGAACCAGGCTTCCATCGACTCCAACCGGGTCTGTCGGGACGGAGAAAATCCCGGCGACTATGTCCAGTGGGATCCCCTGGAGTTCGCCTATCTCCACGACTGGAATGTCATCCTAGTTCCTGACGGACTGGACTTCGAACAGATCTTCGCCGCCCAGCAGGCCGCCTTGAGAATGAGGAACTCCCAACCCACGGCCATCGTCTACCGGACCCAAAAAGGCTGGCAGTATGGCGTTGAGGGAAAGGCCTCCCATGGCGCCGGCCATGGGCTGTGCGCCGACGGGTTCTACCAGGCCCTCAACCCCCTGGCGAGCCTCATGGGAGGAACTTTGCCGCGCTGCACGGGTGGAGACCAGCGGTGCGGGGCGGGAAAAAACAAAGCGGCCCTGGAAGAGTGCTTTTGGGAAGCCCTTCAGCTGATCCGCACCACGCTGGAAAAGAACCGGACCATGGTCGATGCTTTGGCGCAGAAGCTGGTCAGCGCGCGGCTCCGCCTGAACCGGGAAGGCCGCAAGCCCCGCTCCAATGGACCGGTCATCGAATCGGTGTTCGAAACGGTCAAGCGCACAGAGGGAACCATTCCTCCAGAGCTGATTCTTCAGCCCGGCAAAAGCACCACCCTGAGAGGCGAACTGGGCCGGGTTCTCAATTATTACAACAAGGCCGGTAACGGGGCCATTCTCACCGCGGCCGCGGACCTCCTTGGCTCGACCAGCGTGAACACCGCGGCCCAGGGATTCCCCGAAGGATATTACAATGCCGCCACCAACCCGGGAGCGAGGCTTCTCTCCCTCGGCGGGATCTGCGAGGACGCCATGTCCGGCATACTGGCCGGGATCTCCACCTTCGGCCGGCATATCGGCGTCGGCTCCTCCTACAGTGCCTTCATCGCCCCCCTCAGTCACATCGCCTCCCGTTTGCATTCGATCGGCAACCAGGCCCGCCAGGCCATCGCTCCAGAGCCCTATCGGACCATGATCCTGGTCTGCGCCCACGCGGGAGTGAAGACCGGAGAAGATGGGCCGACCCACGCCGATCCCCAGGCCCTTCAACTCCTGCAGGAGAATTTTCCCCTTGGTACGGTGATCACCCTCACCCCCTGGGACCCCCAGGAAATATGGACTCTGGTTTCCGCCGCTCTCGCCAAACGGCCTGCGGTGATCGCTCCTTTTGTCACCCGGCCCAGCGAAAAGGTGATCGACCGCCAGGCCGCAGGACTTGCTCCGGCAACGGCGGCTGCCTCCGGAGTGTATCTCCTCCACCGGGCTCAGAGCCAAAGCGCCGGCACGATCGTTCTTCAGGGAAGCGAAGTGGGCTACGCCTTTGTCGAACAGGCTCTGCCCTTGCTGAAAAAGGAAGGGATCGACGTGGACGCTTACTATGTGGCCAGCGCGGAGCTCTTTGATCTCCTTCCTTCCGCGGAGCAGGAGAAGATTTATCCGGAGGCCCGGGCGCGGGAGGCCATGGGAATCACCGGGTTCACCCTGCCCACCCTGGACCGCTGGCTCCTTTCCGACCGGGGCCGCAAGTCTTCCCTCCATCCTTTCCGGAAGGGTCATTATTTGGGCAGCGGGCAGGCGGACCAGGTGCTGGCCGAGGCGGGTCTGGATGGAGAGAGCCAGTGCAAGGCGATTCTCAAATATATTAAGGAAAAAGCCTAAGGCGTGATCGGGGATCGCACCCCGCAGATTTCCGATCTTCGGATGGGTCTGGAACCCTGTAGGGCCTGATCCCCGATCAGGCCGCTAATCTTTTTTGCCAGATCATCAAACCTAACAACGTTTCTTTCGGTCCCCCCCTAGGACCCTCTCCGAACCATGCAAAACCAGGGCGGCGGAGCCCACCACGCCGGCGTGCGGACCCAGCTTGGAGCGAACCACCCGTAAAGGCTCGAGGGCCGGCGGCAGGGCCCGCCCTTTCAACCCCTGGGCGACTTTTCTGATCAGCCGGGGATATCCCTCGATGACTCCTCCGCCAAAGATGATCCGGCAGGGGTTGAAGGCATTGACCAGGCTGGCTGACCCGGCAGCGAGCGCCACGGCAACTTGGTCCAGCATGGTAAGAGCTAGAGGGTCCCCGGCCTTGGCCGAGGCGGCTACGATCTTAGCAGTAATCCTATCCGCCTGGCCGTCAGCCCTCTTGAGAATCGCCGTCCCAGCCTCCGGGTCGGATTGCACTCTTTCCCGAGCCTGCCGGGCGATGGCCCACCCCCCGGCCAGAGCCTCCATGCAGCCCCGGTTGCCGCAGTGGCAGCGAGGGCCGTTGATGTCGATGGTGATGTGCCCCAGCTCTCCGGCCGTGTTCGAGCAGCCGGTCAAAACTTTTCCCCCGCTGACCACTCCTCCGCCGATCCCCGTCCCCACGAAAAGGCAGAGGAGGTCGTTGCACCCCTTCCCCGCACCGTACAGCCATTCTCCCCACGTAGCCGCCCGCACATCGTTAGTCACCATGACCGGCAAGCGTAAGGCTTTTTTCAGGTCTTCCCTGAATGGTTCATCCTGCCAACCCAAGTTGGGGGCGAATTTCACTCTGCCGTTTTCCGGGTCCACCTGACCGGCGATTCCTATCCCGATCCCCGCGGGCAAACGCCCTGCCCCTTGCAGGAGATCCCGCACGGCGTCCACCAGCATTTTCTTAACAGCGGCCGCGCCTCTCGTTGCGTTTGTGGGGATCCGCAGGATCCGCCCTATCCCCCCCGCGCCATTGACCCGAGCCACAAGGGTCTTGGTCCCCCCGAGGTCGATTCCGATGGCCCATCTTTTTTCAGCTGGCACGCTTCACCTCAATCTAAGAAATCCCAAATGTCAAACACCAAATTCCAAATAAATCCGAAATTCCAATAACCAATGCCCGAAACCGATCATCCGGGCTTTAGGGAGTTTTGG
>PMCE01000401.1 GCA_003154025.1 Syntrophaceae bacterium
CGGGTTAAAGGCTCTTACTTCCTTGTTCCTTGAGCCGTGAACCTTGTACCCTGCACCTTGGGCCTTGAACCTTGTACCTTGTGCCTTGCGCCTTGTACCTTTTCCCTCAGCCTCCTGCTTCGTCCACCACTTGAATCAGGTGTTTGACTTCTACGGGGGATTTCTTCTGTCCCAGTTGATCCTTCAGTTGGAGCATGCAGCCGGGACAGCCGGTCACCACGACCGAGGCGCCGGTTGCCTCGATGTCCTCCACTTTGCGCCGGCTGATTTGTTTGGAAAGTTCATAGTTGTAAAAGCTGAAAGAGCCCCCGCCTCCGCAGCATCGCCCGGGATCACGCATCTCCACCAGGGTCACTCCCGGGAGATCTTTCAGGATCTTTCGGGGTTGAGAATTGACCCCCTGACTCCGGTTAAGGTGACAGGGATCGTGGTAGGTTACCTTCTGGGCCGCCTTTTCCTCAGTCTTGGTCAGTTGGACTTTCTGGGCGAGGAATTCGGATACATCCATGATTTGGTCGGCGAAAGTCTTCACCCTGTCTTTCCACTCCTGGCTCTCGCCCTCCGCCAGGGTCATGTAGCTCTCCTTCAGGGCGGTGCCGCAGGTAGCGCAGGCGACGATGACCGCGTCAAGCGGATAAGGAGCAAAAGCCTCCAGGTTGATCTTCAGCAGTTTCAGCCCGTTCTCCAGGTCTCCGGACAGGAAAACCGGAATGCCGCAGCAGGTTTGCTTCTTGGGGAAAACCACTTCGACTCCGTGACGGCCGAGCACGCGGATGAGCGACCGCCCGATGGCCGGGTCCACGAAATCGATGAAACAGCCCGAGAAGAACCCCACCCGCATCTTGGCCGGCCCCTTGGTGGGGGGAATCACCTCGGGGAATTCCTTTCGCAGGGGTCTGGCGCTCAAATCCGGGATCAGCCTCCCCTTCCCGAAGGCGGAGAGGAAAAAAGGAAGGTGCCGGAGCTGCCCGCCCCCGCCGAGAGGAGAGAATTTCTGCAGGTACGAGAAAGCCTTCAGCGCCTTTCCAAAGAGGGAACGGTTCTTGAGAAGATATTTAAAGGCGATTTTCTTGGCGAGCGGCAGTCCTCTCCGCTTCGCCAGCTCCGCCCGGATCCCCAGGATGAGTTTGCTCTGGTCCACGCCGATCGCGCAGCCCCCCTTGCAGGCCAGGCAGAGGAGGCATTTGGAGAAGAGATCTTCCGTGTACGAAGAATAGGGCAACTCTCCCGAAGCCAGAGCCTTGGCGATCTCCACCTTGCCGCGGGAGCTGTAGGTCTCCTGCTGCAGCTCCCTGAAAACCGGGCAGACTCCCACGCACATCCCGCATTTGGAGCATTTCTCGGTTTCTCGGAGGATGAAATCTATGGAATACATGGGAACTCCGTTTGAGTGAAAGTGCAAGTGAAAGTGAGAGGATCTTCTGGAAATATCTTTTGAGTGAAAGATCGATCCAGTGTAAGAGAACCGTTTTTATAACTCCTATTATTATGCCTTGGGGGTGGATAAGGCTTTCACCAGCCCGCTAAGCATTTTCCCAATTTCTTCAATTTCCCTTCTGAAACGCGAATATTCTTCGGGCGAAATATATCCCAAATCTTTTGCCCGCAAAAAATAATATCTAAGCTCGCCGGCGGACCCTTTAGCGATGCTTACAAAGCGACAGTATTCCAGCCTTCCCACCCTCTCGCTTCCCTCTATCAAATTCGCCGGAATCGAGACAACTGCCCTCCTCATCTGAGGAACAAGACCAAATTTCTCTCCCGGCGGGAATTTCGTGGTCACCTTATATACATCCAACACAAGATGATGGCTTTTCTTAAATACCTCCAATGTTTCCACCCTTTGCCTTTATTCATGCCCTCGATCATTGGCGTCCCCCCTTTTTCCCCTTTCACTTTCACTTACACTTTCACTTTTTTTTCAAACAAACTTCCCCGGGTTCATAATCCCGTTCGGATCGAAGCAATTCTTGATGTTTTTCCAGACCTCCAGCTCGCCGGGGCTGATCTCCAGATGCATGAAAGGTTTTTTGGACAGACCGATGCCATGCTCTCCCGTAAGGGTGCCGCCCAGGGCGATGGATGCTTCGAAAATCTCCCGGATGATCTGCTCCACTTTTTCCTTTTCTTCCGGCTTGGCCGGGTCATAGGGCATGTGCGGGTGCATGTTCCCGTCTCCGGCATGGGCCAGGAGGTAAATATTCATGCCGTACTTTCCCTCCATTTCCTTCAGCTTGCGCACCATGGCAGGAATCTTGCTGATGGGCACCGTGGCATCTTCCGTGGCCATACTCTTGCTGATCCGGTACAGGGCCACGGGCCCGTTCTTCCGGGCCATCCAGAGCCGGTCGGCTTCCTCTTCGGTCTGGGCCAGTTTGATGTTGTAGGCCCCCTGGGCCTCGCAGAATTCTTTGGCGACCCGCGCCTGCCGGTCCACCGTCTCGGCAAACCCGTCCACCTCGATGATGAGCATGGCCGCCGCGTCCGTGGACAGACCCAGGTGGAACATTTTCTCGCAGGTCGTGATGAACCGCTGGTCCATCAGCTCCAGGGCCCGGGGAACGATGCCCGCGGCCATGATGCGCGAAACGGTGGTGCTGGCGTCTTCGATCGACCGGAAGGCCACCAGCAGGGTGCGCCGGGCTTCCGGCTTGGCGATGAGTTTCAAAATGATCTTGGTAATCACCGCCAGGGTCCCTTCCGAGCCGCAGAGAAGCCGGGTCACGTCGTAACCGGTCACATTCTTGATCGGGCGCCCCCCGGTCTTGATCACTTCCCCCGAAGGCAGCACCGCCTCCAGGCCCAGGAGGTAGTCCCGGGTCACGCCATACTTCACGCAACGGGG
>PMCE01000001.1:0-2739 GCA_003154025.1 Syntrophaceae bacterium
TCGTCTGATCTCTTGCCTTCACTTACGAGTCAACAGGTATAGCAAAAGAAATGTTCTAATGATTTGCACTTGAAAGGGTGACTCAGAGACTCAAATCCTCATCACTAACAAAATCTTTTCTACCCTTTAATTTTCGAGAAGTGTAGTGTGGGGAATGACAAATATAAATATATGCCATTCCCCACATTTTCCTCTAAGATTTATTGTCCAAAAGCAGCAAATTTATTGATAGCAAGAAGCAGATACCAGTGGCTAGACCGAACCCGCGCGGGCTAAATCCAGCAATATCAGAACCCATGAATTTACTAATGACTCCTATTGCCAGACTTACCAATCCCGCAAAGATTATCGCTATTGCTAAGCTCCTCATGTTTTTCATGCCTTATCACCTCCTTTTCCTGTTATTAGATTTACTCCATACGACGAATAATACAAAAACAATGGCCCCCAAAGAGGTCTATTACCTCTCTGGATGCTTCATAAGGGCAACTTTTGGAAAGTCCTTCTCATATAGTAACCCCTGAGGGCTCATATCGGCATTTTCTAGTAATTCACTCTCATGTCGGACTCCAGAAGGTTAAGGGGAAGGTTGATGGGTTTACTGAGCTATAAAGAGAAACGACAGCTAATTAATGCTTTTATGCGAATGGAAAGTCAAGGGGGAAATTGCCCCTGGGAATAGTCTCGGTTTTCAGCCCAAACTAAAGATTTACACTTGAAATGTTACATGGACTCTCGCGAATAGAAAAACAACAGTTCAGGAAGGAGCCCACGGGGAAAGCCATCTCAAAGATCCGGAAACTCCGGTGGCTGCTTGCTGAGAAATGCCGTAATGCCCTGGATGCATTCACCGGAAGTAATGAGTGTAATCGCCTCTTGGCACTCTAACTCAAGGGCCTGCTTCATCGTGAGTTCTTGTACCTGTCTGATAACTGTCAGAGCATGCCGTACCGCTCGCGGACCGTTCTTGGCTATCATTTCCGCCATGTCCATGGCTTCATCCAGGGCCATCCCCGGGGCGCTGATGCGGTTGACGAGCCCGATTCTCAGGGCCTCATTCGCCCCAACCTTCCGGCCGGTTAAAATCATATCAGCGGCCTGTGATGCGCCTATCAGCCTGGTAAGACCCGGCCCGCCGCCCCAGTCGGGCATGAGACCCAGTTTCACTTCCGCAAAACAGATCACCGCTTGAGGATCCATCACCCGAAGGTCGCAACGTGATGCCAGTTCCGCTCCACCGCCATAGGCGTCGCCGTTTATGGCTGCAATGACGGGGACGGGCAGCGTTACCAGATCATTCACTGCAGACTGCAGGCGTTTTATTAAGATTTCGACTGGGGAACGCTCCTGCTTTTGCACTGACTCAATCAGACCGCTTACTTGGGGGTTATCTGGATTGATGTCGAATCCGGCACAGAAGGCCTTGCCGGAACCAGTGACAATAATGACGCGGGGGAGATGTTCTTTCAGTTTCCGTACCATCTGCTCAAGGTCCGACCACATGGTTTCGTTGAAGGCATTCCGGCGCTCGGGCCGGTCGAAGGTTATTAGTGCAACCTTACCTTTTCTCTCAAAACGTACACCATATACAGTCATACCCGGCCACCCACCATTTAAGTTTTACGCCGCAGTCGAGAAGGCTTTATTTTTGAAAAGATATTGCTTCTATGTAGACGTGAAAGTGTAAGAAGAACGGTCTTGTATGTCAAGGGAAAACAAAATGTGGGATTCTGTGCCGATGATTGCTGCAAAGTGAGTATTGCCACTTGAAAGAAAGCACTCTCGACAAAATTCATAGATGCTCGACTACAGGAAGAAGGCAAGCGCCGTCTCACTTGAACAGGGATGCCAGCTTTGCCTTTGCGGGATCTCCGGCATCCTTTCCCTGATGGCCGGAATCGGCTTCTCTGAAGACGAAATAATCGCAGAAATTGCTCCGTTCTTTTTCAATCACTCTCTCGGCTTGAGGTTCCTTGCACTCATTGTAGGTCCCCGGCGTATGGAAGGCGCAATTGCGACAGCAGCGCAGGTCGGATCCGCAAGAGGGGCAGACATCCTTCCTTCCCACCGGAGTCTTGATTTCCAAATCCTTCAAGCATTTATGGCATTTTTTCATCTTGCATCCTACCCATCGGGATGATGTAGACCGGCTGCTCGCTTTCCGGAACATTCATCACCTTCCGCACATCTTCATCCCTGAATCCGCCCATGACCACGGCCCCGATTTTCCGGGAATGGGCCTGCAGAAGGATATTCTGTGCGGTTCACTTTCAATCTGACATACAATTCAGGATCCGTCAATGAAGGATGGGTCGGAATCACGGAGAATCCGCTGATGTTTGTTTGACAAAAAACCAGCGGGGGGGCATGCGGTGCGGGATCAACGGCAGGTTGGTCCGGGTTTTGCGTGGACGCCGGGGGCGGGGAATTAAATCGTCCGGCCTCCCTTGACAGGGTCCGGGCCGATTCTTATATTAGGCGCGATTTTGAGGGATACGTTAGAAACGTCAGGAAGAACGCGATGGAAGATTACATCATCAAGATATTCCGGGAGTCGGGCCAGGTCAAGGAGGTTTTCGTCAACGAAAACCTGAACCGGATCGTGGCTGTGGTCGGGGCGGTGACGGCGGCGCTGAAGGCGGGCAACAAGATCCTTCTGTTCGGAAACGGGGGGTCAGCGGCGGATGCCCAGCATCTCGCGGCGGAATTTGTGAACCGGTTCGTCATCGAGAGGCCGCC
>PMCE01000001.1:2749-4095 GCA_003154025.1 Syntrophaceae bacterium
GCCTGGGGAATGACCACCAGCGGGACTTCCGTGAATGTGGTCAAAGGGCTGGAGGCGGCCAAAAAGATCGGAATGGTCACGATTGGTTTGACCGGACGGGACGGCGGCGATGTAGCGAAGATCGCGGATCACGCCCTGAACGTTTCTTCCACCAGCACCCCCCGCATCCAGGAGGTGCACATCACGGTGGGGCACGTGATCTGCGAGATGGTGGATTTCAAACTCTTCCAGAGACCGGATATGAAATAGGAGAGTCATGGTCGCAAAGATGAAAAAGGATACAGCGGAGGCCAAAGAAGGTCTTCCGAAGAAGACGGAGGAACAGCAGGCGGAAGCCGGTAAGCAGGGAGCGGAAGTTCCAGGGAAGACCGATCGGGCGGATGAGCTGATGGTAAAACTTCAGGAAGCGGAGGAGAAGGCCGCGGAAAATTACGACAAATACGTGCGTGCCGTCGCCGAGCTCGACAATTACCGGAAACGTGCGGCCCGGGAGAAGGCGGACGCGATTCAATACGGTAACGAGAATCTGCTCCGGGACATCCTGCCGCTCGTCGACGGAATGGACCGTGCCTTGGAACATGCCTGCAATTCTGAGGACTTTGATGCCTTCAGAAAGGGGCTTAAACTGCTTCAGGGACAGCTCCTGGGTTGTCTACAGAAACACGGTGTGGAGATGATTGATACCGCGGGGAAGGATTTCGATCCCCATATCCACGAGGCGATGATGCAGGTGGAGAGTGCCCAACATGAGGATAGCCAGGTAGTCGGCGAGTTCGAGCGGGGGTATCTGCTGAACGGCAGGCTGCTCCGGCCGGCGAAGGTGTCCGTCTGCAAACGCCCCTCGATGGGCGGTGACTGGGAAAATAATTGCGAATAGGCGAAGAATAATTAAGAAGGAGGAATTGTTATCATGGGAAAGATTATCGGAATTGATCTCGGAACAACGAACTCGTGCGTCGCGGTGATGGAAGGCGGCGATCCCGTCGTGATTGCGAACCAGGAGGGCAATCGGACGACCCCCTCGATGGTGGCCTTTACGGAGAACGGAGAGCGGCAGGTGGGGCAGGTGGCCAAGAGGCAGGCCGTCACCAACTCGGAGAACACCGTCTACGCGATCAAGCGGCTTATCGGGAGAAAATATAATTCGAAAGAGGTGCAGTACGACAAGACGGTCAGCCCGTTCAAGATCACCGAGGCCGGAAACGGCGACGCGCAGGTGACGATCCGGGGGAAGAACTACAGCCCGGCAGAGATCTCCTCGATGATCCTGACGAAGATGAAGCAGACCGCCGACGATTACCTTGGGGAGAAGATCACCGACGCGGTCATCACCGTGCCTGCCTACT
>PMCE01000094.1 GCA_003154025.1 Syntrophaceae bacterium
GCCCCGGATGAGGCCTACTACTGGACCTGGTCGCGCCATCTCCAGTGGGGGTATTACGACCATCCGCCCATGGTGGGCTTTCTGATCAGGATTTTCACGGCCGTTGCCGGGCAGGGGGAGTTCGGCGTTCGCGTGGGGTGGGTCCTGATCACGGCGTTTCTCTCCTGGCTCCTGTACTACATGGGGCGGATGATGTTTCGAAGCGAGCGGGCGGGGTTCTATGCCGCCCTGTTGATGAACTTCAGCCTGCTGGCCTCCGTCGGCTCGGTCATCGTGACTCCGGACGGGCCGCAGATGTTGTTCTGGGCTTTAGCCATCTTATTCGTCTACCTGGCGGTCAGCGGAAAGGGAGATCATTGGTGGTATAGTACCGGGGTCGCCCTGGGATTGGGCCTTCTCAGCAAGTACACCATGGTCCTCCTGGCACCCTGTGTTTTCTTCTTCCTCCTCTCCTACCCCGAGGGGAGAAAATGGCTGCGGCGAAAAGAACCATACCTGGCCTTTCTCCTGGGGGTGGTGATCTTCTCTCCGGTGATCTACTGGAACTCCCAGCATGACTGGCTGTCTTTCCGCTTTCAGCTCTCTCATGGGTTGGAGGTGAAGAAAAAGGTCGGCCTCGAATATTTTGGGGAGTTTTGGGCCGGCCAGGCGGGACTGGCTTCGCCGCTCATCTTCCTGGGGATTCTTTGGGCCATTGGAAAGAGCGCCTGGATCGGGTTCCGCCGGAGAAAAGACCACCTTTTGCTTCTTTTCTGGACCTCGGCCCCGATCCTGCTCTTCTTTGCCTACACCAGCCTCCGGTCCAGGGTCGAGGGAAATTGGCCGGCCCTGGCTTACTTTTCAGCTTTGGTGGCGATGGCCGGACTGGTGGATGAGGAGTGGAGCAGATGGGGAAGGGGGAAAAAGATCTTTTCGTGGGCAGCGGTCCTGATCGGCGTGCTCTTCACGGTCTTGGCCCATCTCCAACCGCTCCATGCGGTTATTCCCGTCGCGGCCCAGGATGATCCCACCAGCCAGCTCCATGGCTGGCGGGCCCTGGGAGATCGAATCCAGGAGGCGGCTCAGACCCTGGACCCGGCCAAGGGGATCTTTCTCCTCACCCCCCGTCATCAGTTGGTAGGAGAGGGGATGTTCTACACCCGGGGGAAGTATCCGATGTACCAGTGGGATGCGCCGAACCGGATCAACAATCTTTCCCCGCTCAACTCTCCGGCGGCGGGAAGCCAGGGAATTTTCTTCACCGAAGGCGGAAACGAAATGCCGCGGGGTCTGGAGACTCTCTTCGAATCCTGCCAGCAACTGGAACCTTTGGTGGTCCGAAGGAATTCGTCCGTGGCTCGCACTCACCCCATCTGGAAATGCACGGGCTTCAAGGGCCTCTCGGGCAACCAGCGGTAAAGAAGTCTCGTGTTTCGGGTTTCAAGTTTCGGGTTTTCGGTTTTGAGAATGGAACGATTTCTGCGACTGGACATTGAGAAGATGGTTTACGGCGGGAAGGGGATGGGCCGGGTGGAGGGGAAAGTTGTCTTTGTCCCCTTTACCGCTCCGGGAGAAAAGGTCCTGGCTGAGGTCGGGGTAGAGAAAAAAGATTATGCGGAAGCGGCGCTGAAAAAGGTCGAACGATCTTCCCCCCGGCGGGTGGCCCCTTTCTGCCCCCTCTACGGGGATTGCGGGGGATGCCAGTATCAGCACTTCGCCTATGATGANNGTTTTGAATTCCTTCCCATCATTCCTTCCCCCCAGGACCGGGGATACCGGATCCGGGCGCAATTCAAGGCCGGGGAGAAAGGGGGGAGGAGATTCCTGGGGTTCCACGCCTGGCGGACCCACCGGGTGGTGGAAGTGGCCCAATGCCCACTCCTTCACCCGCTGGCCAACCGGATTCTAGCCGGGCTGAATGCTTATTTGCGGGAGAGGGCGGATCCCCCCCTGAAAGGAGCCGACCTCCAAGTGAGCCCGGAGGAGGGGCTGGGAGTCGTCATCCTGCAAACCGAGGGATCCTGGGATTCCGGCAAAGTCGAAAAGATGGGGAGAGGGGTCGAGGGATTGAAAGGAATCGCCTGGGGCGAAAAGGAGAAAAATTCCTGGGGGGTTGTTACCCTCTTCTACGACTCGCCGGAGGTCGGCGGAAGGAAGCTTCGCCTCCGAATCAGGGGAGATTCTTTCGTGCAGGTAAACCCCCGCCAGAACGAGAACCTCGTTCGGAAAGTGGTAGATTGGGCGGGGCTCACGGGACGGGAGAAGGTGTTGGACCTCTTCTGCGGCTCGGGAAACCTCACCCTGCCTTTGGCCCTCGCGGCGAAAAGAATTTGGGGAATCGACCATGACAGGCAGGCCGTCGATTTGGCCCGGGAAAATGCCCGCGGGAATGATTTTTTAAATTGCACTTTTCTGGCCGGCCCAGCGGAGGAAAGAATCGAAAGGGTCAAGGAAGAGACCGCAGCCGTGGACCTGGTCGTTCTGGACCCGCCGCGTGTCGGGGCCCACGGCGTCCTCGAATCCCTGGCCAGCCTCAGACCACGGAAGATCCTGTATGTCTCCTGCGAGCCGCCCACCCTGGCCAGAGACCTGGCCCGGCTGGGTTCCCTGGGGTATAATGTGGAACGGATTCAACCTTTGGACATGTTTCCGCAAACGTATCATATAGAAGTAATTGCGGAATGTGGATTGAGGAATGATAAACGAATATAAATTCCAAACAGCCAAACATAGAGAGGCGTCAAATCCCAAGCACCAATCCCGCGAAGCGCGGGACCAAATGAATTCCAATGTCCAAAATTTCAAATCTGGAAGTTTCGGTCATTCGGAGTTGAAATTTGGATATTGTTTGGGATTTGGAATTTGTGATTTGGTGCTTTCATGATTAAGATTTTCCGGCCGGTTGGTTCGGCGAAAAAATTGAGGAGAAAGTATGAAGGTCTTAGTGACCGGCGGTGCGGGCTTCATCGGATCGCATTTGGTCGAGCGGCTGCTGGCTGAAGAGCATCGGGTGGTGTGCCTGGACAATTTCGATGATTTTTACAATCCGGCTCTGAAACGCCGGAACCTGGCTCGGGCGCTGAAGCACCCCGGGTTCCGATTGGTCGAGGGCGACCTGCGCGATGAGGAAGGGTTGGAGAAGATATTTGCCGGAGAGAAGTTCGACCTCGTCGCCCATCTGGCGGCCAGGGCGGGAGTGAGACCTTCGGTCGAGAACCCGGCGCTCTATGTGGACGTGAACCTGCGCGGGACCGTCTATCTTCTGGAGGCCTGCAAGAAGCATGCGGTTCGGCGTTTCATCTTTGCCTCCTCTTCTTCCGTTTACGGGGACAGCTCCCGGGTTCCCTTTTCGGAAGAAGACCCGGTCAATACCCCCATCTCTCCCTATGCCGCCACCAAGAAAGCCGGCGAGCTTCTCGCTCACACCTATCATCATCTCTACGGAATGGACGTGGCCTGCCTCCGTTTTTTCACCGTGTACGGTCCCCGCCAGCGGCCGGAGATGGCCATCCACCACTTTACGAGGTCCATCTTCGAGGGAAAGAAAATCTCCCTCTTCGGCGACGGCAGTTCCCGCCGGGACTACACCTACATCGACGATGCCGTCGGGGGAACCCTGGGGGCTTTCCGCCGGGAACACGGTTTCCAGGTCTACAACATCGGCGAAAGCCAAACCATCACCCTGGCTGAGCTTATCGCCGCCATCGAAGAGCAGGTGGGGAAGAAGGCGATCATCGAACGTCTCCCGGAACAGCCCGGAGACGTGAAACTTACCTATGCGGAGATCGGCAAGGCCAGAGAGCGGCTGGGATACAACCCCCAAACCAAAATCCGGGAAGGCCTGGCGCGCTTTGTTCAGTGGTACCTGGAAGAAAAGAAATAAAGACATTGGGGACGCAGATGAACGCAGATTTTATGGGTTTTTGCCCCGGGAAATGAATCTGCGAAAATCCGCGTCTCATTCAAGAAGGGAAAGAAATGGAAAAACCGTGGTTGAAATTTTACGATGCCCATGTTCCCAAGAACCTGGAATACCCGAACCTTCTTCTCCCCCGGATCCTGGATGATTCGGCCGATCAATTTCCGGATCAAGTGGGAGTCCTTTTCTTCGGCGGAAAGGTCAAATACCGCGACCTGAGGACCTACACCAACCAGTTCGCCCACGCCCTCGGACAAATCGGCTTGAAGAGGGGAGGGCGGCTGGGGCTGTTGATGCCCAACATGCCCCAGACCATCATCAGCGCCTACGGGGCCATGAAGGCGGGGGTCCTGGTCTTCTGCTTTGACCCGCTCTTGGAAGATGATGAATTGCGGCGCCAGATCAATGATTCCGGGGTCGAAACCGTGGTGGTGCTGGACCTGCTGCTCCGCCGGATCGATCCCCTCTTTGCCCAGACGAGGCTGAAGAATTTCATCATCGCCGGGGTGAAAGATTTTCTTCCCTTCCCCCGGAATCTTCTCTTCACCCTCGCCGCGCGGGGACGGGGAATCCATGTCAAGCTGGCCCAGAAGCCCAATATTTACCCCTTCCCGGAGTTGCTCCAAAAAGGGCGCCCCGACCCACCGACCGTGGAGGGAGATCCCCTGAGCCCGGATGATGCGGCGGTGGTCGAATACACGAGCGGGAAAACCGGCGCCCCCAAGGGTGTCCTCCTGACCCACAAGAATCTGGTGGCCAACGTCCTCCAGGTTTTCCACTGGTTCAATCATTGGCAGAAGGGGAAGGAAAACTTCTTCTCCATCCTTCCCTGCCACCAGGCCCTGGGGATGACCCTGGCCGTAAACTTGCCCATCTACCTGGCGGCGGGATCGGTCCATCAGCCCCGTTTTGATCCCATTCAGTTCCTGAACACCGTAAAGGCAGAGGAGCCATCGGCGTTTCCGGCCCTGCCCTCGATGGTCGAGGCTCTGGTTTGGAACCCGACTCTGGAAAAGTACAAGATCTCCGCGATCCAGACTTTTTGGTCCATCGGGCCTTCGCTGGCTCAGGAGGTACTGGAAAACTTTGAAAAGAAGACCGGGCGGAGGGTCAACGAGGGGTACGGGCTGACGGAGGCCTCTCCTCTGACTCATCTTCATCCCTTTCTGGGGGAGCGGAGGCCGAAATCCATGGGCATCCCCCTGCCGGACACGGATGCCAAGATCGTCGATCCGCAGGATGGGAAGACGGAACTGCCCCCGGGAAAAACCGGAGAACTCCTCATCCGGGGGCCTCAGGTCATGAAGGAATACTGGAACCGCCCCGAAGATACGGCGCGGGTTTTGCGGGAAGGGTGGCTGCACACCGGCGACCTTGCCTGGATGGATGAAGACGGGTTTTTCTATTTTGTGGATAAAATGAAAAAAACGTAGGTTGTCCCGCTCTGAGGGGGATTGCCCGTTCCCGTTTCCAGGTTGCCCGCTTTGTGGCTGGCAAGCTGAAATTGGTTTTATTCTGTATTTTTTTAACCGGCAACAGGGAACCGGCAACCGGCACCCGAAAGCCTTCTTCAAATCTCTTCCGGCGCTGGGCCGCAATATGGTATGATGAGGGCAAAGGATGGGGGAAAATGAGAGTCCGCTTTTTCAAACCCTTCGATGAAATTTCCGGCCGGGATGAGATGGATCTGGACCTGAAAGGACCCGTCCAGGTCAAAGAAGTCCTCGGAGCCATCGAGAAGAAAGTACCCACCTTCCAGCGGTATCTCCGGAAGGAAAAGGACGAAGTGCTGAATTTCTTCGTTGTCTTGGTCCGGGGCGACGAAATCCTGAAATTGAACGACTGGGTCCAGGATCAGGACACGGTCAAAATTCTTCCGCCGATCAGCGGAGGATAACCGAAGGCATAAATTTCAATTTCCAAATTCCGGATACCAATACGCGGAAGAAAATCACTCGAATTGCGAACTCGAAAAATACGACCAAAAAATTCTCGGGGATTCTAAATCCTAAAGGAGGATGACGAAGATGAAAGGGTACATGGGGAAGGTGCTGCGGGTTGATTTGACGAAGGGGCGCGTGGAGGTCGAGAAGCTGGATGAAAACCAGGCCAAAAAGTACATCGGCGGAAGCGGGCTGGCCACCAAAATCCTGTATGACGAAACCGGCCCGGAGACCGATCCGCTGGGGCCGGAGAACCGTTTGATCTTTATGACCGGGCCCTTCGCGGCAACGCCCGTGATCACCTCGGGCCGGCACCACATGGTCACCAAGTCGCCCCTGACGGGCGCCTATACCGAGTCGGACAGCGGCGGAACCTGGGGTCCCTATCTGAAGAGGGCGGGTTTTGACGGCATTGTGGTCACGGGGAAGTCCAGCAAACCGGTCTATCTCTGGGTGACCGAAGGGAAGGCTGAAATTCGCGACGCCTCCCGTTTCTGGGGGGTGGACACGTACGATCTGGATGAAGCCATCCGCAAGGATACCCATAAAGACGCCGTGGTGGCCTCGATCGGCCCGGCCGGAGAAAAAGGCGTGCGTTATGCCAGCATCCTGAATGACGGCAAAGAAGCCCGGGCCGCCGGAAGAGGAGGGTCGGGGGCGGTCATGGGTTCCAAGAACCTGAAAGCCGTTGTGGTGTATGGAAAATCCCAGGTGGAGATGGCGGACCCCGAAGGGCTGAGAGCCTCTCTCAAAGAGATCAGCCCCATGGTGGCGAAGAATACTGAAGGGATGCGCAAGAACGGTACCGCCGGCGGCCTGGCCGCTTTTGAAGCCCTGGGGAGCCTTCCCCTGCAGAACTGGAAATACCAGGGGCGATGGGAGAAGGGAGCGGCCCAGATTGCCGGCCCGGCCATGACCGAAAAGATTCTCACCGGGAATTATTTCTGCGAAAAATGCGTGATCGGGTGCGGCCGGAGAGTCAAAGTGGATAAAGGCCCCTTTGCTCCGGTGGAAGGGGCGGGCCCGGAATACGAGTCCGTCGCCATGCTGGGCAGCCTTTGCCTGGTGGATGATATCGAAGCGATCGCCAAGGCCAACGAGATCTGCAACCGCTACGGGATGGACACCATCTCCGCCGGGGCGGCCATCGCCTTCGCCATGGAAGCCTACGAGAAGGGGATCCTCACCAAGAAGGATACGGGCGAATTGGAACTCCTCTGGGGCCGGGGCGATGTGATGGTCAAGATGACCGAAAAGATCGGCAAGCGGGAGGGATTGGGCCAGCTTCTGGGTGAAGGGGTGCGCATCGCCGCCGAGAAGCTGGGGAAGAATGCCGTGGAGTTTTCCATCCAGGTGAAGGGGCAGGAGATGCCCGCCCACGATCCCCGGTGCTTCAACGCGGGGGCGGTTGGGTACGCCACCATCAACCGGGGCGCCTGCCACCTGGGGTTCACCCATGTATTCGAACGCATATTGACCATGCCCGAAATCGGGGTCGATCAACCCCTGCCCCGGCTGGAGGTGAAGGGCAAGGGTGAACTGGCGGCCAAGACACAGAACATCATGGGCCTTTACGACTCCCTGAAGGTCTGCAAGTTTTCCATGTTCGGCGGCCTCAAGATGACCCCCATCCTGTCCTGGTACAACATGGTGACGGGCAACTCCGCAACCATGGATGAGTTTTTAAAGGCCGGCGACAGGATCTTCAACTTAAAGAGGATGTACAATGTCCGCTGCGGAATCAGCCGCAAGGACGACACCCTCCCGTCTCGTTTCCTCACCCTGAAGCACGAAGGCGAGGGGTTGAACCCGAATCTCCCGCCGCTGGG
>PMCE01000374.1 GCA_003154025.1 Syntrophaceae bacterium
TACGACTGGGGGAAGTCGGGGATCCGGGTGAATGCCGTCGCCCCCACCGTGACTTTGACCGGGGACCGCATTCAGGGGCTCTGGAAGGCTAAGAGCGAGGAGGAGAAGAAGAAGGTTCTTTCCGCCATCCCCCTGGGGCGGCTGGGGACGCCCGAGGAAGTCGCGTCCGTGGTCGTTTTTTTGGCCTCCGATGAATCCAGTTTCATCACCGGAATTACCATCGACGTGAACGGGGGGCGGTATCTCCGGTAGGGAGACTGCGTCCGCCGGGAGCTCGAATCCCTTGACGCACCTTGCCCTTCAAAGTATACTCACGCTACCCAAAAACGAATTTCGAGGATGGGGCCTGGGACTGGGTTCATAGTAGCCTGTCGCCGGGGTTTTCGACAAGGAGGTGATGTGGAACTCGCATAAAGGGAGCTAAGAATCCAGGCCGCTCGTGGACGATCTAAAACTCAGGAAATTCTACTCGAAGGAGGGTCTTATGAAAAAGTTCCTGGTTCTGCTTTCCATCTTCGTATTTTCCGGTGTCCTTATTTCCGGTAATACCCTGGCGGCCGACCCCGACAAGATCAAGGTCGGTATCCTGCTTCCCCTCACCGGCACCTTTGCCGCGGTGGCTGAAACCCAGCGGGATGGGGCCCTGCTGGCGGTGGATGTGATCAACAAAAAAGGCGGGCTCAATATGCCCTGGGGAAAAGTGAAGGTGGAAGGCGTTGTCGCCGATGACGAAGCCAAGCTGGACGTAGGAGTCCGGCGCTATCGCTACATGGTCACCGAAGGGATGAAAGGAGTGGGCGGTCAGACCTGGGCGCCCCTGGCCTTCGCCATTAATGCCCTGGTTCAAAAAGATCCCATGCCCTATTTTCCCGTCTGCGTCATGGCCAAGGAAGGTTTCCTGAAGGGCAAGCTGGCCGACTCCACCTTTGCCACGGCCTATAGTCCCTGGACCGTAGGGTACATGGCCGGTTCCGCGGCCATCAGCGCGCTGGGGAAGAAAAAGATATTCTTCCTGGCCCGGGCCGACAGCTGGGGCTGGGACATCCGGGACGGCGTCAAAGCCGCGGCCCAGGAAAAAGGGGCTGAAATCGTCGGCTATGACGAGGTTTCCCTGGGAACCAGCGACTTCACGACCATTCTGCAGAAAGTCCGCGCGGCCAAGCCCGATGTTTTCATCTCCGCCCAGTTTGCCGGGGACGCCGTGGCCCTGCTGAAACAATGCCAGCAGATGGGCCTCAACAAGGAAATGACCATTTTCAACTCCTTCATCACCAACGTGGTCGCCAAGGGCATTCCTCCCCAGGCCCTGGAGGGGATTTACTCGATGCACTATTTTTACTATGACCTGGCCGAATTTGAAGACAAGGAAGTGGCCAAGAGCGCCCAGGAGTTCACCGAGCTCTACCGGGCCAAATACAAAGCCCCCCCGGATTCTTATGCCACCATCGCCTACACGGCCTACATGGAAATGTTCCGCGGGTTTGAGGCTTCCAAGTCCTTTGACCCGAAAAAAGTGTCCGCAGCGCTGATGGCCAACAACGGCCAATTTACCTCGGTCAAAGGCTCTGCCCGGTGGCGCGAGGACCACTCGGCGGTTTACAAGTACGCCGGCTTTTTGGTCCGGGGGAAAGGGGCCGCGGAACAAAAGAACGAGTGGGACCTGTTTAAGGTGGTAGGCTACCAGGGCGGCGATGCGGTGATGCCGACCCTGAAGTCTCTGGGGTATTAACTGCCATTCAGACCCCGGACTCCGGACTCCAGACTTATTTGAATAACACATCTTCTACCTGCTGACTGGTGTCCGATGTCTGATGTCTATGGCCTGGGGTCCGAATCAGAAGGTTTTTTGAATCTGTCTCCGCCCCGGTGGAGGTCCTGTCCTTTCACCGGGGCGGGACAGGAGAAAAGGTCTGGCCGTGAATACGGATGCGGGCACGGAAATCATCAGAGCCGAAAACGTCACCAAACGATTCGGGGAATTGACCGCCGTCGACCGCGTGAACTATCTGCTGCGGGAAAACGAAGTAGCGGGGATTATCGGGTCCAACGGGGCCGGGAAGACCACCTTCTTCAACCTCCTGACCGGGTATTACCTGCCCGACGAGGGGACCATTCTTTACCGGGGGGAAGACGTCACCCGAGTGTCGCCGGAAAAGCGGGTGGCCATGGGGATGATGCGCACCTTCCAACTGACCTCCACCTTCGACAATCTCAAGGTGATCGACAACCTGGTCCTGTCCTTTTACCGGGCCCATAAGAAATCGTCGTTACTTTCCCTGCTGCTGACCACCTGCAAACGATACCGCAACGAAGAAAAAATCGCCGAGTCCCTGGAAACCTTCGAGCTTCAGGATGTGTCCCTCAGGCAGGTGAAGCAGCTCAGCCTGGGGGAAAAGAGGCGGCTGGAAATCGCCATGGCCGTCCTGGCCGAGCCCCGGGTGCTGATGCTGGACGAGCCTCTGGCCGGGCTGGGGGAGTCGGAGATCAAAGAGGTCCTGGGGGTCCTGCGCAAGCACATGGGCAAACAGACCATCCTGATCGTGGAGCATAAGATTTCCCAGGTGGAAAATTTTCTGGAGAGGCTCACCGTCATGCATGAGGGCAAGATCATCGCCGACGGCGGGTGTGAAGAGTGTCTCCGGGACCCGGAGGTGCG
>PMCE01000293.1:0-12054 GCA_003154025.1 Syntrophaceae bacterium
TCAAACTCAGGCGCAGGAGCAGGAAGGGGAAGAAACGGAGAACGAACCGGGTCGCGCCGAAGAAGAAGGCCGCCACCAGGGCCACATGCAGGCCGGAAATGGAGAGGATATGGTTGACCCCGGTAACGATGAATTTTTCATTTACCTCTTTCGGGATATCCCCTCTTTCCCCGAGGACCAGGGCCTTGATGATCCCCTTCGTTTCCGGAGAGGCGTTCTCATCGATGAAATTCCGGATCTTTTCCCTCCCGCTCTCCACGAAAAGGAAGAAAGGGTTTCCCTTCTTTTCTTCAAGGCGCACCACTTCGGCGGCGCTGCTCGCATATGCCGTGACCCAAACCCCCTGAAGGGCCAGGAACCTCCGGTAGTCAAAGGCCCCGGGGTTGGTGGCCGGCCTGGGCACGTAAACCCGGGAGATGAACCGGACCCGGTCTCCGTACCGAAGATCGACCTGCTTGTCTTTAATGGTCAGGAGGAGGTTCCCCACGACCGGGAAATCACCCTCTTCCAGATGGATTTTTTCCGCCTGCAAAAAGATGCGGACCTTATCCTCCAGGGGCTCGGGAGGGCGGTAGAGAAGGCCTTCGATGTTGAGCCTGCGGTCTCCGGCATAGTTGATAAGATGGTTGGGGGGAAACTCCGGCTGCAGGATGCGGCCGATGAAGAGAAAACCGAAGAAGACAAAAATGGCCGGAGAAAACACCAGGGCGATCTTCCTCTTGCCGCCAACCAGACAGATCACCACGCCGATTCCCGCGCCCATGATTCCCGCCAGAGCCCAGGAAAGGGGGAGCGGCACATAACTCCCGGCCAGGATCCCGGCGATGAAGGAAAACAGGATGAGGGGAAGGGGACGCTTCATGGCTTCCTATTATTGACAAAATGGACGCGTTTGAAAACACCTTTTTCCAAGAGCGGGGGAAGCCGCTTCTCTTGCCCCACTTCATTTTTCTCCAAGTAGGCGTTAGGTGGGGTGAATTCCCGGCGTTGCCGGGCCCGGAAGCAAGGGCATTGCGCCCAAAAACCATGAGGCACATTTCACTTCCTGGGCCGGGCGGGCAAGCCGTTCTTTCCTCCAGAACACAGTCATTGCCTCGTAGGGGCTCCCGGCCGGGTGCCCGATGGGCCCGCCTCTTTCTGCGGAGGCACAGGGGGATCTCCGCGCTGAATTCTTTTCCCGCCGATGCTTTTAGCGCGTAATGCCCTTGCTTCCGGGCCACAACCTTGCTTCTTTCCAGGAAAGTTATTCCCCAAAGTAAAGGGGGGCGAGAATCGTCGGTTCTCCCTTGACTTCCCCCGCCGATTTGTCTACGATCCTGCCGAAATCGCCCCTCCCAAGGAGTCTTTGACTCCGGACGACGGTAAAGGTTTTTATGCAGGCATTTGACATCCACCTCCACACCAAAATCTTTTCCGACTGCTCTTTCATCGACCCTGCGGACCTGATCCACCAGGCGGTCCGGTTAGGTCTCCATGGCATAGCGTTGACGGAGCATGGCGTTCGCTGGCCCGACGAGAAGTTTGACGAGTTGAGAAAGCTGACCGACCCCCACGGCCTCATCCTGATCAACGGTCAGGAAATCCTGGCCACTTCCGCTCGGAATGAAATGGAGGGGGAATTTCTGGTCTTCGGCTTGAGGAAAAGCGTGTTGGGAAGCTTTTCAGCCGGGGAGCTGGTGGAAAGAGTCCATGGGGATGGTGGAATCATCATCGCGGCCCATCCCTACAAACTCTCCCGTGGAGGGAAGCGTCATTATTACGGTGCGGGAAACCTCATCTACGAGCTGGCCCTCGACGCTCTGGAATTTTACCATCCCGGGCACAATGAGCGGGCGCTGGTTAAAGTCCGGAAAGCGATGGATGACCTCGGCTTCCCGGGCACGGGCAGCAGCGATGCCCACAAAGTTTTCGAAGTCGGCTCCTTCGTGACTCTCTTTGAAAACAGGGTCGAGGGAGAAGAGGACTTTATCCGCGAGATCCGTTCGGGAAGAATCCGGCCCGGGAAAAGAGAGATACCCGGCATCGGGGCTTATCAGCCAATTCCCGCCTGATGGCGGATCAGGCTTTACGGGTTGTCAATCCGTAATTGCCTTTGACTTAATCGACCTTTTTTTCTCGCCCGTCATTGAATCCGTTCGGCTATCTTCCGGGCAAATCGAAGGGCCGTCTCCAGCCCCTCCTGAGTCTTCTTCTGGGCGATTACCCGCACGAAGAATCCTTTGCGGACAAATTCGACGCCATGGCTTCACTTTTCACCAGGCAGGTGCAAAAAGGATTGAATTTTTGGCGAAGCCCGGCCCGGAAGTCCTGCCTTTGGCGGGATGGCTCGCAGAACTGACGCTGTATTTCGGATACCTTCCTTTGCCTGTATTCAGGCCTTAATTCCGGCTCCACAGGGCCCCAATATTTAAAAGCGGGAATCCGATTCTATATGTTATATTTATTAGTAGTGGCGGTGCGTTCGGGGAACGCACCCCACTTTTTTGGGCGAATCCTGGTTATTTTCACTTTGCTCTTTGCTCACCGCGTCTCATTAACCAAGAGGAGGGCCAGTCATGCCGGCAAAAGAGACCAGATTAATCACTTTTTTCCGTGAAGAGCTGAAGGGCGCACACCAGCTTCTGGAGGGGACGATGGAGGGGGTAACGGCCGACCAGGCCCACTGGTCTCCACCGGGAATCGCCCTTCCCATCGGAGCCACTTATGCCCATATCGTCCTGTCCGAGGATGGCACCATGAACGGGATGTTCAAGGGTGGAGCCCCGCTTTTCGCCAGTTCCTGGGCCGGCAAGACAGGGGCCAGCGAACTGCAGCCCCCGCCAAACCCAAAGGTCCCCGGGTTTCCCGACTGGAGCGGATGGGGGCGGCGGGTTAAGTTCGACCTGGCCCAGTTCAGGCAATATGCCAGGGCGGTCTATGCGGCCACCGACGAATTTCTTGCTTCCCTCTCGGACGAAGACATGAAGCGCCCACTAAGCCTGGCTGCCCTCGGGTTGGGAGAATCCACCTGGGGCTATGTTCTGGTGAACGGGGTTTTGGGGAATGCGCTTACCCACAGCGGAGAGATTTCCTGCCTCAAAGGATTGCAGGGGAAGCGCGGTTATCCTCTTTAGCAGGGGCACCCCTTCGTGGTTGCCTATCCTGCGGGCGGCCACATAGGGCCGCCCCTACAACATCCTGTTTAGTTTCGGCCCTGCCGAGTTAGGAAATTCTTCATTGATTTCTCGGGTGAACGGACGATGAGCCACGACCCCATCCGATTTCGATTGACGATCCATCTGGTGACCCTCCTGGCGATTTTGATACTGGGCACCTTGGGCTTCATGTACCTTGAAAACCGATCCCCCTTGGATGCTTTTTACTTCATCATCGTCACCCTTGCCTCCGTGGGTTATGGTGACATCCATCCCACCACCCCGGCGGCAAAGGTATTCGTCATTTTCCTGATCATATTCGGGGTAGGCACTTTCGTGGGAGTGCTGGCGAACGGGACGGAGATGATCCTCAGCCGGCGGGAAAAGCTGGGCCGCATGAGGAAGCTGAACATGGTGATCGGGGTCTTCTTCAGCGAAGTGGGAACGAAGCTCATCCGGGGTTTTTCGGATTCTGACCCCAACTTCGCGGAGATTCAGAGGGGGCTGATCATAACCGAAAAGTGGACTCACCAGGATTTCCTGACGGTTCGGGACCATTTAAGAGGGCTGAAATACGGGGTGGAGGTCGGTCGAACGGACCTGGCGTCGCTGAAGGTTTTCCTCGTAAAACAGAGGGATTTTTTGGTAAGGCTCCTGGAAAACCCGACCCTGCTGGAGCACGAATCCTTCACCGACCTGCTGCGGGCCGTTTTCCATCTCACCGAAGAGCTGGCCTACCGGGAAGACCTGAGCCGGCAGCCCGGGCCCGACCGGGCGCACATCGATGGGGATATCAACCGGGCCTATCACTTGCTCGTCCACCAGTGGCTGGATTACATGGAACACCTGAAGCTGAACTATCCCTATCTCTTCTCCCTGGCCATGCGGACCAATCCCTTCGACCGACAGGCCTCGCCGATCGTGAAATAAGGAATCTCTCACTCCCCGGCGAACCCGAGTCTGTCCGCAATTCAGACCCTGGACCTCAGACTCCAAACTTTTTCTTTGTCTCATCTCTGGCATTTTGCCCATCCAGTCTGAGCCTGAAGCCTTAATGTCTGGTGTCTGAATTACAGGCCCCTGATTCATTCCTTGACAGGGAAGAGGAACAAGGGTATTATGAANNGCTTATGCGGCTTTTTTATTGCCTCCAGCCTGGGCTGTTGCATCTTATGAAATTTGAAAAGAAAAGAGGTGATACGTGATGACCAAAGGGCGAGTGAAGTGGTTCAATGAGGCAAAGGGATTCGGATTCATTTCCCAGGATGGCGGCGACGATTTATTCGTGCACTACTCTTCTATCCAGCAGGACGGCTTCAAGGTTCTTCTGGAAGGGGACGAGGTCGAGTTTGAAGTCTCCCGCGGAGAGAAGGGCCTGCGAGCGGTCAATGTGGTGAAATGCTAAGAGGTTAGACTGAAAACACCAGACCCCGGGAGAAAGCCAAGATCCTGGGGTCTCTCCTTGCGCTGGCGATCTCCAAGGTTGGCGATAGGGGGAGAAGAAATACCTGAAAGGAGGTTGCCATGCCCAGAGCGAGAAAGAATTTTTACCGGCGGGCGTCCAAACGGAGACCGCCCCCGAGGTCCTTCAAGGCCACTTGCTCCCGCTGCGGGAAAGAGCTGATGATGGAGGTCCCCCCTCCGGAGGGCAAAGACCTTCTCTGTCTGGACTGTTATAACAAATAGGCTGGAGTTTTTTTCTTAGGCAAAAGAGAAGGGGATGATCCCCGGGGATGCTCGTAGTCCAATTTTCTCTTTTGTCGATGAACGGATGTATTTCCCATCGCTGTCAGGCCCGGTCAAATGACCGATTCCCGCTTTTCTCTGCGCCTCGGGCCTGGTTGAGCTCCCGGGCCGGCTTCCATAGATCCGCCGAAAGGCGTCCCCGCCAGTCGATCCCGGGTTTTCCCTTACCCTCGGTCGAAGAAGATGTTCTTCGGGGCCACGGAAAGAGGGAGGCCGACGATCATATCCGCCTCCAGCACCTTCATCTCCATTGCCCCGGCGCCGACCGTGTACATCAACCGGTTGTCGATGTTCAGTTCGGCGGCCATTTTGGCCGCTACCCCGAGGGCAATCCCCAAATCGACGACCTGAAAGGCGCAAAGGGGGCCGATAAAATCCTCACCGCTTTTCCCCTTCTTGGCGCGGATGAATTCCGCACAGGTCGGAAAACCGCAGAGTCCACAGTTGAGGGGTTTCTCCGGCTTCTTGGGCATGGTTCCTTTGACCCCGATGAGCACAACGGCGGTGGAGTTGCGGACATTCTGGGCATCCCTTATAAAGATATCCCCATTGAAGGCTTTCTGGGGCGCGTGATCTTCCATGGCCTTGGCCAATCCCTCCTTCTCCTCCCCTTGAATCAGGGCCGATTGGATCGTGCTTACGCCGCGCGTTTTGGGGGCCGTAGTAACCGCCGCCATAATCAACTTGGCGACGGTGACAATCGCCTCTTGTTCAACCTGGTTCGAAGCGAGAATCGACATAGAAATCCTTTCTCCCGGGAATTTTCATGGGCCCGCCAAGCCAATCGAATGAAGTTGAGGCTGGCTCAATTGGTGTACATTCGGAACTCTACCACCGAACTGATCTTCAAGGCAACCCCGGGATTTTCCTCCGCCGATTTTTCCCCGCGGTTTTTCGAAATCCCCCTTTGACATCCCCAAGGGCGGCCCTACAATCCCCATTGCCATTCGGGCGCAGAAAATCCCCCCAAAAGCCTGCAGGCGGGGCGTTCGGAGAACGCACCTTACATTTTCCGGAAATCTATTTAGTTCGTTTGTATCGGCCTAAAACCAGGTTCCCTGGATTTTATCCCAATTATGGAGAATTTAATCAAGGGAAGATGCCTTTTATTTGCTCAGCCTGCCTCCTCATTCCGCATTCCAAATCCCCCATTCCGCTTTGGGGCGATTTTGCCTTGACTTTTCCTTGCCAATATAATAACCCCTGTCGTAGGATAGGATTGAGGATTGGAATGGGGATGGGTTGTCGGATGTGGCCAAAGCGGTGGATATCTCTCCTCCGGATCCTGCTTGCCCCCTGAAAAACCACCTCCCAGTGGATCATCCCGGCAAATGAGGTCCGGATGTCTTCGCTTGACTGATACCCCCGCGGAGAACTCTGTCTCTCCCCAAAGATTCGACTGATTTTAAGGAGACTCGAGGCAAGGAATCGACGATGTTAGCCGTAGTCAAAGATTTTTCCCGGGAAGGCGTATCTCTCCAGGAAGTTCCCCAGCCGGAATTCAGCCCCTATGAAGTGCTCATCCGGGTGAATGCCGTGGGCATCTGCGGGAGCGATGTTCGAATCTTCAACGAAGTCATCCCCGGCCGGAGAAAGATCATCATCGGCCACGAGCTAGCCGGCGAAATCGCCGATTTCGGGGAAAAAGTCCACAGCTTCAAGAAGGGGGACCGGGTCGCGACCGCCATCTGCATCGGCTGCGCCATATGTCGGTATTGCCGCAAGGGATATTTCAACCTCTGCGACAAGCTCGAGGAGATCGGAGTCACCGTCGACGGGGGGATGGCGGAATATGTCTCCGTTCCCGCCCGCAATGTCCACCGGATCCCCGAGCATGTCACGTTTGAAGAAGCCACCCTGGCGGACCCGCTGGCCTGTTCCATCCGGGGGCTGGAGATGGTTAGCATCCAGAAGGATTCCTGGGTTACCATCCTGGGCCCCGGGACCATCGGACTCTTGGCCGTCCAGATCGCCAAGCGGGTCCTGAGAGCCAAAGTCATCGTCACCGGGACGCGGGAGGACCGCTTGGCCCTGGCCCGGCAGTTTGGGGCGGATCACGTGGTCAACGTAAATCACCAGGACCCGGTTCCGCTCATCCTGGAGATGACCGACGGAGGGGCGGATTTCTCCTTCGAGGCGACCGGTTCCGTACAGGCTCTGGAGAACGCCTTCTTTTCCACCAAGAGAAACGGTTCCATCGTGGCCATGAGCGTCCACAAGAAGGTCCAGATCAACATGGAACCGGTCATTCGCAACGAGCTGAAGGTCTTCGGTTCCATCTGTTACAACTACAAGGAATTCGACCAAGCCCTGGATTTGATCGCCAAAAAGAAAGTGGACCTGGAATTATTCACTCCCCATGTCTTTCCCCTGAAAGAATACGAGAGAGGCTTTGCCTTCGCCAGGTCCAGACAGGGAGTCAAGGCGATCCTGAAACCTTGAGCTGAAAAAGATCCATGGGCAGAGAACCCGGGGGCAGTCTCATCCCGGGAAAATCGGTTCTATAAAATACAAATAGGCAAAGTCCCGATAATTGGTAAGCGATTTTCGGCATTGAAAGGGTGCTTCAGAAATCCCCCTTTGGCCAAAGGGAAGTTGTGAAAAAATTCAACCGGGGGCAAGGAAAATATAATCCCGTTGTCCAGGGGACATGGTTGGGTCCCCCAATTTAGCAGGGCCTCTATTTTCCCACGGCTTCAGGGGGGCGAAGAGGGGATTTCTGAAAGGCGCGTGCCCTCAGGCAAAACCTATTCATTTGGTTTCATCTTTTGCCTCGCTGTGACCCCGCGGGCCAAAAGTTGAAAACTTCTTACTCGAGAGAGGAGGCAGAGAAATGGTCGCTGGTGTGCTGCTGCGGACGACCCCTCAAAAATCCAAAGAAGTCTACTGGAAGTTGAAGAACATGGAAGGGGTGGCCAACATCGTCCGGGTGTTCGGACGCTATGACCTGGTTTTGATGATTCGCGCCCTGGACATCGATGCCGCCGGAAAACTCGTGGGCAAGATCCGGGAGGTCGAAGGGGTGAGCTACACCGAAACCCTCATTGCCGCTCCGCCCCCGGAGCAGGGTTGAAAAAGACGGCGGCGGGTTTCCATCCCGTCAAATCATGAAGGTCATTACGGCCATTCCAAAAAGGAGAAGTCCAAGATGAACATGAACTCCCTTATTCTGCACCGCACTTCCCGGGATCAGATCCAGAAGGGCATTACCGTAATCGCCAAAGCCGAAGGAACCCACCTTTATGACCAGGAGGGGAAGCGCTATCTCGACCTGGTTTCCGGGGTGACCCGGCCGGTCCATGTGGGATACGGCCGGAAGGAGATCGCCCAGGCGGTGTACGATCAGATCTGCCAGATGTCCTACATTACCCCCATGCAGTTTGCCAACCTGCCGGCCNNGAGACGGCCATCAAGCTGGCCCGGCATTACCATGCCTGCAAAGGCGACCAGAAACGCTACAAAGTCGTCTCCCGGCGGGGAGCCTACCACGGGGTAACCGGCGGAGCCCTGCGCGTCCTGGGAACCGTTATGCCCATGCGGCAGATCATGGAACCTCTGGCGCCGGGGACCATCTTTACCGAATCTCCTTACTGCTACCGTTGTCCCGCGCATCTCACCTACCCCGGCTGCGATATTGCCTGCGCCAAAGACGTGGAGCGGATCATCGAATTCGAGGACCCCGCCCAGGTCTCCGCTTTCATCGGCGAGCCCATCCAGCAGGGCTTCGGGGCCTACGCCCCTCCCCCGGACTATTGGAAGATCATCCGCAAGATCTGCGACCGGTACGGGATCCTCCTCATCATCGACGAGGTCATTTGCGGATTCGGCCGGACGGGCGAATGGTTCGGAGTCCAGCATTTCGACATCCAGCCGGACATTATAACCATGGCCAAGGGAATCACCAGCGGGTACGTCCCCCTGGGAGGAGTCGGGTGCACGGAAGAAGTGATCAAACCCATCGATATATTCCAGCACCTCCACACCTACGGGAACCATCCCGTCTCCTGCGCCGCGGCCCTGAAGAACATCGAGATTTTGAAAGACGAAAACCTGATTTTGAAGTCCAAGCTCATGGGGGACTATTTCCTGCAAGGGTTGAAGACCCTTACCAGCCATCCCACCGTGGGAGAAGTCCGGGGTACGGGCCTGTGGACGGCCATCGACTTCACCATGGACAAAAAGACCCGGGTCCCCTTTTCTACGGACCGGCTCACCAGCATGGTCAACCGGGCCAAGGAGAAAGGGCTGATCATCAAACTGATGGGGCCGGCTCTGGAGTTTGCCCCTCCGCTGATCATCCAGAAAGAAGANNATCGACTGGGCCCTTAAAATTCTGGACCAGGTCATCACGGAAGAAGAGAAAGCGATGGGGGTATGAGAAACCGTTCGCCCGTTCGCCGGTCTGCCGGTCTGCCGGTTGTCGGCTGAAGAATAAGGGGAAATGATGAAGAACCTGGACTCAGAAAAGGTTATCAAGAAAATCTTCGAGGAAATAACCCGGGAAGAGGAAGAGATGGTCTCCACCGCCCGGCGGCTGGTACGTATTCCCAGCCTGGTGGGAAAGGAGTTACCGGCCCAGAAGTTCATCGAAGGCAAGCTCAAAGAGATGGGCCTGAAGGTGGACACCTTTGATGCCAAGCTCGAAGAGGTGCAGGGTCACGAAACGTACATCCAGGTTCCCTACCCGTACGAAAACCGGCCCAACGTGGTGGGAGTCCTGGAAGGTTCTCCTCAGGCCCGGTCCTTGATCCTCAACGGGCACGTGGACGTGGTCTCCCCCGAACCTCTGGACCAGTGGACCCTGGACCCCTGGGGGGGCGAAATCCGGGACGGGAAATTGTACGGCCGGGGCGCCTTCGACATGAAGGGAGGAATGATCGCCAACCTCTTCGCCCTCAAGGCCATCCTCAAGAGCGGCTTCAAGCCCAAAGGGAAACTGATCTGGGAGAGCGTCATCGAAGAAGAGGCCGGCGGCGGCGGCGGGGCCCTGGCCTGTTTTTTCCGGGGGTATAAAGCGGACGGCATGTTCATCCCCGAGCCTTCCTCCCAGAAAGTATGGGTCCAGCACAGCGGCATCCTCTACTTCCGGGTCCGGGTGGTTGGGAAGACGGCCCATGCCGCCCTTTCCCACACGGGGGTGAACGCCGTCGGGAAGATGAACCAGATCTACGATGCCCTCCTGGCCCTCGACCAGAAACGGGCCCAAGAGCACCCCTACCCCTTGCTGGCCAAAGCCAGCGGCGGCCGTTCCTGCAACCTGAACATCGGCACGTACCACGCCGGAGACTGGGCCTCTTCGGTGGCGGGCATGGCCACGATGGAATGCCGGGTCGGGTTCATCCCCGGGGAAAAAGGGAATGACGTAAAAAAAGAGGTGGAGGAAACCATCGCCCGGGTGGCCCAGGGGGACCCCTGGTTGAAGGAACACCCGCCCGCCATAGAATGGTACGGATGGCACACGGAACCCTGGGTTCAGGACGAGAAGCATCCTTTTGTCCAGGCCTTCTTGAAATCAGCCGCGCCGCTTCTGGGAGGGGAACCGGAGGTCAGGGGTTTCACCGGAGGGCTGGACACCCGCTTCGGCCCCTATTTCAACACTCCCGGTTTCGTCTTCGGTCCCAAGGGAGACCGCTTTCACGGGCCGGATGAGTACGTGGAGATCGAATCCTTAAAAACCGTCACCAGGGTCTTGGCCAAGTTCGTCATCGATTGGTGTGAGTGGGAAGAAAAATAAGCACCAAATCACAAATAAATTCCAAGGTCCCAAACTCCAAACTTCAAAATTCTCAGACGTGCGAGTTTCGGTCATTGGATTTTGGAATTTATTTGGGATTTGGAGTTTGGAAGTTCCAAGCCTCCTTGTAGCATTCCGGCTGCCCGGCGTTAGAAGAGTTCGTGAAACAGGATGGGTTAAAGGTTATGTCCTTATTGAACATTCAATCGGTCACCAAACGTTTTGGCGGGCTGACGGCCATTCATGATGTGAGCCTCCGGATCAACCAGGGCGATATCATGGGGCTGATCGGGCCGAACGGCGCGGGGAAAACCACCCTCTTCAACCTGATTTCGGGATTCTATCCGGTGGACACCGGGGAGGTCGTCTTTCAGGATCAAATAATCACCAACTTTCCCCCCCACGAGTGCTGCCGGCGGGGGATCGGCAGGACCTTCCAGGTCGTGAAGACCTTCGCCAATCACGATGTTCTGTACAACGTGACCGTTGCCGCTCTCCCCCGGAGGAAGGGAGTCAAAGAGGCCAGGGAATCGGCCCTGGAAATCCTGGCTTTCGTCGGACTTACGGGGAAGAAGGAACAGCTCGGGAACGCCCTCACCCTGGCGGACCGCAAACGGCTGGAAATCGCCAAAGCCCTGGCGACCGAACCCAAACTTCTCTTGCTGGATGAGGTCATGGCCGGGCTGAACCCGACGGAAGTGGAGGAAGCCCTCACCCTGATCCGGAAAATCCGCGAAAAGGGAATCACCATTTTCCTCATCGAGCATGTGATGCAGGTGATCATGAGCCTCTCCGACCGGATCGTCATCATTCATTACGGCGAAAAAATCTCCGAGGGGGCGCCTCATGAGGTGGCCAAGGATAAGAAGGTCATCGAAGCCTACCTGGGGAAGGAATATGTCTTCCGGGAAGGGCAGGGCTGAAATCGAAAGAAAGTGCCTCAAGTGCCTTAAGTTTGAGGGTTTCCCATCAATCCATTGTCGCGTCATTGCGAGGAGCGNNAGCGACGAAGCAATCTAATGAAACCAAAAGATCAAAGCCTATTCGATTGCTTCGCTTCGCTCGCAATGACTCCGCAGGGAAGTTTTTTAGCAAGCTGTTCGAAGGCTCTGTTAATAAACCAGAATAAGGGGGGTGCAAGATGAAAAAGAGTTGGGTAACAAAAGCTGTTTTATTCGCCGGGCTTCTTCTGCTGACCGGGACGGCCGGGGCCCAGGACATCAAGATCGGGGTGATTCAGCCTCTGAGCGGCCCCATGGCTCTGCTGGGAAAGTACAGCCTGGAGGGGGCCGAAGTCGCCAGGCTGGAGCTGAATTCCAAGGGAGGGGTTCTCGGGAAGAAAGTGGAGTTCGTCATCGTCGATGCGCCCGATGCCAAGGCCGCGGCGGCGGCGGCCGAAAAGCTCTGCACCGTGGACAAGGTGAAGATCATCACCGGGAC
>PMCE01000293.1:12113-14799 GCA_003154025.1 Syntrophaceae bacterium
GTGTATGAAGACTCTCTTTTCGGAACAACCCAGGCAAAGTACGGGTTTGAGGCGGCCAAAAAGGCCGGGATCATCGTAGTTGCCGATATTCCCTACAACGCCAAATCCACCGATTTGACTCCGGTCATTCTGCGGCTGAAATCGGCCAAACCGGATTTTCTGCTCTACCCCGGCTATTTCACCGATCAAGTCCTGTTCATCCGTCAGTCCAAAGAACTGGGATTTGACTATAAGATCGCCCTCACCACCGGAGGTTCGGGGCTGAAGGACTTCGGGAAAGCGCTGGGAGATGATGTGGAGGGAGTCGGGCTCGTGGGGTTCACCTCCATGGACGTCAACCCGAAATTCGCCAAGGGGGTCAAAGAATTTGCCGCCCTCCACGTGAAGCTCCTCGGGAGGGAGGCCGACGGACCCTATCCGCTGATGAATTACATGGGAACCAAGGTCCTCTTCCAGGCCATCCAGAAGGGAGGGTCCATCGAGCCCGAGGCCGTCCGCAAAGGGGCCCTATCCATTGACATTCCTCCCGAGGGAACGGAGACCGGCGGAGGGGTGAAGTTCGACCCCAAGACCGGACAGAACCTGAGGGCCGTTACCCCGGTCGCTCAATGGCAGAACCAGCAAATGGTAACGGTATGGCCGGAAAGAGCGGCCATCGCCAAGATGATCTTCCCCCTTCCCACGTGGGCGGACCGGAAGAAAAAATAAAGTTTCGGGTTTCGAGTTTCGGGTTTCGGGTTGAAGGTCTCGGGGTAAAGGAGGCTGGCGGACGGGCCTAGGTTTGGGTTCCGCGGGAAAATGATTCTGCGAACCCGTCTTTCCGGCGCTTTTCTTTTTGCCTTGGAACCCGAAACTTGAAACTCGAAACCCGAAACTCACCATCCGTTTAAGCTGGCCGGACAGATCTCGATCGGCAAGAAATCCCAGAGAAGAAGAAATATGTGGATCATCGTCGGACAATCTCTTATCAGCGGACTCCTCATGGGGGGGATTTATGCCCTGGTGAGCATCGGCCTCACCCTGATCTTCGGGGTCATGAACGTGGTCAATTTCGCCCACGGCGAATTCCTGATGCTCGCCATGTACCTCACTTTCTGGGTCTTCCATTACTTCCAGATCGACCCGTATGTTTCTCTCTTGATCGTAACCCCCGCCCTCTTTCTCATCGGGGCCGTCACCCAGAAGTACTTGATTCAGCATCTCATCCGGGCGGAGCATTACACCCAGATCTTTGCCACCGTGGGCCTCTCTACCATCATGGCCAACGCCGCCCTCTTCTTCTGGAAAGCGGATTACCGGATGGTCAAGACCTCTTACGTGTCCTCCACGCTGACCTTCAGCGACCTGGTGGTCAGCTATCCCCGGTTGATCTCCTTCCTGGTGGCCATCGGCATTACCGTTCTCCTTTTTTTATTTCTCAAGCATACCTATCTCGGGCGGGCCATCCGCGCCACCTCCCAGGATATTACCGGGGCCAAGCTCATGGGGGTGAACATCAACCGGGTGTACATCTTCACCTTCGGGCTGGGTTCGGCCTGCGTGGGGGTCGCGGGAGCTTTGCTGATGCCCATTTATTATGCCTTCCCCACCGTGGGCCTTCATTTCGTCCTCACCGCCTTCGTGGTCGTCGTCCTGGGAGGCATGGGGAACATCACCGGGGCTCTCTTCGGGGGGCTGGTCATCGGCGTCGTGGAAGCCTTCAGCGGCTTCTTCATCTCCCCGGAATTGAAGGAGGCGGTTTATTTCGTCATTTTCGTGCTGGTTCTCCTGGTCAAACCGGCCGGTTTGTTCGGGTTGACCAAGGGATAGGGGATATTCCTACATGAGATTTCTAAAGGGAAACTACTTCCTCGGCTTTTTGATTCTCCTGGCCCTGCTGGTGGCCGTGGTGGAGAATGCCTTTGTGCTGCATCTGCTGATCATGGTCTTCACCTCCATCGCTCTGGGCCTCGCCTGGAACATCATCGGCGGATATGGGGGGCAGCTTTCTTTCGGTCACGCCGCCTTTTACGGAATCGGGGCTTACACTTCAACCATGCTCTTCGTCCATCTGGGGGTTACGCCCTGGCTGGGCATGATCGCCGGGGGCATCCTGGCGGTGGTAGCCTCGCTGGTACTGGGAATGCCCTGCTTCCGCCTCCGCGGGACCTATTTTACCCTGGCCACCATTGCCTTTGCCGAAGTGCTGCGGATCCTGGTCGTCTATTTCAAGGAATTTACGGGCGGAAGCATCGGAATCGTCCTGAAGTTCAACGCCGGTTTTCTGAACCTGATGTTCAAGAACCGCGAGCCCTTCGCCTACATCGCCCTGGGCTTCATGGCCCTGACCTACTACCTCTCCGTGTGGATCGAGAATTCCCGCCTGGGTTACTACCTCACCGCCCTGAAGGANNGCCCTGATGCTGAGTGCGTTTCTGACCGCCCTGATCGGCTCCTTTTTCGCCCAGTACCTCACCTTTATCGAACCGGAATCGGAATTCTCCCTGGGACTGTCCATCGGCATGACCCTGGCGGTCATGATCGGGGGAATCGGGACGGCCCTGGGCCCGGTCATCGGCGCCTTCATCATCACCCCTCTCCAGGAACTGCTCCGGATCTACATCAGCGGGGAATACCAGGGGCTCCAGCATATCATCTACGGGATCGTCCTGGTGGTGGTGGTCATCTGCATCCCCCAGGGGGTTTA
>PMCE01000293.1:14826-17116 GCA_003154025.1 Syntrophaceae bacterium
CGGGAGATCGTCAGCCTGATCGGGGCCAATTCGGCGGGAAAAAGCTCCATGCTGAATGCCATCTCCGGGCTGGTGCCCCTGGCCGGGGGCGAGATTGTCTTCGAAGGAAACCCAATCCAATCCCTTCCCTCCCACGAGATCATCGAGCTCGGGATCATTCAGGTTCCCGAAGGGCGACGGATTTTCCCCCTGATGTCGGTGCGGGAAAACCTGCTGATGGGATGCTACAGCCGGAGAGCCCGTCCGAAGAGCGGCGAGACCCTCCAGCGGGTTTTTGAACTCTTCCCCCGGCTGGCCGAAAGAAGGGACCAGCTCGGCGAGTCCATGAGCGGCGGGGAGCAGCAGATGCTGGCCATCGGCCGGGGGCTCATGGCCGGGCCGAAAATTCTCATGCTGGATGAGCCTTCCCTGGGACTGGCCCCGATCGTCGTGGAGATAATCTTCAAAGTCCTGCAGGAAGTCAACCGCCAGGGAGTCACCATTCTGCTGGTGGAGCAGAATGTGAAAGAGAGCCTGGATATCTCCTCCCGGGGATACGTCCTGGAAAACGGGCGGGTGGTGCTGGAGGGAGTCGGAAAGGACCTGCTGGAGAACAGCCACCTGAAGAAAGCCTACCTGGGTTTATAAAAAAGTTTCGAGTTTCGAGTTTCAGGTTTCGGGTTTTAGATCTTGCGTTGTCATAAGGGTTTCGCCTCAAACGCAAGACGCGAAACGACCGACAAATAGGTAGGGGCACGCGGCCGCGTGCCCGATTTGCTCCGTCCTACTCCTTGTTCTCCTTTCTCTCTTCCGTTGAAGTTTCTTCTCTCTCCTGAATAGTGAGCTCGAAAAGCGTCTGCAGGGCGTCCAGGTAGGACTCTGCCTGGGTCTCATCGTTGACCGTCTTCAGCCGGCTCACGGGGGGTGGAGAATCTTGTTGACGATCGCCGCGGTGAGTCCTTCCACGAGCTTTCTCTCCTTCTCCGGCAGATTCGGCATGTGGGAGAGGGCTTTCTCCAGCTCTTTGGCCCGGCTCTCGTCGAACTTCTGCTGCAGGGCGACGATGGTGGNNGGTCAGGGCCAGGGACCGGTAACCCAGATCATCGGGGGCGGCTTGCCCGTGGGGGCCTATGGAGGAAAACGGGAGATCATGGGAAAAGTGGCTCCCCTCGGCGGGGTCTACCAGGCAGGGACCCTCTCGGGAAATCCCATGGCCATGACCGCCGGGATCTAGACCTTAAAGATATTGAAATCCCCCAAGGTCTACCGGGACCTGGAGAAGAAAACCCGGGTTCTCACCCGGGGCATTCTGGAAAGGGGGAAGAAGAGGGGGATTCCTCTTTCGATCAACCAGGCCACCGGTTTGTCCACCCTCTTCTTTACGGAAGGACCGGTTACCGATTATGCGACCGCCAAAAGGAGCGATACAAAACGGTTTGCCCGATTCTTCATGCAGATGATGGAACCGGGGATCTACCTTCCCCCGTCCCAATTCGAAGCGTGTTTCCTGTCACTGGCTCATACGGAGAAGGATTTGGATCAAACTATCGAGGCCTGCGACCAAGCTTTCCAGAAGATTTGATCCCCCACATCTCTCCGGCCGGGGGAGTAAACCTCCCTCCCCCGCCGGAGGCCTGTCTGAATATTGACTTGACAGGGTTTTCCCGGCTGTCCTATACATCATTCCATGTCCGTTGAATTTTCCCCCTTTCCGCAGGAAAGCCTACAGCCCTGATAGCGCCTAAGGGATTTTTTTGAAGGAAGGTTCCATGACCGCCTCCTGTGTTCTGGCCCGGGTCCTTCGCCATGAGTACCGGGACTCCATGGTTCTCATGCTCCTCTCGGCCAGATTGGAGAAGGTGCCGGGGGTCCTGAAAGCCGTGGCCATCATGGGGACCGAAGCCAACAAGAATCTGCTCTCGGCCCTGGACCTGGCCGTGCCCCAAGCCTCCGACGCCGGGGCCTGCGACCTGCTGGTCGTCCTCCGGGCGACGGATCCCGATTCCGCTTCCAGGGCGTTCGCCCGCCTGGAGGAAATGCTGGCCCAACAGGTGACCGGCGCGGAGTCCGGGGAGGCTCGTTATCACTCCCTCGAAGGAGCCGTGCAGGCCCTCCCCGGGGCAAACCTGGCTCTCATTTCAATTCCCGGAATGTATGCCGCTCGGGAAGCCCGAAAAGCTCTGGACCTGGGCCTCCACGTTTTTTTATTCAGCGACAACGTGCCCCTTGAGGAGGAAGTCACCCTCAAGAGGATCGCCCGGGAAAGAGGCCTTCTGGTCATGGGTCCGGATTGCGGAACGGCATTGATCGG
>PMCE01000293.1:17161-22319 GCA_003154025.1 Syntrophaceae bacterium
GCTCTGGGAACCGGGGGGAGAGATCTCCGGGCGGAGGTCGGGGCGATCACCACTCTCCAGGCCATCGAGCTCCTGGAAGAGGACCCGGAGACGGCAGTTCTGGTGCTGATCTGCAAAAAGCCGGACTCCGATGGGGTTAACACCCTGCGGGCGCGGCTGAAAAAATCTCCTAAACCCGTGGTGGCCTGTTTCTTGGGAATGCTTTCCCGGGAGTCCGATCCCCCGGTACACCTGGTTCCAACTCTGGCCGAGACTGCTCAAACCGCGGCCCGCCTCTCCGGCCGGGGGGCCGAAATCGATGGTGCGATGCCGTCCGCGCTGGCTCGGGAGGCTTGCGGGGAAAGCCGGAAGCTGCGCCCCGACCAGTTATTCGTGCGCGGTCTTTTTTCGGGCGGCTCCCTCTGCCAGGAAGCGCTCGTCGTGTGGGAAGACCTTCTTGGGCCGGCTTGGTCCAATGTCCCCCTTGCCCCCGGGAGGAGACTTCCCGANNAAGACCGCCTCCTTCAGGAAGCCGAAGACCCCTCCGTAGCGGCCATTGTCCTGGACGTGGTCCTGGGATACGGGAGCCATCCCGACATGGCCGGGGCCCTGCTGCCGGCCATTCGCGAGGCCCGCTCCAGAGCTCTCTCGCGGGGGAGGCACATAGCCTTTGTGGCCCATGTTCTGGGCGTGGAAGGAGACCCGCAGAATTGGCGGGAACAGGAAACCCGGCTCCGGTCTGCCGGAGTGATTTTGGCTCCCACCAACGCCGACGCAGCCAGGATGGCAGCCCTGATGGCCTTGGGGGAGCGAAAGAAGGAAGATCATGGGGAAAAATGACCTTGCAGCCCCGCCTCCGGGAAAAGAACCTTTGCGTGTCGTGAATGTGGGGCTGGAGTGGTTCTACCGCTCCCTCCTGTCTCAGGGGGCGAAGGCCGTTCACGTCGCCTGGCGGCCGCCCGCGGGCGGCGATCCGAAACTCGCCAACCTGCTCGACCGCCTGAGCGGAAGAAAAACGAAGGAATGATGGAAAATATCGTCCGGAAGATCGAAGAAGCCAACGAAGAAGCGGTCCGCCGGATCCTGGCCGGAGACCCCCTCTGGGAAGACCTCCGCCCGGCCCGGGAGGTTATTCCCGGTATGACCGAGAACACCATCCTTCATGCCGGTCCGCCCATTCGCTGGGAACGGATGGCCGGCCCCATGCGGGGGGCCATCATGGCATCTCTGATGTTTGAGGGCCGGGCCCATTCTCCCGACGAGGCCGTCCGGCTGGCATCCAGTGGAAAGATCCGGTTTTCCCCCTGCCACGAGCACCAGACCGTGGGAGCCATGGCCGGGGTGATCTCCCCTTCCATGCCCGTGTTTGTGGTCCGTAACGCCTCCTTCGGGAATCTCGCGTACTGCGGCTGGAGGGACCTCGCCCAGGCCAGCGGGTGCTTTGATGAGCCCACGCTCAAGAACATGCGCTGGCTCCGCGACGTGGGCATGCCGACGCTCGGCGCCGCGGTGCGAAAACGGCGAAGGCTGGAGCTGAAGCCCCTTTGGGCGCGCGCCCTGACCATGGGAGACGAGCTGCACAACCGGGTGAGCGCGGGAACCTCCATCTTCGCCCGCGCCATGGCGCCCCACCTGGTGAGGGCCGTCCAGGACTCTTCCGCGGCGGCTGAGGTCCTCGAGTACCTGGCGGACTTCGACCTGGCCATCGTTCCCCTGACCATGGCCGGATGCAAATCCATCATGGATGCCGCCCATAACCTTGAAGCCAGCACCGTGGTCACGGCCATCGCCCGCAACGGCGTGGAGGTCGGCATCCGGGTCAGCGGGCTGGGCGACCGTTGGTTTGTCGGCCCCGCCCAGCCGGTCAAAGGAACCTACCATCCCGGATTCACCCAGGAGGATGGATGCCCCGACCTGGGGGATTCGGCGATCATCGAGACCGCCGGTTTCGGGGGGTGCGCCATCGCCGCCGCCCCGACCCACGTCACGGTGGCCGATGAACCGGGCTCAGCCAGCGCCTACACCCGCGAGATGTACGAGATCACCCTGGCGAAAAACCCGAGCTATCCGATCCCCACCCTGGGCTTCCAGGGGATCCCGACCGGCATCGATGTCCGCAAGGTTGTGGAAACCGGGATCCTTCCCATCGTGGACACTCCGGTAGCGCACAAAGAGCCGGGACGGGTGAGGGGGGTCATCGGCTTCGGCATGTCCCGCCCCCCCATGGAATGTTTCGTGAAAGCCCTGACCGCCTTCGGCGACAAATATCTGGGCTAAAAAGGGACAGGGGTATCAACACACTCAACGACCGGTGCAAATTTATTACCCCTTTGATAGCGTCGGAAAAGCGGCGTAAAGATTCTGGGCGACACCATCCATGCACCTAAAGTTCAACCGGCGCATGATCCCCCTTTGCCGTTCCGGCCTTCTTTCCGCATCTCCCCGCTCAATGCTGCGAAGCCGGGGTACTGCGACTCGAACCGCGCCCTTCCCGACTGCAGGAATTCCTCGAGCGACCAGGGCTCCGAGCTGAGCCGGTTTTCAAATTGAGGCTTGAGCACGTAGGTCTGCGCTTGTCCTACTGTGCCGTCCTCCAATTGCACGGTGACACCGGACCGGACGTACATCTCTCCTTCGAACAGGTCGAGACGTTTCCAATCGTCCTCGGTCAGATTGCGGTAGAGGATTCCATCAACCCTCTCCTCGAGGCTGGGGATAATGCCCGGATAGACTTCCCCGCGGATGCGGTTCCTCCGGAACCCCCGCAGAACGCCGGGGGCGGCCGGAAACCGACTTCCGGTTACGGCGAGCATGATCTCCCCCGACATGAGCGTCCCGTAGGCGAATAAATGGCCGGTTGTGCCCTTCATGTCGATTCTCCGTATTTCAGATGTAAATCTCGCCTTCCAGGTACCTGACCGCCTGACCTGAAATCAGGACCCGTCCTGGCAGGTCTTCGCACTCCAATTCGCCGCCCCGCTTCGATACCTGGCGCGCATGCAACACGGGCTTGCCTAAGCGTTGCGACCAATAGGGGGTCAGGGCGCAATGGATCGAACCGGTTACCGGGTCTTCGGGAATGCCGTAGCCGGGCGCAAAATAGCGGGACACAAAATCGGCTTCCTCTCCAACGGCGGTGACGACCACACCGTAAGGATGCAAGTTCGCCAGTAACGATAAATTCGGCCCGATCGCGCGGACCGCGGCCTCATTTTCGTAGACCGCATAATAATTCGTATCGGTGTCCGTGGCCAGCACCTCCACCGGCTTGCGCCTTAATCCTTCCAGCAGGGGCACCGGCGGCTCACAGGTTTTGGGAATGAGCTTGGGAAAATCCATGGTCAGCAGATTTCCCGCCCNNACGGAGGCCGCGGCCAGGGTGGCATGTCCGCACAACCGGACTTCCTGCGTGGGTGTGAACCAGCGCAGGTGGAAATGTTCGTCCTGAGGAACAAAGAAGGCTGTTTCGGAAAGGTTGTTTTCCGCGGCGATGGACTGCAACTGGGCGTCGCCCAGCCATTCGGGTAGGGGCACAACGGCGGCAGGATTGCCCCTGAAGACTCGGCTGGCGAAAGCATCAATTTGATATATTCGGAGACGCATGCAAGACCTCTATGGATTGTAATTACGCCTACCAAGGCCGCTGAACGGAGCCCGCTGCTGGCCTGCGGCCTGAAGGCCTGTAGGTTCCAGCCCCGCAAAGCGGGATTAGGCCGCCAAAGGTTCAGGTTATGCTGCCTTTGTAGGCAGGCACTTTCCTGCTGAACCCCTGCGGTAACAAGCGACATTTTCATCGGATGAACTTTACTGTTGGCCCGATTTTATATAGGTAGGTGTGTCTAGTCAAGGTACTTTCAAATGAGTGTTGAGGGAGGGCTTCTTTTCTTCGTATAATGGTTGGGAGCTGAATCATAAGCAGGATGACTCCTATATCGGCCATTGCAAATGAAGGGGTCCGCGGGGTCAAACCTCCGCCTGGCCGTTCTCCGCCAAGGACGCCTATTCCACGGGGCTGGTCAACCGGGTCGTCCCCCGGGGGAAGTCCCGCGAGGAAGCGGAGAACCTGGCTCTCGAAATCAGCTCTTTTCCCCAGGCCTGCGTGAACGCCGACCGCCCGTCGGCCTGCACCCAGTGGGACCTTCCCCTCAAGGAAGCTCTGCGCAGCGAGTTCGAGAAGGGACTCCCCATGGTGGAACTGGAAGGCCGTTCGGGCGCCGCGCGCTTTGCCGGCGGGGCCGGTCGAGGCGGGAAAATCGAATTCGAATGAATGCCCAGGGACAACTCATTACTCCTCGGCCTGGTTGCATCCAGGGTGTTTCACTTCGGGGTAAATCGTTCGGGTAACGGAGTTTCAGAAGAGCGGGGAAACGCAGGTCTCTTTCCTCAAGGCGTGAAGGGCCGATCCTCGAGTCACGCCAGAGGCGTGACGATCCTCAAATCCCGCCTGCGGCGGGATGGTCCTCGATCGTAGCGGTCGGATCGCGAGGCGATCCTTCTTCTCGACAAAGGCGCACCGATTCTGTATAATCAGGCGAATTTTAGACTGCGGGAGGTATATGCCCACTGAGGTCTACGTTGCCGGCGTCGGCATGGCCAAATTCGGGAAAAGTGCATTGACCCTTCCCCAGCTCATGGTGGATGCGGCCTCCCGGGCGATCGTCGACGCCCGGGTCAATGCCATCGACTACGTCTTTATCGGCGTCATGAGCGTGGAAGAGTTCACCGGGGAGAGCAATTTCGCGGCTCTGATCACCGACCGCCTGGGACTTCCCGGAATCCCTTCCGCCCGCGTGGAGACGGCGTCTTCCACCGGCTCCGCCGCCTTCGAGGCGGCCTTCCATGCCGTCGCCTCCGGGTACCATCGCAACGTCCTGATCGTAGCCGGGGAGAAGATGACCCACCTCCCCACGGCCCAGACCACCAAGATCCTGGCCGAAGTCATCGATCGCAACGAACGGAAATACGGGGCCTCCATGCCCTCGCTTGCGGCCATGATCACCCGGAGATACCAGTACGACGCCCGGCTCTCCGATGAGCGTCTGCAATCCATCCTGGGCAAAGTGGCCATCAAGAACCATTACAACGGTTCGCTCAACCCTTACGCTCAGTTTCGAAAAATCATCACTGCCGAGAACTACTTCGGCTCCCGGTATGTCTCCACTCCTTTGCGGACCTACGA
>PMCE01000299.1 GCA_003154025.1 Syntrophaceae bacterium
AATCGGAATTTCCCGCAGGCCAGGGTGAGAATGACGGTGTCTTTGGGGGCCTTCTCCACAAACTCGGTGTAATAATTCCGTCCCGGCTTGGCGCCATCGCAGCCGGCCACCAGGAAGAAGTGGCGGATGGCCTTTCCCTTCACCGCTGCAATGACTTTGTCGGCGACGCCCATCACGGCATTGCGGGCGAATCCTACCATGACCGAGCGCCCGTTCACATCTGCGGAAAACCCGGGCAGGGCCAAGGCCCGGTCGATGACCGGCTTGAAGTTCCCACCCGTCAAATGGGTAAGCCCCGGCCAGCCTACGGTGCCGGAGGTAAAGACGTTGCTTTTGTAGTTGTCCCTGGGCTTCTGCAGGCAATTGGTGGTCATCAGGATGGCCCCGGGAAATTCGGCGAATTCCTTGGCCTGGTTCTGCCAGGCCGTCCCATAGTGGCCGTAGAAGTGGGAATACTTCTTCAACCCGGGATAGCCATGGGCCGGCAGCATCTCCCCATGGGTGTAAACATTGATTCCTTTGCCTTCCGTCTGCTTGAGTAGCTCTCCCAGGTCTTTCAGGTCGTGTCCGGAGACCAAGATGGCTTTTCCCTTTTTGGCCCCCAGGGGAACTTTGGTGGGAACCGGATGGCCATAAGTCCCGGTGTTGGCCGCGTCGAGGAGCTCCATGGTACGAAGGTTGACCTCCCCGCATTTCAGGACCAGCTGGACCCAGTCGTTGAGTCCCAGGTCCTTTCTCAGAGTGGAGGTCAGCCCCTCATGGATGAAGGCGTACACCCGGTCATCTTCCTGGCCAAGAATCTGGGCGTGGTCGGCGTAGGCCGCGACTCCTTTCAGGCCGAAGAGCAGGGTGTGCTGCAGGGACAGGATATCGGGATTGATGGTCGGGTCGGATTTCAATCCGGTATTTTTCCCCTGAGCGATCAGCGCCTGGAGGTTCTTTCCCGGTTTGAATGCCGCCGGGCCGTCGGAAAAATCGACTTTGCCACCCTTGGCGCGGACTTTCTCTTTCAGCTCCTCCCTCAGTTGCACACATTGGTTGATTAATTTCACAAAGCGGTCCGAGTCAAAATTCACATTCGTCAGGGTCGAAAACAGAGCCTCGACGGCGAATACGTCGACCTTCCGGTCTTTGATCCCGACTTTGCGCCCCTCGACGGCGTAGAGGGCGAGACCTTTGAGGGCATAGACCAATAGGTCCTGGAGGGTTGCCACATCAGGGTCCTTGCCGCAGACGCCCATTTTGGCGCAACCTTCTCCTTTAGCTGTCTGTTCGCACTGGTAACAGAACATAGTTTTTTCGTCCATGATTCTTTTTCCTTTCTGTGGTGGATGTTTTTATTCCCTGGAGAGATGAGACAGGAAATAGGGACAACCCCCATCCGGGTTGAATTTGGGAATTGACCAAGAAAAGGGCCCCTTCCTGTCAGAATCCTTTCAAGAAAAACCTTATCTTTAGCCTATTTCATGCTAACAGAATTTCCGCCCTGGGGTTTGACCTAAGTCAAGCTTTTCCAAAATTTCAGTTTTCAAAAGGAAGTTTCATTTCTCGCCTCGCGGCTCCACCCCGGCTTTCGCCCAGGAAGGGAGAGGGCCGGGGTGCAAGGCGGCAACCTTAGGCGACCAGCTTCTCCTTCCCCAGGACCTCTCCTTTGGCGCTGATGATGACCTGAGTCAAGGGGATCTTCTTGCCGGATAGTTCCATTCCTTTTTTGACGATTACCGGAAGCCCCTGGCAGCAGGGAACTTCCATGGTGAGAACGGTCACCGACTTCACCCCCGCGGTTTTGAAGATGTCGGCGAACTTCTGGACGTAAGCCTGGGGCTCGTCGAATTTGGGGCACCCAATCATGACCGCTTTCCCTTTCAGGAAATCCCGGTGAAAGTTGGGATAGGCTGCCGGAGTGCAGTCCGCCGCCACCAGCAGGTCGGCCCCCTTCAGGAAAGGAGCGCTGGGCGGCACCAGCCGGATCTGAATGGGCCAGTGGGTCAGGGCGGAATCCGCGCCGCTCTGGGCAACGGGCTGGTTGGCCTGTTCACAATCCCTGGCGGACGCAAAGCTCTGGATGCGCGCGGAAGGGCAGCCGCAGGGCATGGCTGGGGCCTCTTCTTTATGACCTCCATGCGCGCCAGGGGCGTCGCCGGTGGCTTTCAGGTGGTCCTCCACCGCTATTTCATCAAAGTCATCGGCNNCACCTGGATGGCCCCTTCGGCGCAGGACGGAACGCAGACCCCGCAACCGTTGCACTTTTCTTCGTCGATTTGGATGATTTTCCGTTTGATTTTCATTTTTTTCTCCCTACCAGGAATATTCACCACAGAGGTCACAGAGTTTTTGTAAGTCAAAAAGAAAAGCTTTTTTCCTTTTTGACCTATATGTTTTTCTCCGTGGTCTCTGTGGTTAGAAATGTTTTTTTTGCCAGCTGGCGGCCGGTGCCGGTGAGAAAATTCCTCTCGATCATGGCGGTCAGTTTCTCCGGGGGCAACTTGGCTTCCTGCTGGTTCTCCTCCAGGTTCACGATCATGTCGGCGTCGTAGAGGGTCTTGAAGTTAACGGTCTCCTCCGGCCGGGGGTGGTGGTGGTGGCCGACGATGTCGCACACCTCTTCGATCAGCTCGGGTTTGGCTCCCAGCTTGGCCAGAATCTCCCGGGCGATGGGAGGGCCGTACTCTTCCTGGTACTTCGGCTCCGTGCTCTGGTGTTTTTGCTCGGCTTCATGGATGCCGATGTCATGGAGGTAGGCGGCGGAAAGGACGATGGCCGGGTCTCCCTTTTCTTCGCGCACGATCTGCTCGGCATAGCGGGCCACTCTGGTGGCATGACCGATCCGCTTGAAGTCCCTCTGGAAGTACTGCTTCATCTCGATAGCCACCCGGTCTTTGAGCAGGTTGTCGCGCTGGGCGATGACTTCCGGGGGCAGCTCCCCGATGCACTGTTCGGCGTATTTGCAGTAGGAAGCGCAGCCGAAATCCATCTTGGGGTTGATGATCTTGTTCCCGCACTTCTTGCAACGCCGGGTGGATTCGTCTTTGAAGAACTCGACNNTACCGGCTGTCTTGCCCCGGACACCTCATCTTTTCCCTCCTCCTTTTTAACCGCCGAGAACGCGGAGAACGCAGAGGCCAATTCCTTATCCGGTTTAATGATAGAACAACAAGAAAAAGGAAACCTTGACTCAAGTCAAGAAAATGAAAAAAT
>PMCE01000006.1 GCA_003154025.1 Syntrophaceae bacterium
ACCCATTATCGGGCCTACGGCTGGCCTCGCCGGGGCCTTCAAGCGGCCGGCGATCTACGAAATGAAAGGCCCAACGAGTTTGGGGGAGATGATCGAATTAGCCGGCGGCATTTCGGCGGTGGGGTTTTTGAATCGGGTGCAGATCGAACGGGTGACCGCCCACGAGAAGCGAATCGTAGCAGACTTCGATCTTTCCAACAGGGCTCAAGACAAGAGGTCCATTCCTGAGTTATCGGTAAAGGTTCAGGACCTGGACGTAATAAAAGTCTTCCCCATCTTCCCCCAAGTGCAAAAGATTGTCTATTTGGAGGGGCACGTCAAGCGGCCAGGGGGTTATGAGTTGAAGGCAGGGATGAAAATTTCCGACCTCCTTCCCTCGACGGAAAGTCTTCTCCCGGAACCCTACCTGAAATATGCCCAGATCATCCGACTCCTTCCACCGGATTTTCGCAAGCAAACCATTTCTGCTGACCTGGAAAAACTACTCTTACACCGAGATCCGGCGAGTGACACTCCCCTCATGGAGCTGGATCGGGTCGTGGTTTTCGCATTAAAAGATATGCGCGAAATGCCGCAGGTGGCGATTTCCGGAGACGTAAACCGGCCCGGGAAATATGCTCTGCTGGGAAATATGCGGGTCCGGGACCTCATCCATGACGCCGGCAACCTGAAGCGCAGCGCCCATCTCCAGGAGGCTGAAATTACCCGCCTGGTTAAAACGGATAAAGGTGTAGCTTCCAAATTAATCAACCTCAACCTACGGGAAGCCTTGCAGGAAAACCCGGAACACAATCTCCTTCTGGAGGAAGACGACAATCTTATCGTACGGCAGATTCCCAAATGGTACGTGGACAAATCCATCAACCTCGCCGGGGAAGTAAAATTCCCGGGGGTGTACACCTTCCAAAAGGGAGAACGCTTGAGCTCCGTCCTGGAAAGAGCCGGAGGATTTACCGCCTGGGCCTACCTCCCGGCGGCCGTCTTCACCCGCGAATCGGTCCGCAAGATTCAGGAGAAGCGGATTCAGGATTTCATCCAGGAGCAGGAGCAGGAGATCATCAAAGAGACCGCCCGGGCCACGGAGGGGGCGCTTTCCAAAGACGAAGCGGAACAAAGGGCCAGAGCGCTGGAGCAGAGGAAGCAACTCATCGGCCGGCTGAAGACCGTCACCGCTACCGGCCGGATGGTCATTAAACTCCTCCCTCTGGATAAATTCAAAGGGTCGGAGCAGGACCTGGAGTTAGAAGAGGGAGACTCCCTCCAAGTATCCATGCTTCCTTCGACGGTTATGGTGATGGGCCGGGTTTTCAACCCCAATGCGATCCTGTACACCAAGGAAACCCCCCTGGAATATTACCTGAATAAAGTGGGGGGGCCGGCGGAGAACGCCGATGAGAAGAGAATATATCTGGTCAGGGCGGATGGGTCCGTCGTCAGCCGCACCCAATCCGGGTTCTTCGGGCGAGGGTTCCTATCAACGCCGGTGGGCCCCGGCGACACGATTTTGGTTCCGGAGAAATACGAAAGAATCAACTATACAAGAGAGACCCGAGACTGGGCCCAGATCCTCTTCCAGATCGCTGTGGCGGCGGGGGTGATTCTAGCGTTGTACTAACCGACCAAGTGACTCGATGACTCAATAGACCAACCAGACGAAATAGACCAAACCAGGAAAGAGATCCCATGGAACAACCAGTGGATGAAGTGAGCCTTTTTGATTATTGGTTAGTCATCAAGAAACACCGAAAAATCATTCTCTATCTCTTCCTCATTTCCGTTCTGTCGGCCGGCATCATCAGTTTTCTTCTGACGCCCACCTACCAAGCCAATGCCACCCTTATGCCCGTGGAATCCTCCCAGAACCGGCTGTTCTCCTCGCTGGCCGCACTGCAGAATCTACCGTTCCTGGGGGGAGCCATCGGGGGGAGTTTGGGCAAGTCGGCGACGGATCGACTGATGAACATCTTAAGCAGTCGCACGGTGGCCGAAGACGTGATCCAAAAGCTGAAATTGATCAAAACTTTGTTCAGCGATGATTGGGACGAGGGAAATAAGCGATGGAAGGTCAAAAAGCCTCCCACGCTTCAAGATACCCTATTGGAGCTTCAGAAGAATATTGCCAGAATCACGGATGACCGGAAAGGGACGATCGGCATCGCCGTAGAATTCAGAGACCCCCAAATCGCGGCCGATATTGCCAACGAGTACACGAATGCCCTGCAACGCTTTCTCAACAGCTCCGCCCTCTCCATGGCCAAGAGAAATCGAATTTTTCTGNNTGAAAGGGTTTGAGGAAAAATTGAAGAATTTCCAGACCAAGAAAAAGGTAGCGGTCCTCGATACCCAGGCCGAAGTGGCCATCCGGGCCTTAGCCGAAATGAAGGCCCAAATCATGACCCGAGAGGTCCAGCTGGGGGCCCTTCGGGAATTTACCACCCAAGCGAATCCCGACGTGAAGCGACTGGAGGATGAGATCCGGGAATTTCGCCAGCAGCTGAGGC
>PMCE01000242.1:0-2376 GCA_003154025.1 Syntrophaceae bacterium
GCGCGGGTTGGCTGATCAGCCGGGTGATCAACCCCCCGCTGGTCGAATTCCTTCTTTCCCTTTTGGCCCAAGCGGGCCAATGGATTCTGGGAATTCTGGCGATAATCTTTCGTTTCCTGAGCGACCTTTTTCCCCTGCCCAAGGCGGCCGACCTGCCCCCTCCCACTCCCTTGCCGCAGATGAAAAGACCGGACGAGTTTCCCTTTCAGCTCTTCTCCGACTCGGTGCGGGAGGTTATACGGTTTATTTGGGCGATGATGTGGGTCTTCCTCCTCCTTCTCGCCCTGTGGCGGCTTTCCTCCCAGGTCCTGGATTGGCTCCGGCGGAAATGGGGCGGCACGGAGGGCTTTGAGGTGGAACCGCTGCCGGGGGCCTTCCGCGAGGACCTCATCAATTTCCTGAAAAGGTTATTCCTGGCTCTGGGAGTCAAATGGCCTTTATGGAAAAGAAAAAAAGCGGACCCCATTCTGCCGGAAGCCGAGTTCGTGCGGAAAATTTACCGCCAATTCCTGGGCTGGGCCGCCACCAGGGGCCACGCCCGGAACCGGGCTCAAACGCCCTATGAATACCTGGAAGGGTTGATCGTCTGGCTTCCGGAGAGCGGCGGGGATTTTACCTTCATCACCGAAGAGTACGTCCGCACCCGGTACAGCCTCGCGGCGCCGACGGAGAGGGGATTGGAAGAATTGCGGCAGAGGTGGCAGAGGGTCCGGCAAACCCGTTTTAGGCGAGGGTCAAAGAAAATGAAGGACCCCGGAATAGCAACCGCGCAGCCCAAAGGCTAACCCTCGCCTAAGGCTCCCCTTTAAGAAAGGGGGGGGATTTCTGAGATTAGTTACCAGACCAGACAAGGGTTTTTTGACAAAATCCGAAATTCTGCAGGCCCGCTAAGAATGAAATCGTGCGCAAAATGGTAACAAATTGTAGGGGCAATCACGCGAAGCGCGTGATGGTTGCCCATCTTGCGGGCGGCCACATAGGGCCGCCCCTACATTTTCATTGTTTGATTTCGGCTTAGCCGGGTTCGATTAACAGGAGATAAACATGAATCAATCTTTTGCCCCTTCAGCGTCTGACGTGGGGCGGGTCAAGGAAGCTGCGGAAAAACTGCTCCGGAATGTCAACCGGGTCATCGTGGGAAAAGCGGAGACGATCCAGCAGGTTTTTATCGCCCTCCTCTCCGGAGGCCACGTGCTGATCGAAGACGTTCCCGGGGTGGGCAAGACTCTGCTGGCCAGGGCCATGGCCCGGTCCGTGGGCTGCCGGTTCAAAAGAATTCAATGCACCCCCGACCTCCTCCCCTCGGATGTGACCGGAATCCATTACTTCAACCAGAAGACTTCGGCCTTCGAATTTCGGCCGGGTCCCATCCTGGCCAACATCGTACTAGTGGATGAAATCAACCGGGCCATGCCCCGGACCCAGTCCTCCCTGCTGGAGTGCATGCAGGAGCAACAGGTCACCGTGGACTTGGAAACCGTTCCCCTGCCGCAACCTTTCATGATCCTGGCCACGCAGAACCCCATCGAGCTGGAGGGAACCTTTCCCCTGCCGGAAGCCCAACTCGACCGCTTTCTTCTCCGGGTGAGGCTGGGCTACCCGGACGACGGGGAAGAAGAGGCGATCCTGAGCCGCTTCCGCCAGGCGAATCCCATGGACGATTTGACCAGCGTCCTGGAAGACAAAGAGATTCTGGAGCTGCGGAAGATCTGTCGGAAGGTCTTTGTGGAGGATTCGGTAAGCCGCTATATCACCGCCGTGACCCGGGCGACGCGGGGCCACGAGAAGATCAAACTGGGAACCAGCCCGCGGGCTTCCCTGGGGCTTTATTTCGCCGCCCAGGCGAAGGCGGCCATCGGGGGAAGGAATTATGTGATTCCGGATGATGTAAAATCCCTGGCCGTCCCGGTCCTGGCCCATCGCTTCATCGTGAAGACCGAAGCAAGGATGAAGGGGCAGTCGGCGGAAGACATCGCCAGGGAAATTTTATCTACCGTTCCGGTTCCGGCGGAGGGAACCGTCTAACCTCGCGACTCTCCTCCATGGCGGGAAAGACAAACGCTTTCTCTCGCCCGCTTCGCTGCGGGCCGCGGAGTTCGCAGGGAAGATAAGACAGGAAACAGGAGTCAGGAATCAGGAGTCAGGAACCTGAATCCTGAGGCCTGAGACCTGAATCCTTTTTTCCTCCGCCCTCTGCCATCCGGAACGGAGAATTCCATAGAGCTCGACATCCTCAAAGACGCCCCACTTCATTATATGTTCCGGGGAAGAACCTTCATGGGTCATGCCCAATTTTTTCATGACCCTCCCGGATGCCGGATTCCGTTTGAAATGGTAGGCGTGAATCCGGTTTAAATTCAAAGACTGAAATCCATA
>PMCE01000242.1:2467-2664 GCA_003154025.1 Syntrophaceae bacterium
ACTTCGTAAGGGTGGGGGATCTGGAGGGTGGTATCGGCAATGGCCCGATCCCCTGCCAGCCTCCGGACGTCTTCCCCATCGGGGAGTTCAAATGGCCGCAGGAAGAGGCGCCTGGTTTGAAGGGTCGGCTGAACCGCTTCAGACAGAGGCTGGGTTTCCCGCGGGGCGGCTTCAGCGGCCAGATTCTTTCTCAAAAG
>PMCE01000016.1:0-2901 GCA_003154025.1 Syntrophaceae bacterium
ATGCTGGTGGAATTGAAAAACATCCGCAAAGTCTTCGGGGAAGTGGTTGCCCTGAACGATGTAGATTTCTCCATCGAAAAGGGGGGCATTCACGGCCTCCTGGGAGAAAACGGCGCCGGCAAGACCACCCTCATGAACATCCTCTACGGGTACTACCANNTCTCTTTCTCCATGGGGGGGGAAAGGCCCGGCATTCTGAAACTCTGCGAAGAGGTCGGCCTGAGCTTTCCGCTGAATGTCAAGGTGAAGGAGCTCCCGGCGGGAATCAAGCAGAAGATCGAGATCATCCGAGCGCTGTACCGGGGGGCCAAGCTGATCATCCTGGATGAGCCGACAACCTATTTAGTCGAGAGCGAGTTCGCGCAGCTGCTGAAATCGGTCAAGAAGCTCACCGACCAGGGGATCACCATCATCCTGATCACCCACAAAATCCGGGAAGTGATGAAGGCCTGCGACACCGTGACGGTCATGCGCAAGGGAAAAGTCGAGGGCGAAATCGATCGTCAGGAGATGGACCGGGAAAAACTCGTGAAGATGATGTTCATCGAAAAAGAGATCAAGATCACCGAAAGCGCCCTTCCCCGGGTCCAGCTGCCCGACTGCCGCCGCAGCGAATCCCCCGTCCTCCAGGTGCAGAACCTCTCGGTCGCGGCCGGCGAAAAAGGGGTGGGGGTGAACCGCATCTCTTTCGACCTCTACGGCGGGGAGATTCTGGGCGTCGCCTCGGTTTCCGGGAACGGCGTGAAGGAGCTGGTGGAGGCGTTGATCCATCCTTCCCGGGTGAAAGAAGGCGACATCCGGGTCAAGGGAGAAAGCATCCGGGGGCTCTCGACTCTCGAAGTGTTCGCCCGGGGAGTCTTCTTCACGCCGGAAGAGAGAGTCCAGCAGGGGATCCTGATCGAAGGCTCGATCAAGGAGAACGTCCTCCTCGGGCATCACGGGGAGAAACGTTTCCTGCGCCACAACCTGTTCACGAATTGGGACGAAGCGGGAAAGGCCGCCCGGAAAACCATCGACGACTATGCCATCTACACGCCGGATGAGGACTTCCTCATCAAGCGGTTGTCCGGCGGGAACATCCAGAAGGTGATCATCGGCCGGGCTTTCGTCAGCCCGATCTGTCTATTGATCACCCATAATCCCACCGTCGGGCTGGACATTTCCTCCGTGGAATTCATCTTCCAGAAGCTGGTGGAGATCCGCAACCAGGGCGAGGCCGTCCTGTGGGTCAACGAGGACCTGGACGAGCTGATGATGTTGAGCGATCGCATCGCGGTGATCCACCGGGGCGAACTCCGGGGGATCTTCCAGCGGAATCAGTTCAACAAGTACCAGATCGGCCTCGCGATGATAGGGGCATAGGAATGGCCGGCACGCCAAAAGCAGAGATCTCGGCCGGGTCATGGGGAGCCGGCGGTTTATCCCGGGTTCTCCCCAGCCTCCAGGTGTATGGCATTGCCATCTCCCTGTCTTTCGGGGTCATCGCGGCCATCTCCGCCGTTCTCGGGTACCCGGTCCTCGACGTCTTAAAAACGCTGATTACCTCCTCGTTCCGTTCCTTTGCCGGCCTGAAGAGCACGATCAAAGTGAGCATCCCCCTCCTCTTCACCACCTACGCCTTCTCGATCCCCTTCAAAATCAAGTTCTTCAATATCGGGGCCTGGGGCCAGATGATGCTGGGGGGGGCCATGACCGCCGTCGTCGGCCTGCTGCTGGCCGATTGGAACCTGCCGGCGGTCGTATTGATCCCCATGCTCATCTTCACGGCGCTCCTGGCGGGCGGGGCCCTCGCCTGGATCGCCGCCTACCTGAAGGCCGATTTCGACATCAACCCCATCGTCTCGACCATCATGCTCAACTACGTCGCCTTCCAGGGCGTCGCCCTGATCTGCACGGCGCGCGGCTTCACCGACCCGAAAGGCGGCCACCCCCAGACGATGCTTCTTCCGTGCAGCGCCGCGCTCGGCTTCGTGGGCGGAATCCCCTACTCCCTCCTCTTGGCTGCGCTGGCGGTGGTCCTCGTCTCCGTATTGATCAACCGGACCCGGCTGGGGTACGAGATTAACGCCATCGGCTACAACCCGGTGGCCGCCCAGTCCTACGGGATCGATTTCCGCAAGACGCTCATGCTGACCTTCTTCTGCGGGGGCGCCCTGGCGGGCCTGGGCGGAGGGCTCGAGGTCCTGAACATCCATAACCGGCTGCTGGTAGGCTTCGCCGACATCAGCGGGGTAAACTTCGGGGCGTTAGGAGTGTTGGCCGCGTTGGTCGTGGCCGGGAACCCGATGGCCGTTCCGGTGGCCGCCTTTCTCATGTCCGTCCTCCTGGTCGGCGCGGACCGTCTGCAGAGGACCATGCAGGTGCCGGTAGAGCTCGTCTTTCTCCTGCAGGCCATTATCGTGCTGCTCATCGTGATCACCCGGGCCAAGCTGTCGGCGAAGAGGTAACCATGGACGCGATCACCACCTTTGTATCCCAGACGGTTCTCTATGCGACGGTGTACACCCTGGTTGCTCTCGGAATCCTGATCGGAGGGCGGGCGGGGATTTTCAACATCTTCGGCGAGGGGATCCTCCTCACCTCCGCTTCCGCGGGCCTGATCGTGGCCGCCCAGACCCAGAACTGGCTCTTCGGCTTTATAACCGGGGGGGTGGCCGGCGGGGCCACCGGCCTGCTCTACATCTATCTGCATGAGACGTACAAGGTCAACCAGTTCCTGCTCGGGGTCGTCTTCTTCATCCTGGGCACGGGCCTGTCCGACCTGATCTACAAGCTGGTGGTGGGGGTCACGCTGACCCCGCCGATCGCCCCTCCCACGCCGGTCGTCGGAGGAAGAATCCTATCCGAGATCCCCATCCTCTCCGGCTTCCTGAACCAGAGCGTGGTGGTCTATTTCATGTA
>PMCE01000016.1:2921-3067 GCA_003154025.1 Syntrophaceae bacterium
GGTTCCGTCCTGATCGGCATAGCCGGTGCCTACCTGGCCATCGTGGTGATCAAAACATACTCTACCGGGATGGCGGGCGGCAGGGGATTCATGGCCATCGGCATTACCATCTTTGCCAGCTGGAAGCCTCAGAGGGCCCTGATCGG
>PMCE01000246.1 GCA_003154025.1 Syntrophaceae bacterium
ACGCAGGACGACCGCATCGAGGGCGTAGTCGTCACCTTCGTGGACATCTGCGACCTCAAGGCGACCGAGGAAGCCCTGCGGCGGCACCAGGCGGAGCTGGAGACGGCCCGCGCCGAGGCTGAGGACGCGAGGCACCGCCTGGCGGTCATCGTGGACAGCATTGCCGACGGTTTCTTCGCTTTCGACCGGGAGTGGCGGATCACCCACGTCAACGATGCGGCTCTCCGCCATTACGGGAAGACGCGCGAGGAGATGGTCGGACGCGGTCTCTTTGAGGTTTTCCCCGCCGCCCGCGGGAGCGTTTTCGAGACCGAATACCGCCGCGCCATGGAGAGCGGCGAACCGGTTCACTTCGAAGCCCCTTCGGCCATCTCGGACCGGATCATGGAGATCCACGCTTATCCCGGCCCGGACAACTTGACGGTCCTCTTCCGTGACGTCACCGAGCGCAATCGGTTGGCCGCCGCACTGCAAGAGGCCCGTGAGCGGGCCGAGTGGCTGGCGCGCTTTCCGGAGGAGAACCCCAACCCGCTCATGCGGGTGTCGGCCGACGGAACCGTTCTCTATCGCAATCCGGCCGCTTCAAAACTACCTGAGTGGGCATACGAGGCCGGACAGCTTCTGCCGAATCCGCTGCTGGCGCTGATCGGACGAGCGATGGGCGAGGAGTCCGAAACCGAGCAAAGCTTGGAATTAGGCGGGAAGTTCTATTCCGTCTGGGTCGCGCCGTTCCCCGGAGAAAGCTACGCCAACGTTTATGCGCGGGACATCACGGCCCGCAAGAAGGCCGAGGAGACGCTGCGCCGCTATGAATTGCTATCGGCCCACACCCGGGATATCATCCTCTTCATGCGAAGGGATGACGGGCGCATACTCGAGGCCAATTCCGCGGCCGTGAATGCCTATGGGTACAGCCGCGATGAACTGTTGACCCTGGGCATTCCTAACCTGCGTGCGCCCGACACGCGAGGACTGACCGCCGAGCAGATGGCCGAGGCCGATAGCCGGGGCATCCTCTTCGAGACCGTGCACCGGCGCAAGGACGGCAGCACCTTCCCCGTAGAAGTCAGCTCGCGGGGCGCGACCGTCGGGGGCACCCGGACCCTGATCAGCGTGGTCAGGGACATCACCGAGCGCAAGCGGGCTGAGGAGGATCTGCGGAAGAATGAAGCCACCTTGCGAGGAATCCTGGACGCAACCAAGGAATCCATCTGGCTGTTCAGCCGCGATGGCGTCATGCTCATGGCCAATGAGACCGCCCTGTCACGTTTTGGAAAAACCGCCGAAGAGCTCATCGGCAAGCATTTCGAGGAGATCCTGCCGGAGGAACTGGCCCACTCCCGGCTGCTGAGACTGAGGGAGGCGGTCGAGTCCGGACGGCCCGTTGAGTTTGAAGACCAGCGCAGCGGCATCTTTTTCCAACACGGTTTTTACCCCGTCTCGGATGTCCACGGGCGCGTGAACAGCGTTGCCTGTTTCAGCCGCGACATCACCGCACGCAAGCAGTCCGAGGGGGCGCTGAAAGAGGCAACTCTTCTCATTCAGCAGAACTCCTCAGAACTGGACGCTATTCTCGAAACGATGACCGATCCCCTTCTGTTCTACGATGCCCAAGGACGGCCCCGAAAAATCAACACAGCGGCCGCCCGGATCCTGGGGATCGATCGGGATGTTTCCGGCTTCGATGACCCGGCCATGATGGCTATTTGGAAATCGAAAAGCTATCGCGACCTGGACGGTCGCCCGTTGTCGCTGGAGGAGATGCCGTTCCGCCGCGCCTTGAACGGGGAAACGGTCCATGGGCAAGTGCTCTGCCTTACAACCGCCGCCGGACGGGAGGCCATCTTCGAAATTAACGCTGAAATCCTGGACTCGAACGGACAGCGCGTCGGCGTCGTGGTCGTCTGGCACGATATCACTGAGCGCAAGCACCGCGAGTTCCGGATTGCCCGTTTGACGAAACTCTATGCGGTCCTCAGCCAGGTGAACGAAGCGATTGTCCGGACTCACGACGAAGAACGGTTGTACGGAGAGGTCTGCCGGATTGTCGCTGAGGAGGGAGGATTCCCTCTGGTGTGGGTCGGGCGAGTGGAGGAACCGCGGGTTGTGCCAACAGCATCGTATGGCCCGGCGGTAGCCTATTTGAAAGAGATCAGGGTGGAAACCGAAGGCGCGTTGGGCAGCGGCCCAACGGGCACCTGCATCCGGGAAGACCGTCCGGTGATCAATGACGACTTTGATATCAATCCCTCCGCGGCTCCCTGGCGCAAACCCGCCCTGCGTTTTGGGTTCCGCGCCTCTGCCGCCTTTCCTTTGCACCGGCATGGCAGGGTTGTCGGGGTGCTCACGCTTTATGCCGCCGAGCCGGGCGCCTTTGACCAAGAGCAGGTTAATCTGCTCGAAGCGCTCTGTGCCGACATTTCGTACGCGTTGGAAGCGATGCGGCAGGAGCGGCTCCGCACCGAGGCCGAGGAATCCCTGAGGCGGCGGACTTTGGAGCTCCAGAAGCTAACCGAGACTCTGGAGCAGCGGGTGGAGGAACGGACCGCGGAATTGGTAAAGTCGAACGAGATGCTTCAGGAGGAAATGGCGGAGCGCTTACGTCTCGTGGCGGCGGTGGAGCAGGCTGGAGAGGGCATTGCGATTACGGATCCGATGGGGATCATCGTTTACGTCAACCCGGCTTTTGGAGGGATCAGTGGGGATGGAGAGCGGGAGCTGCTCGGAAAGTATTACTGTGAAATCCTCGCCGGTTATGTTCTGGAAGCAGGGCTTAAGGAAAGAATTCAGGATATCATCCACAGCGGTGGGGTATGGAGCGGGCGCGTCAACCGGAAGAAGAGAGACGGCCAATCCTTTGCACTTGATGTTACCCTCTCCCCCATCCGGGACGGATCCGGCGCGGTAAGCAATTACCTGGCCATGGAGCGGGATGTGACCCAGGAGGTGCGGCTGGAGCAGAACCTGCGAAGAATGCAGAAGGCCGAAGCGCTGGGGACCCTGGCCGGGGGGATCGCCCACGACTTCAACAATATCCTGAACCCGATCTTCATCAACACGGAGCTGGTCCTCCTGGATGCCCCCCCGGACAGCCCGATGCGCCAGCCCTTGCACCTGGTCCTGGAGGCGGCCGAGCGGGGGAAGGGCCTGGTCAAACAGATCATCACCTTCAGCCGGATGAAGGAGCATGAGGCGAAGCCGTTGAAGGCGGAACCGCTCATCAAAGAGGCCCTGAAGTTCCTGCGCGCTTCTCTGCCCAGCACGGTGGAGATCCGGGAGAAGATTGAGAGGGAGACGGGATTCATTCTGGCCGACCCCACGCAGATCCATCAGGTGGTCATGAACCTGTGCAGTAACGCGGCCTATGCCATGAGGGAGCGCGGAGGATTGCTGGAGGTGAGCCTGGCGGAGGTCGAGGCGGACGAAGATATGGCCCGGCTCCACCCCGATCTGAACCCCGGGACTTACCTGCGGCTGACGGTGTCGGATACGGGGGTGGGGATGACGCGGGAGGTGATGGAGCGGGCCTTCGATCCCTTCTTCACCACCAAGAAACCCGGGGAAGGGTCGGGAATGGGGTTGTCGGTGGTTCACGGAATCGTGAGGAACGCCAAGGGGGCCGTCACGGTTTACAGTGAAGCGGGAAAGGGGGCGACCTTCAATGTCTTTTTCCCCCGGGTGGAGGCAGAAGGGTCGTCTTTCAAAGTCCCCTCAGGGCCCATCGCCACGGGCCGGGAGCGGATTCTATTGGTCGATGACGAGGAGGTGCAAGTTCAAAGCATCCGGAACATGCTGGAGCGGTTGGGCTACAAGGTCGTGGCGAAGACGGACAGCGTGGAAGCTTTGTCCTTGTTCCGGAAGGACCCCGGGGCTTTCGACCTGGTGGTTACCGATCAGACCATGCCGCAATTGACGGGGGTTAGGCTGGCCGAGGAGCTTTTGCGGATCCGCCCCGGTCTTCCGGTCATCCTTTGTACGGGGTTCAGCGAAGCCATCGATGCGAATGAGGCTCAGGCCGCGGGAATCCGCCAGTTTTTGATGAAGCCTTTCTCGGTGCGGGACATGTCCGAAGCCATCCGCCGGGCGCTGGGAGATAAATGACGGGTCAGCCGGTCGGCCGGTCTGCCGGTCAAAGGATGAAAGGGGTCCGCCAGGCAACCGGTCCCCATATCCCGCTTCCTTCTTCCGTTGATCGGCAGACCAGCGGACTTCTTTAGAACTCTTGACTGGCCGACCGGGTGACCGGCATTATCCCCTCCTGTATTCCACCCGGAATCTCCTTACCGGCGGGTCTTCTTTGTCCACATACTCTTCAAAATTGACTTCCTGAAGTCCACAGGCTTCAAATTCCTTCAACTCTTCCCGAATCACGGGCCAAGGCATCTCCCCCTTGGGTTCTTCCGGTTTCCGGCCCCGGGCGATGACCAGGAGCATCCCCCCTGGGGTAACAAAGCGGGAGATGGACCGGATCGCTGCCTTTCGACGGTCCGGGAGCAATACCTGGAGCGTGTAGGACTCCAGCACAAAATCAAAGGCGCCCTTCCATTCCTCCGGCGCCTGTAAGAGGTCCTGGACGAGGTAGCGGACTTTCGACTGGGGGAACCTCCTCCTGCACCAGTCTATGGCGGTGGGAGAGATATCGAAGGCCGTTACCCCAAAACCCAACTCCGCCAGCCGCTCCGCGTCGTCTCCCAGGCCGCAGCCGACTTTCAGCGCCTTCTTTCCTCTCCCCTGAAGCTGTCTCTGCAAAAGCCATGCTTCAAAATTGGGATTCACCTTCTGGTCGGCCCAGGGAATCTTGGAAGCATCCCCCTCGGCATAGAGAGCTTCAAACCAACCCAGAGAGTCCCCTTTTTCTATAAATTCCTTGGCTAGTTTCCGGGCGAATTGACGAGACATAATCCCCTCGCAAAGGCAAAATTCAAGATTTGAAATTCGGAATGACCCCGTCAATCTACCAGTTATCCCCCGGAACTGCAAACCCGATGGCACCCGATGGCCTGGGTCCCCCTCGACGCCGAAGCAATGCGGCTGCTACATGAGGGCCCCAGGTCTTACTGGCGAGACACCGTCACAGAAATGTTCTACGAGTTTTCTCGGTTAAATTTTTCCCTTCCCCAATTTCCGGGTCTCCATGGTAAACTGAGTAAAATCAGCTTTCTAAACCTAATAAGTTCTGAACCTGCTTAATCCTTTAAGCCAAGGAAAAGAGCAGCCATGCGGCCACCCGGTCTCCGTCGGGACAGGCATGGAGAGGGAAATGGTTCGGTCGCTGAAGAATTGAGGCAAGGCTCATGTCTTTGGAGGAAAAAGATCGCGGGAAGCTTCGAAGTTCGGCTATTACCCAGGGCCTGGACCGGGCCACGCACCGGTCGCTCTTCTACTCCATGGGCTGGGATCGCGACCATCTGGAAAAGCCGCTGGTCGCGGTGGTGAATTCCTTCAACGAGCTCATGCCCGGGCATATCCATCTGAACTCGCTGGCCCAGGCGGTCAAACTGGGGATCGCCGAAGCCGGGGGAACCCCCTTGGAATTCCCTTCCATCGCGGTCTGCGACGGCATCGCCACCGGCCACGCGGGCATGAGGATGCCCATGATCAGCCGGGAGCTGATCGCCGACTCCATCGAGCTGATGATCACCGCCCACGGCCTGGATGCTATGGTCCTCATCACCAATTGCGATAAGGTGACCCCGGGAATGCTGATGGCCGCAGGGCGTCTGAATATCCCCTCGGTGGTCCTCACCGGAGGTCCCATGGATACCGGCTGTTTCCATGGAAAGCGGGTCTGCTACACCGACCTGATCGAGGCTGAAGGAAGGGTGGAAAGAGGAGAGATGAGCCCCCAGGACCTCTCCGCAATGGAAAAGGTAGCCAATATCGGCCCGGGGGCCTGCGCTCTCATGGGAACGGCCAACTGCATGAACATCCTGACCGAGGCCCTGGGCATGACCCTGACCGACGGGGCCTTGACCCCGGCGGCGTACGGGGCCCGCATCGCACTGGCCCGCGAGAGCGGGCGCGGGATCATGGATATGCACCGGAAGAATATCCTCCCCCGGGACATCATGACTTTACCCGCCTTTGAAAACGCCATCGCCGTGGACATGGCCGTCGGGGGGTCCACCAACAGCTGCCTCCACCTGCCGGCCATCGCCCAGGAAGTAGGGATCGAGATCTCCATGGAACTCTTTTCCCGCATCGCGGAAAAGACGCCTCACCTGGTCCTGTTGAAACCGGCCGGTCAATACTTTCCCAGAGACCTGTATGAAGCCGGCGGAGTTGCCGCGCTCATGAATGAGCTATCCCGGCACGGTTTGATTCATCGGGAATGCATGACCGTGACCGGAAAGGTGGCGGGTAATAACATCGCGGGGCGCGAAATCCTCGACGAAAAAGTAATCCATCGGGCGGCCAACCCCCTGAGCCCGAAGGGGGGAATTGCCTTCCTGTACGGTTCTCTGGCCCCCGAAGGTTCGGTGGTGAAACGGGCGGCCGTGGTCCCGGAGATGCTGGTCCACGCCGGGCCGGCCCGGGTCTTTGACCGGGAAGAAGACGCGCTGAAGGCTATCTTCGGGGGGGAGATCAAACCCGGGGAGGTGGTCGTCATCCGTTACGAGGGGCCCAAGGGGGGTCCGGGGATGCGGGAGCAGCTTCTGCCCACCTCCGCCATTAT
>PMCE01000027.1:0-357 GCA_003154025.1 Syntrophaceae bacterium
GGCACTTCGTAACATTCAACTTAAGAAAGCTTTAGCAGGCTGCCTCTCAACCCATTGGAATTCTCTGCGGCGACTTGACTCCCACAACAGTCCATTGCCAGGAGGCAAAAGATGGTTACATTACGACCGGGACGTCGAAGCGACAACAGGAAATCGAATCGTTTCATTCAAGGACGGGCTCCCCACTCCGGGGGTCCGTTTGGAAAGGAAAAGGGAAAAAGATATGACTGAAAAAACAAGAAATCGAAAGATCATCGGGGCGGGAGGGAGATTGTATCTTCTTGCGCTGCTCGCGATCGTTTTCACGGCGGTACCGATCTTAACCGCACAGGCGGAGGGGAGCACCCAGTGCCCTGT
>PMCE01000027.1:397-2891 GCA_003154025.1 Syntrophaceae bacterium
CGTACCCAGGTCGGTTATACGGGCGGTACCGCAAAGGATCCCACGTACACGAAACTGGGAGACCACAGCGAATCCATCCGGATCGAATACGATCCGACACGGGTTTCCTATGAGGCGCTCCTGGATATCTTCTGGGAAAACCATTCGCCCGGGCAGCGTTCCTTTTCCCGNNCAGGATCAAGGGGCCGATCTACACGGAAATCGTCCCCGCTTCCATGTTCTACCCGGCCGAAGCCTATCACCAGAAGTACGGGTTGCGGTCCGAGAAGGAGATCATGAGGGAATTCAGCTCCTTTTATCCGGCCGACAATCAATTCGTGGCCTCAACTGCAGCGGCAAGGGTAAACGGTTATGTCAGCGGCGAAGGCACAACGGCAGAGTTGGAGGCGGAACTTGGCTCCCTCGGTCTTTCGGAGGCGGGACGCCAGAGACTTCGCAAGATTGTAAAATCAAATTGAGGACGCTTATGACGCCCCCTTGGGACCGATGCCGCACCGGGCATCGGTCCCAAGCATCTCTCCATCATTCCATCACCTCCCCGTCTTTCCCTGGTATTTTTTCCGACATTGGGTTAATATCCGGCCTTCATTGTTTTCTCTTCCTGCACCCGGTCATCTGGCCGCACGGCAGGCGGAAACACCGGGGTCACAGGCAGGCACGGCAATGGAAGNNCCGACCGGGAGCGGGGATATTTCTTAAAGGAGGATGTGAAGGGGGAATCGATTGCGATCATCGCCTCCGTTCTTCCTGAGCCGGAATCGCTTTTCGACCTCCTGGCGCTTCATCGACTGCTTTCGGAAAATGGCGCCGCCGAGATCGACCTGATCGTTCCCTACCTCGGGTATGCGCGGCAGGACCGGTCCGACGGAAAGGGAACGGCCGGCATCGGCGTCATGGTCACCGAACTCCTTCGGCAGACAAAGGCTTCGAGACTGCTCGTCTGTGACATTCACAGTGAGCGCATTCGCAAGGCCCTCGGTCCATCCGTCATTGAATTGTCCGCCCTGCCGTTCATTGCCGCGGCCGTCGCAAAACGGCCTCCCGAGGTGATCGTTGCACCGGATGCCGGCTCCGTCGCGCGGGCGCGGCGTCTCGCAGAATTGCTGGCGCCCCATCCGGAGGTTGCACTGATCGACAAGGCCCGCCCGCGGCCGAACGTCGCTGTCGCGAAGCGCCTCCAGGGGGACGTTCGGGGAAGGAATGTACTCATCGTCGATGATATGATCGANNCCATTCGTATCGCCGCGACGCACGGCATCTTTTCCGGCGGGGCAAGAGAACGCCTCTCACACCTGCCCGTCAGCGAGATCCTGGTCACCAACACCCTGCCGCAAGTCCGGCACCCGAAAATTCGCTGCCTCGATATCGTCCCGTCCCTCCTTGCCATCGGGTAGATTATGACTGAACCTTTGCTTCCTATTCATCCTTTTTTACAGGTTCATCCGGTTGATGCGTACTTCTGTAGTCTTTGTTTCTCTGTTTTTTCCTTTTATGCTACTATGCAACCAGAAATAAACAGGTATGCTTTCCCGTGAAGAGTAAGGTGCTAATATTTAAGCTAATTTTGTGTTAGTCTAACATGAAAATAAGGAGGGGGAGATGGCAAACGATGCGCTTTTAAAGCCTATAAAGATTGGACGATATGAACTTCCGAATCGCGTGTTCATGTCCCCGATGACACGAAGCCGTGCGAACAACCCTGAAAACGTTGCAACACCACTCATAGCCGAATACTATTCCCAGCGGGCCTCTGCCGGCCTCCTCATAACCGAGGGCTCCCAAATCTCGAAACAGGGTGTCGGTTATATCAATACCCCGGGCATTCATAGCCAGGCCCAGGTGGAAGGCTGGAAGCAGGTTACCCGGGCCGTACATGAGAAGAATGGGCATATCTTCTGTCAACTCTGGCACTGTGGCCGAATGTCCCATCCTGATTTTCATGGCGGCGAGCTNNAAAAAGGCGGCTGAAAATGCGATCGCCGCTGGTTTTGATGGTGTAGAAATCCATTCAGCCAATGGGTACCTTTTTCATCAGTTTTTTACCAACTGTTCCAATATACGGACAGACGAATACGGCGGCAGTCACGAAAACAAAGCACGCTTTTTCTTTGAGACGCTGGAAGCCGTAGGTGGCGCCATCGGATTTGAAAGAGTGGGAATTCGGTTGAATCCCTCGGCGCATGGCTTCTTCGGCATCACGATTGACCAGGATACCATCCCCACCTTTGAGTATATCGTGGAGCGATTAAACGATTACCGGAATCTTGCTTACGCCCATCTTGTTGAGCCCATGGTCCCTGTGGATCAAGTGCCCTATGCNNCGAATCCTGATCTTGTAGAGCGCATCCGTCGAGGGGCAGACTGGGCAAGGGCGGATGAAAATACTTTTTATACGCCCGGATCAAAAGGCTATACGGATTATCCACATCTTGAAGGGTAAATCTGGAATCCTGAGCATATGCATACCCGCCCATGAGAGACAAGAGCACCAGGA
>PMCE01000027.1:3011-3227 GCA_003154025.1 Syntrophaceae bacterium
CGGTCCCATGTGGATTTCGGGGTAATGCCCGTGAGGTGGTTCATTGGATTTTCGCGGCCTAAAAGGCGAGATCGGAAGGAGGGCCACGCTGATCGGTGAGAATCGCTGCGAGATCTCCCGGAAATGGGGACCATATCCCGTATCTCCGGAATAGAAAACGATTCCCGACGGCCCGGATATGACAAACCCTCCCCAGAGGGTTTTGTTCCGGTCCCA
>PMCE01000518.1:0-5675 GCA_003154025.1 Syntrophaceae bacterium
GCATATACGATTCCCCGCCGGAATTCTCTTCCGAAAAACACGGCGCTATGCTATGGAACTATTATGGCCATGGGGGAGAAACGATTTCACTACGGCTGGATCATCCTTCTGGTAGGCTTCGTCGGGGTCATGGGGGCGCTCGGGTTCGGGCGCTTCGCCTACACGCCCATCCTTCCTTCCATGAAGGAAGGGCTTTCCCTCACCTATGCCCAGATGGGCTGGATCGGGACGGGGAATTTCATTGGTTACCTGATCTTTTCCCTCCTGGGAGGTTACTTGGCCACCCGCATCGGCCCCCGGTTGGTGATCTCGGTAGCCCTGGTTCTGGTGGCCGTCAGCCTTTTCCTGACTGGAATCTCGGACTCCTTTGAATTCGCGGCGGCCATGCGCACGCTGACCGGAGCAGGAAGCGCGGCCTCCAATGTCCCCATCATGGCCATGGCCTCCGCCTGGTTCGCCACCAGCCGCAGGGGTATGGCTACGGGCATTCTCGTTAGCGGATCAAGTATTGCCCTGCTCCTTCTCGGCCCGTTGATTCCTTTCATCCTCCAAAGTTTTCCCGGATCCGGCTGGAGAGTCTGCTGGTACGTTCTGGGGGCGATCACTCTTTCCATCGCCCTGTTGAATTATCTCTTTCTGCGCAACCGTCCCGAAGAGAAAAACCTGAGACCCTTCGGTGAACCCGCCTTCCTTGTGCAATCCTCTTCATCCCAGGCTTTCTCTTTCTCCATGAAGACCCTTTATACCTCCCGTCCTCTCTGGCACCTGGCGGGCATCTTTTTCACCTTCGGCTTTTCTTACATCATTTTTATGCAATATTTCTCCGCCTACCTGGTCAATGAAGCCAAGGTCGGCACCGATCGGGCGGGGAGTTACCTCATGCTGCTGGGTATTTTGAGCATCTTCTGCGGTCCCTTCTGGGGCACGGTGTCGGACTTCATCGGACGGAAATACGGGCTGGCCCTGGTCTTTTTGACTCAGGGAATCAGTTATCTCGTTTTCGGCCTCATGAAGTCTGACACTGGCTACCTGCTTTCCACGATTCTCTTCGGGCTGACCGCCTGGTCGGTCCCTTCCATCATCGCCGCGGCCGTGGGTGATACGGTAGGCCCGCGCCTCACTCCGACGGCCCTGGGTTTTACCATCCTCGTCATGAGCATGGGACAGGCTTTGGCTCCTCCGGTCGGCGGCAGAATTGCTGACCTCACGGGGTCCTTCGCCTCAGCATTCCTTCTCGCCGCAGGGGTTGCCTTCATGGGAATGACGGCTTCCCTTCTCCTTCGGAAACCCGCCCCCGGATAAATACTCTAATTGCCGATTGCCGATTTTTTTCATTCACCGCAGAAAACGCAGGGCCCTCAGAGCTAAAGCTTCCCTTACACGCACCCTCGAAAATAGNNTTTTTTCTCTGCGTTCTCTGCGGCCTCGAGCAAAGCAGGCGAGAGAAAAGCATTTGTCGCTCGCAGAGCCCGCAGGGTACCGGTCTCCGCGTGCTCTGCGGTGATCTTCTCGGTTGGGTGATTTACAAAAGTTTTATGGGATCGGTTTGGTTTTGATCCCTTTCCGGGGAGCGGCCATCCAGAAGACCAGGCAGGAAAGGGCAATGCAGGCGATGCAGAGGGTAAAAGCCGGGACATAGCTTCCGGTCACATCATAAATGTATCCACCCAGCCAGGGCCCAAAGACGGCCCCGACCCCCATCCCGGTCAGAAGCAGGCCGGATACAAAACCGAAGTGTCGGCCGAAGAAGATATCCGCCGAACCGGCGTAAATGGTGGGGGTGAAGAGGCCTCCCCCCAGTCCAAAACAGATGGAGTAAACATACAAGAGCCAGGGCCGGGAATCTTTTCGGACCAAGATTAGGGCTACCAGAGCCGTGATCGATAGAACGGCGGCCAGAGTCGCCGCCCTCTCCCTTCCCATCCGGTCCGACAGAAAACCGGATGATTGGCCCAGGAATAAAGTTACTCCGAAAAGAGCAAAGATGGACACGCTGAACATGCTGCTGAAGCCAGCGTCTTCCGCATACCGGACCTGATGGGCCAGCACGAGGTAGCCCCCGATTCCCCAAAAGAGGGCATAGGATAAAACCAGCAGCCACAGCTGAGAGGAACGAAGGATCTGGGAGAGGGGCCAGTCGCGGGCCGTGGGAATCTTCTCTGTTTTGTCTCTCCTGCTCGCTTCCGGCCCGGGCGTCTTCTCACCTGAGCCGTAAGGGGTAAGCCCCTTGTCCCGGGGCCGGTAGTAGAAAAAAAGAAGATACAAAGGGAACAGCAGGAATACCAGGATTCCCGCCAGAACCAAAAAGGCGAGCCTCCATCCTACCTGGAGGATGATGTAATTCACGAAAATGCTGTAGACGAAACTGAGACCTGCCCCCATCTGGCCTAAGCCCATGACCAGGCCGCGCTTCCTGGCAAACCAGTTCATCAGGGCGGGGGCAATGATGGGCCAGCCGCAAAGAGCACTGCCCACGGACATGAGGACACCGAAGAGAAGGTAAAAATGCCAGAGTTCTTTTGCCCAAGCGCACCCCGCCGTAGCCGCCCCCAGCATGGCAAGGCCCACGGGCATCAGCGCGCGGGCCCTCCACCTGTCCGCCAAAGTTCCCGCAACGGGGGCCATGAACCCGTAGACGAAAATATTCAGGGACATCATGATGGAGATGTCGCCCCGGCTCCAGTGAAACTCCTCCAGAATGGGAGTGAAGAAAACGGCGAAGGAATGGCGGATCCCGTAGATGAGGATCATGCCGATGATGCCGACCCAGACGATCTTCCAGCCGTAGAAAGGGGCCGGCTTCGAAGTTTTCTTATTTTCTGGCGTCGGTCGGTGATAGGTTTCTTTCACAGCCTTTGATTCCATCCCCGGATATTCTATAGTCCCGTTGACTCATGGAAAAATATTACCGAAGGGGGCCGTTGAGGTGAAGTTTAGAGATGGAGGCATGGAAGAAGATTTTTTTGAGTTTTTCTTCCATCGTTTTTCTTAGCACAAAGGGGTTAAGGTTTTCAAGTAGGCGGGAGAGAGATGGTTTGGTAGTTGGGGAGACGGTCCGGGAAACGACGGGATGCCGGGTGAAGGAGGCCGCCTTCTTTTTGGTCCGTTCCGGGGAGATCCGATCGATCAAACCAGACGAAATTTGAACCCTGAATTGTCCAAACGTCAGGCCTGACTCCCCAAACAACTATCATTCTTTCCCTCCGGGACGTTTGACCTACATGCAAGGACTTAGCAGGACACTGCTGCCAAAAACCGATAATTTGGGGGGAACCTTCTATATGAATGACGAATTTAAGAAAAGAGGGGGTGAAAAACATGTATAAAAAGATCATGGTGCCCCTGGATGGGTCAAAATTGGCAGAATGTGTTTTACCCCATGTGGAGTCCCTGGTTAAGGCTGGCCAAGTTGCAGAATTAGTCTTTGTGCGGATCGTTGAACCCTACAGTTTCAGCCTCATGTNNTTGCCGATAGGGCGAAATCGAATGGGGTGACCGTTCGGGGGGAGGTCCTGATCGGAAGGCCTTCCATAAAACTTGCCGAATACGCGAATGCCGGAGGCTTTGACCTGGTAATTATCGCCACCCACGGCCGCTCCGGAGTCAGTCGTTGGGTCTGGGGAAGCGTGGCGGATCGCTTGCTGCGGGCGGTCTGTGTCCCGATTCTGATGGTACGTGCGCCCGGCTGCGTGCCCGGAATTTAGACTTTTCTCAGAGGCCCTTTTCCCCCCTTCTTACCTCGTAGGGATGTCGGGCGTGGACCGTTAGAACCCTCTTGAAAAATCGATGAGCCCGATGAGGGGTTCCTTTTTCAGAAATCTCCGGAAGTTCTCCCTGAAAATTTCAACCATGTCCTCCGGCAGGCTGGGCCCGGAGATATGGGATGTGACGATCAGATTGGGGCAGTCCCACAACGGGCTTTCCTTGGGAAGGGGCTCTTCTTTCATCGCATCGATGACCGCACCCGCGATTTGACCCGCCGTCAGGGCTTCCACGAGGGCATCCTCGTCCACGATGGCCCCCCGGCAAATATTGATCAGGTAAGCCGTCTTCTTCATGGCCTTGAAGAAATCGCGGCCGACCAGGTTCCGCGTCGCCGGGGTCGCCGGGAGCGTAAGGACGACAAAATCCGCCTCTTTCAGAAAACCGGGCATCTCCCCGGACCCAAACTGGCGTTCGACAAAGGGGGCATCGGCCCGGGCCATATCCCAGCTGACCACCCGCATCCCTGCATCCCTGGCCTTCTGGGCCACCGCTCTGCCGATGTGCCCCAGGCCCATGACGCCAAGGGTCTTCTGATGAATGAACTCCATCCGAAAAGAGTCCCATTTCTTTTCCCGCTGGGCCATGAGCGCGCGAGGGATATTCTGGCAAAAGTGGAGAACGTAGGCTAGGACGTACTCGGCCATGTATTTCCCGAATGCCCCGGTGATCCGGCATACGGGAATGTGCTTGAACTGTTCCGCGTTCTGCATGTAGCTCTCGACCCCCGCGGCCAACGCCTGAATCCATTCGAGCTTGGGCATCTTTTTGAAAACGTCCTGCGGGAAGGTCATCCCCACCAGGGCGATCTCCGCCTTCGGCGCAGCCTTTTCCATCTCCTCCCGGTTCGTGCAGATCATGAAATCCGCCTCGGGGATATTCTTTTCCAACAGAGCTTTGTACTCCTCGACGAACCTGGGGTAGAAAAACAATACTTTTTTCTTCGCCATCAAAACCTCCTCAAAATATTCCTGCCTGGGAAGCATTCATTTTGAATGCCTCCACCTATCTCTATCACGATTGCGGCACAACCATCAAATGGGTTTTCATTTTCGAGGAATGCCCAGCACTTCCTATATCGCCCCGACAACAATACCGTTGTCTTTTTGAGCCATGCGCCAGGACCAAACATCCGAAGAGGCAGCGGACGCGCTGGATTTACTGGTTGGAGGGTGTTTCCGGAGCGGGAGAGGTCTATTTTATCAGCAATTTGTTTTCCTGTAACGAGGGCCTGATCCTTCACTGCTTGGCGGCAGGGTAGCCCTTAATCGAACACCCCGGATATTGCCTTAGAAGCATATTTTCGGCGGCAAAAATCCGGTCTAAGGCTCAAAAACCGCCCTTCAGCAGAAGGTATTCTTTTAAATATCAACTTGTCTCCCAGGTCCGACCCAAATTAGAAGCTAGCCCGGCCTGGGTTCAGGCGACTTAGCGATCAGGCATGGTCGATGAGGTCGCTACTTTACGCTCTTCACTCCGGCCTTGAAGTCATCGAGTTGCTTGCGCACCCCGCTGATCATTGAGAAGATATCCGAAGTCAGCATGACAAGATCGAAGCCGCGCGCGACCGCTCCGGCCGCGAAGGCGCCGCTCGCGCAGTGCATACACGCCTTCTTGCCATGACGATGCGCCGCGTCTCGAATGCGGTGGCAGGTCTCCAGATGCAGCGGATCGGTGTTGTCAGGCTTGGGCAGCTTGCCGATTGCGAACGCGAGATCGGACGGTCCGATGTAGATCGCATCCAGGCCGGGCGTTGCACAGATCGCCTCGATGTTGGCGATGCCATCTTTCGTTTCGACCATGCCGATCACGAGCATTTCCTCGTCGGCCTTGGCGAGGTAGTCGGCGCCCGCGTAGTGGATAGCGCGCGTCGGTCCCCAGGAACGTGTCCCGCGCGGCGGGTAGCGGCACGC
>PMCE01000518.1:5688-5906 GCA_003154025.1 Syntrophaceae bacterium
GGAGAGGTGTCCGTCTGCGAGACGGCCTGCAGCATCGGCAATAGCGTACCCAGCTCGGTCGCGCCATGCTGCAGATCGATGCAAAGCGCATCGAATCCCTGTCGCGCCATCACCTCGGCGGAAAACGGGTCGGCGATCGACAGCCAGCCCAAGGTGACTGTCTTCCCTTCACTCCAAAGCTGCTTGATCTTGTTGGTTCGCATTTAACCTCTTTCTTC
>PMCE01000385.1 GCA_003154025.1 Syntrophaceae bacterium
CCGGATGAAAACGGGACGGTCCGGCGCCGTTTCATCCAGATCCCGGCGGGTCAAGATCTTCCGATCCCGGGTCTTGGTATCGTCATAGCCTATGCCCCGAATCCATTCCCCCGGAGCCCTGCGTTTGGCCTCTCGGAGAACCGCTTGCTGAATATGGGCCACCGTTGGGCATCGGCCGGGGCTGCAATCGATCTGCAAAAAATCCGTCCCGTACAGGGACAAATGCTGATGGGAATCGATGAAACCCGGAGTCAGGGTCCTCCCCCGGAGGGCAATCATTTTCGTGTCTCTTCCCGCCAGAGACTTGATCTCCTCATCACTCCCTGCTTTTTGAAAGCGGCCGTTCTTGATGGCCACCGCCCGGCCCCCGGGTTTTTGAGGGTCCATAGTCAGGATATTCCCGCCCCAGAGAATCATATCCGCAGCGGATTCTTTCGGCAGTAAGGGTGACCGGCCGGTCACCCCAACCTTCTTCTTTTTTTCTTTTTCCATCGGGTAATCCTCATCAGAGCTTAGGGTAAAGGCGACCCGGTGGTCGCTCCCACTATTAAGATGCTAAAGTGTCCGTATATTCGAGAACTTTATCGATCACCTTCAGCCCTTCCCGTAGCTCACCCTCTTTAATGCACAGGGGCGGGACAATAAAGAGATAATTCCACCGGACAGTCGTGTAAACTCCGCCCTCGAGCAGGCGTTTGTTGATCTCCCGGGCCACCGCCCCTTCCGCCCCCATGGCGTTCCATTTCACCAGCGGCTCCCGCGTTTTCCGGTTCTTCACCAGCTCGAGGGCCCAGAAGAGCCCGATCCCCCGGGCATCTCCCAACGACTGGTGCTTCGCCTTCATCGCCTCCGTTTCTTTCCGGACCGCTTCGCCCATGACCGCGGTGTTTTCCATCAGCCGGTCTTCCTGGTACACCTTTAGGGTGGCGATCGCCGCCCCGCAGGCCAGGGGATGGGCGTTGTACGTCAGGCCCGCCCAGAGCATCTGCTTATCCAAAGTTTCCATGATCTTCTTGGAAATAGCCACCGCTCCCAGGGGGATATACCCCGAAGTGAGCCCCTTGGCCATGGTGATCATATCCGGAACCACATTCCAATGGTCCACAGCAAACCATTTCCCGGTCCGCCCAAACCCCGACATGACCTCGTCGGCGATGAGAAGGACATGGTTCCTCGTGCAGATCTCCCGCAGCTTCTGCATGTACCCCTCAGGGGGGACGATGAGGCCGTTGCTCCCCACTACGGATTCCACCAGCACCGCAGCGACCGTCTCCGGGGTCTCATACATGATAACCTCTTCCACGGACTCGGCGCAGCGCAGCTTGCAATCCGGGTAGGTGAGCCCGAAAGAGCAGCGGTAACAGTAGGGGTCGAAGACCCGGACCACGCCGGGCATGGCTGGCTCCACCGGCGGCCGTCGCGGATCGCCGGTCAGAGCGATGGCCCCATAGGTGGCGCCGTGGTAAGACCGGTAGCGGGTGATGATCTTCCATTTCTTGGTGTACATGCGGGCGATCTTCACCGCGTTTTCATTGGCGTCGGCCCCCCCGAGGGTGAAGAAAAATCGCTTGAGGTCTCCCGGGGTCACCTCGGCCAAGGCCTTCCCCAGGAAGGATCGGGTCTCATAAGCCACGCCCGGGGCCACGAAGCAAACCTTCTCCGCCTGGTCTTTTATGGCTTGGACCACTTTCGGATGCTGGTGGCCGATATTCTGGTTCATGAGCTGGGAAGTCATATCGAGATATCGCTTCCCGTTCTCATCCCACATCTCAACCCCTTTAGTCTTGGTAATGACGATCGGATCCAAGGCCGACTGCACGCTCCAGGAATGGACCACAAATTCCTTATCGTACTTCTTTACCTCGCTCTGGCTCATCTACTTTCTCCCCCTTAGGAAAATATAGAGTTTCAGAACATCTCCGCATACGCGGAACGAACATATTGTGAAAACAGCCGCCCCTCTTGCATATACCAGCTATTGACCCTCCACGATGCTCCTAAATCAGAACCCCGGTCGTAGGGGGGATTCATGAATACCCGCTAGGATCGTGAGCCATTTCAAAGCCTCCATCCATGAATTCGGAGACGATTCAAAACTTAGTGAGCCGCCGCATCGAAGGCAGTATTTGGGTCCAGTGGAAAGATGGGGCGGCGCAATTTGGTAAACTGGAACTGACGGTAGTCGGAGCCGGTCACTCCGACTCCGTTGCATTCGATTACGGCTTTGGAGATGGGCAAGAAGCCGGCGCGGTAATGAATCCTCGACTTAAGTAATAAATATTTTTTGGCGGTCGGCTCGATGCCGACGCTGCGGAAAATCCCCAAATCAAAGGGTTCGTGGTTTTCCTCTATGACGACTACCTGCATGGCCCCTGTATCCAGGACGACGGCCCGGCCCAGGTTCCAGGTAACCCCCGTAAACATCGGACCCCGCGCCACAAACCGGCCATCCGAGATGGTCCGTACCCTTCCAGTAAGCTTAAAAGGTTCACCCTTGCGTCCGATCGCCGGCATATCCATCTTGCCCCCGAGCGGTAAGGTGACCGTACTCCCAACTCCGGCTTTGATCATCGCCGCCACCGCTTCAGGGTCCCGAATGGCGCCTACGGCTACATCCTCCAAACCCTGGCGGACCACTTCGGCCACAACGGCCATGGTATCCTGGGTTCCGCCGGAGGCACAGTTGTCGGCGTGGTCGATCAACAGGATCGGGCCTTCTTTCATCTCTTTAGCCCGGGCAATCGATTGCTCCAGGGGTTCGGCCCGATAGAGGAATTCTTCCCTTCGTCGCCAGGCCTCCTTCGCCAATTTTCGGCAGATCTGTTCGGCCCTTCCCCGATCTCCGTCGGTGACTGCGAGCACACTTAGCCCGGCCTGGTAGATATCGGCCAGAGGAAAGCCCCCGAACACGCTGACGGCCAGAGCGTTCTTTTCCTCGAGCCGCGCCGAAGAAACAAGATCGCCCATAGGCGGCTCACTCGTGCCCATGCGCAAAGTATGGGGAATCATCGGGCAACTCATCCAGGCCATGGTCGGATGGATGCGTCCTTTTAAGGATTCGATGACGATCTGGCCGACCTTTTTCCCGGTTTCATACATATCTACGTGAGGATAGGTCTGGTACCCGGCCATCGCGGTGCAGTGGGCTACCATCTCCCCGGTCAGATTCGTATGAAGGTCCAAGGCTACGGCGATGGGCAACTCCGGGGCAATACTCCGGATCCGCTTCAAAAGGGTGCCTTCTCCATCATCAGTCCCCTGGGACACCATGGCCCCATGGAGATCAAGAAATAGGGCGTCGCAACCCCGGGCTACGGATTCACAAATCGCTTTGCTCATCTCTTCGTAAGCCGCGGATTCGACTGGACCGCTGGGCCAGGCCGAGGCGGCAATGGGAGTGACGATTTCCGCTCCTTCTTTCCCGGCGAGATCGATAAACGCAGCCATAGGAGTATTGGTCCCTTGATAGGCCTCCAGGGCTTTATGTCCGAAAATGTCTCCCGACTGGCGAAAGCTGGCCATGGGAGTGGGAACCGGAGAGAAGGTATTAGTCTCATGCTTCATCATGGCAATGACAAAACGCATCGATTCACCTCCAGGGCCTTCGGCCCTCTTTAATCATCCTCAGTTGCCTGCTCGACCGCGCTGAGGGTCAGATACCGATCTTTAATCCCCTCATTGGCCATGAATTCCTCGTTACTCCCGTGGTAGACAATGCAGCCCTGGTCGATAATGTAATGATGGGTAGAGAGCGCCGTGCACATGGCCAGGTTTTGTTCCACCAGGAGGACAGTAATGTTTTCCTGGAGAATTTCCCGGGTAATCCTCTGCAGCTCCTGGACGATGATCGGGGCTAGTCCCTCCGAGGGCTCATCCAGCAGAAGCAACTGGGGCTCGTTCATCAAGGCCCGGGCGATGGAGAGCATCTGCTGCTCTCCCCCGGAGAGTTTGGCCCCCCGATGGCGACGGCGTTCGGCCAATTTGGGAAATTTTTCAAACACCCGATCGAGGGTCCAGGTGCCCTGATGGCTTTTCCCCTTCGCCACGCGGGCAATTTCCAGGTTTTCGACTACCGTCAGGTAGGAAAAAATCGCTCTTTCTTCCGGGACGTAAGCGATCCCTTTCCGGGCAATCCTGAATGGTTTCAGCCCGCAAATCTCCTCGCCCTGATACCGAATACTCCCCTCTCTTGGGCGGACCAGTCCCATAATCGTTTTTAAAGTCGTGGTCTTTCCGGCCCCATTCCGGCCCAGAAGGGAGACGGATTCGCCCTGCTCAACGGAGATATTGATTCCCTGGAGGACATGGCTGGTCCCGTAATAGGAGTGTATGTTTTCGAGGGTGATCATTCCGCAACTCCTCCCAAGTAGGCTTTCTGGACTTCCTCGTTTTTCTCAATCTGTGAGGGAGGTCCCGTGGCAATCACTTGCCCCTGATGAAGGACCGTGATCACCGAGGAGATCGACCAAACCAGCTTCATGTTATGTTCAATCACTACCATCGCCCGTTGCTTAGCTAATTTTTTGATCAACCGGATCATCCGGATGGTCTCTTCGGGGGACATCCCACTGGTGGGTTCGTCCAGCAATAGCAGGAGAGGATTGCCGGCCAGAGCAATGGCCACTTCCAGGGTGCGCTGGCCCGCATGGGAAAGCTCTCCGGCCTTTTTCGCCGCGATGGGGGTCATCTCCATTTCTTCGAGTACTTTCCGGGCTTGGCCGACGGGAGAGGTATAAGAACGAAAATCTTTAAGAAAATTAAAATGGCCCGGATGCTGACTGTGGGCTGCCAGCCGCAAATTTTCCAAAACGGTCAGATTCTTGAAGAGGCTATTCAACTGAAAGGACCGGCCGATCCGCATCTGGGCCACCTGATGAGGTTTCAGCCCGGTAATTTCTTTTTCTTGAAAAAATACTTCCCCCCCAGTGGGAGAAAGTTCCCCGGTCAGGATATTGAAAAAGGTGGTCTTCCCGGCTCCATTGGGTCCGATGATCGAATGGACGGCCCCTTCCTCCACCTCAAAATTCACATGATCTACGGCCATCAGGCCGCCGAAGTTCTTGGTCAGGTTCACAGTCCTAAGGATCATTGCTTCTCCCCTTGTCCCGCGCGAGTGGCGGTGAATTTATTCCAACTGTCGCTTAGGATCCCCCAGATCCCCCCTCGCATGAACAGGACAAAAACCACAAAAATCACTCCCAAGATAAAAAGCCACCTTGCCCAGAGCACGCTCAATATTTCCGAAGCGATCTTGACGACGATAGCTCCGATAATCGGCCCGAATAAAGATCCCGTTCCTCCCACTAAGGACATGATGATGAAATCGGTCGAAGTAACCAGCTCAATGGCATTGACGGGCACCATCTTGATGAATAACGCATAGAGCCCCCCCGCCACTCCGGTAAAGAAACCGGAGAGGGTGAAGGCCATCACCTTATAATGGATGATGTTATACCCCAGAGCTCGAGTCCGGTCGGGGTTTTCCCGGATGGCCATGAGGACCCGACCGAAGGGGGAATGGATGATCCGCCGGATGATGATGAAAGACAGGAGAAAGATCACCCAAACAAAAAGGAAGAACTGAAAATTTCCTTGGATGGGGAGTTGTAACCCCGGCAAGATCGATAAATCCGGCCGGGGTACGTTCAATAGGCCGTCATCCCCGCCGGTGACCCCTTTCCATTGGTAGGCTATGAAGAAGGCCAATTGGTTGAAGGCCAGGGTGAGCATGACAAAATAAATCCCCACCTGCTGAATCGAAAGGAATCCGATCACTGCGGCAAAGAGGGCCCCCAGAATTCCCGAAAGAATCAGGGTCGGGAGGGGGTGCAGACCGAAATGAATCAGCAACAGGCCCGTCAGGTAAGCTCCGGAGCCGAAAAAAATGGCCTGTCCGAAAGACAGAAGGCCAGTATAGCCCAGAAGCATATTGAAGGAGACCGCCGCCAGGGCGTAGATGACGATCTCGGCCGGGAGGGTCTTATAGGGCAGGACGAAAGGCAGCAAGAGGAGCAGGCCCGCCAAGATGAAAATCTCTCCATCGATTAGACGTTTTCGCTTTCCGAGTGCTGTTTCGATCATATTTTCTTTTCCATCAGGAAGGAGATTCCGCGAGAAATACCCCCTTCTCTCAGCGGGTCCAAAGGTTCATCCCAAGGAGTCCGCCGGGAGAAGATTGCCGGCGTGTGCCGAACCCCGAGGGGTGGCATTCTCTGCCTTGCCAAGATTTATCTAAACCCCAGGAGTCCCCGCGGCCGGATCAGGATGACCAGGGCCATGGCCGCAAAAGTGGCGATCATGGCCCCGGGCGGCCAGACCAGGGCCATCATCGATTCGACGATCCCCACGATAAGGCCGCCGAGGATGGCTCCAGTGAAACTTCCCATTCCACCGATGACCACGACCACAAAACAGAGGGTCAACACCGAATCTCCCATGAGGGGCATGGCCCCCCGCATGGGTAAACTGACAGCGCCGGCCAGCGCTGCCAATCCCATCCCTATGGCAAAAATGACCGTGAAGACGGTGTATATATTAATCCCCAGGCTGTTCACCATGTTGCGATTTTCGGTGCCTGCCCGGATGATGGACCCGTAGCTCGTCTTCTCGATGAGCAGCCACGAAATCAAACAGATGGCCGCGATGAAGATGATAAGAAAGATGCGATATTCAGGGAAAGAAAAAGTTCCCCAATCCACCACGCCGGCCAGTTGCTTGGGCATGGGCACGCTCTTCCCAACGGGTCCCCAGATCATGATGATGACCTCCTGAAGGATCAAGGTGATCCCAAAAGTCAGGAGGATCTGGTAGTTATGTTCCGCATCGTACATCTTTCTGATTAGCAGGACTTCCAGCAGCGCTCCCAGCGCCGCGGTTAAGAGGGGAGAGATAAGAATTGCCAGCCAGAAGCTGCCGCTCCATTCTCCCAGCAGGACCGCAACTTGAAAGGCCAGATAGGCGCCGACGGCATAGACGGCTCCGTGAGCAAAGTTGATGATATTGAGCATGCCGAAGATGACTGTTAACCCAACCGCCATCAGGACATAGATCATGCCCAATGAAATCCCGTTGAATAGTTGAACTAGAATCAGGTCCATTAGGAAAGAGTCCCTCCTTTAGAGAGGCCCGATGAGAGAGTCCGTAAAATCCGATCCCTCGGAATCTGAATCTTTTCCAGACCTGATGAATTCGAAAAGAATCCTTCAGGTCGGAATCCGGATGATAGCCGGGGTCCACCCCGCCTCGAGCGGGGTGGATTTAGGGGTTCGTTCCGGCCGACCGGTCTATTTCATGCGGCACTCGGTATTTGCTTGGGAGATCAGGGACCGACCGGAGGAGATAACCGTGGCCAGATCTCCCGGCCCTTTTATATCTTTCTTCTGTTTGGCCACCAGCAGATAGTATTGTTTGTTGGTTTGGTGGTCGAAGGCCTGCATGGATTCCTTCCCCGTAAGCCCGTCCCATTCCATTGTCTCCATGGCTTTGGCTACGGCGGTGGGGTCCAGACTCTTGGCTTTTTCGATTGCCAGGATGATCATTCGGGTCATGATGTAGGAGGAGGCTGCGGGGTAGGAGATAATATCCTTATATTGAGCCTGGTACGCTTTGGTCATCGCCTGAGTGGTGGGCTCGGGGACATCATGCCAGAACTGGCAGCCAAAATAGACTCCCTCCGCGGTCTCTGGCCCGAGCTCCTGAAGGTCCATCAGGCCGGAGGACCAGGCCACCAAGAGCTTCGCCTTCTTCTTCAGGCCAAAATTGTCCGCCATTTTGAGGGCGTTAATGGTATCTTTCCCGAAATTCAAGAAGACGACAAAATCCGCCTTCGCCGCCATGGCTTTCGTAAAGAAGGAGCTGAACTCCGTATGACCGATGGGGTGCATGTCATTGCCCACATGCTGGACTCCGTATTTCTTGAAAACCTCCACCGCGTTATTCAGCAGAGAATGACCGAACACGTAATCCGGGGTAATGGTATACCATCGCTTGGCTTCGGGAAATTTTTTGATGAGAGGGATAAGGGTCTGCTGGATGGCCCCATAGGTGGGAAGGGACCACCGGAAGGTATAGAGATTGCAAGCCTTGCCGGTGATCTCGTCGGCTCCCACGGAGCAAACATAGATCGCCTTTTTTTCATTGACCACCTGGCTGACCGCCAGGGCGACCGACGAGCTCACCGCTCCCTGGAAGAACTTGATCCCTCGGGACTCGATCGCTTCCCTGACTTTTCTGGCCCCCACTCCCGGTTTGGCCTCATCCTCGATGGCGTAGGCATCGGCCGCCTTTCCGAGAATCTTATTGTTGACTTCCCCTATCGCATATTTCGCCCCTTTGAGGCCGTGATCCCCGATCGCCGCATAGGCGCCGCTGAAGGTCGAAACCATCCCGATTTCCACCACCTCCGCCGCTCCGGCGGGCAGAATGAGGGCGAGCGTAACTACCATTGCCAGAGTCATCCATCTGATCCCCTTCATATTCCTTTTCCTCCTTCAATGAGTTTTTATGCGCCCACCTCAATTCGCCGAAAGGTCGCGCAATTGTTCCCCATGGACGGCATGTTTTTTCCCGATTCTCTTCAATTCCCCGGTGACCTCGGGCAGAGCCTTAATCCTCTCGGCTGCTTCCCGGTAATAATGTTCCGAGCGCTTTTCGAGCTTTCGCGCCGTTTCCAGCACCTCTTCCAAGTCCATCCGTTCCGCATCGGTACATCGCAGGGCAAAAGGGATTCGCGTGAAATCTTTAATCGGTTCCAAAATCATTTCGGTGACATTCTCCCGTCGAACCCGCAAGATCCTTTGCTCATTTTGCTTGTGCTCTTTAGAAAGCCCTTCGAGCAAATCCTTATAGGATTGGCACGCCGGGTTTTGGGCGGCGCATTGGTAAAATGCCCCATCGCTCGCCTCCAACTCGGCTGCGAAATTCAGAACACTTCCAAAATTTCTTAGCTCCATTTGTTTCCTCCCAGGGAAAATCCGCAGCCAAAAATCCCGGCAAGCTTCACCTCGATGTTCAGCTTGTTTTCATCCGAAAACCCCGAAATTTCCTCCCTATCCCGCGAGAAAACAATGGGTTTCCGGAGAGCTAGCCTACAGCCAGCGGGTGATCACCACTTTGGCATCGGTAAAGAAATGGAAAATTTCGCGCCCATGCCCTTTCACATCGCCAAACATGGAATCCCCTGCTCCGCCAAAAGGGAAGAAGCTCATGGGAGCGGCGATACCGATGTTAATACCCACCATGCTGGGCTTCACCCGGTACTTGAATTCCCGCACTGCCGCCCCGCTCCCCGTATAGAGACAGGCGGCATTGGCAAACCCCCGCGTATTGATGAACTGAATGGCCTCATCCAGATCTTTGGCATGGACCATGCTGACCACCGGTCCAAAGATCTCCTCCCGGGCAATGGTCATAGAGGGTATTACCTGGTCGAAAACGGTCGGCCCCAGGTAGAAACCGTTGGGGTGCCCGGGCACTTGGGTCGTCCGTCCGTCCAGGACCAATTCGGCCCCATCCTTGATCCCTTGTTCAATGTAATTCAGAACTCTCTTTTTGTGTTGGGCGCTGACGACGGGGCCCATCTGGGTTTTTTCATCCAAACCATCGCCTACCTGCAAAGCCGCTGCGGCCGCGACAAATCTCTCACGAAGTTCTCCCGCTATCTCCCCGACCGGAACAAGAATCGATCCGGAAAGACACCGCTGGCCGGAACAACCATAGAAGGAGGTAATGAGGGAAGGCAGCCCTTTTTCCAAATTGGCGTCCGGCATGACCACCACGGCGTTTTTTGCCCCTCCAAGCGACTGGACTCTCTTGCCCGTTTCCCCGCACCGTTTGTAAATGAATCTGGCCGTTGGCGTCGACCCGACAAAGGAAATGCCCGAAATATCCGGATGGTCCAGCAGGGCGTTGACCACGTCCCTCGACCCATGCACCATGTTCACCACCCCCGGAGGAAATCCCGCCTCTTCGACGACTTCGAAGATGCGGGTTTGCGTCAGGGGGACCTGCTCGGAGGGTTTCACTATATAGGTGTTACCGGCCACAATCGCGTAAGGCAGAAACCACCAGGGCACCATGGCGGGAAAATTGAAGGGGGCAATCGAAGCGAAGACCCCCATAGGCTGCCGTTCAGCGTAGCAGTCGATATCCTTGGCGATATCCTCCAGGCAATAGCCGGTCATCATCGTGGTCACGCCGGTGGCGTGCTCCACGTTTTCGATCATCCGCCGCACTTCCCCCCGGGCCTCATCGATCACTTTTCCCATCTCCCGAACCAGAGTCCGGGCAATATCCTCAAAATGAGTTTCGAATAGGTCCTTTAAGCGGAAGAGATACCGAGCCCTGGAGAGGGGAGGCGTGGCCCGCCATTCCCAGAAGGCGGCTTTGGCGGCCTGGACGGCGCGATCTACGTCCTCCGGGGTGGAATAAGGGACTTGGGCGATTTTTTCCCCCGTCGCCGGGCACCAGACGTCACCCAGGGTTGCGGAGCGCGACTGGATCCATTCGCCGTTGATGAAATTTTTGACAAGCGCTGCTCCCATGTTGATCTCCTTAATTAATATTTGATTTTTCTTCCAGCGTATCCAATAAAAGAGAAGACTCATGCCCGGGCAGTAGACAGTCCGAACAGTTTCCCATCAGCGCTCTGATTTTCTGCGAACTGGCGACATAATCACGGTAATCGCAAACCAGATTCGAGGGAATATATCCCCCAACGGTGGCTGGTAAGGGAGTAATGGACTGACGATTACCATACAGGTCCAGAAGCTACCTATACGGAAAGGTCATAAAAAAGAAGGGCCAATGGTCTCCGACAATAATGTTGAAAAAATCCTTTTCACTGAATTTTTGGCTTGGCCTATTCAATATTTCTTCGCAAGAAGATAAGTTTTTTCCCAGTTTGATGACTTCATCCCGGCTATTCTCTGGACCGCCAATCTAGCGCAGGCGGGCTCAATGACCATTCTTGCCTCGTAAATGTGCCGGATGGACAAATCTTTAAAGCTAAAGAAATTTCCCAAGGAGGTTTTAATGGATTCCTCATTGATCTGCGAGACAAAAACTCCTCCTCCATGCCCCTTCTTTTTATCAATAAGCCCAATTCCCTGCAAGGACCGCAGAGCTTCCCGCAAGGTGACAATACTGACGCCAAATTGTGAAGCCAGCTCTTTTTCTGTGAGTAGTTTGGTCCCTGCTTCGAGCTTCCCACTCGATATTCTTTCTTTTATCGTTTTTTCTATGTAATCTGCCACTCTGCCAAACGGCACTGGCTTAAAAATATTCTTTTTCATAACATATATTCTTATAAAAACTAACTTTACCTAACAAATTATTTAAACCATGTCAAGATTTTTTTGAAATTTCTATTACTAAGTTAAATTAATATCTTACTGTGTAAATGGAGAAGCCCTTATGTTGGCAAAACTGATCCCTGTTATTTTATTCCTTGCTTGAGGCGAGGAGCCTGCTACCTCGTACGTTCCCGGCAGATCTTCACCATTTCCTTGCCCCAAGAAGAAGGCATTACCATCCTGCTGGTGGAACAGAATNNTATCTGGCCCTGAGTTCTCTGGCCAAAGAGTTTTCAGAGAAGGAGGAGAGGTGAAAGTTTTTGACAGAGCCCTCAAATCATGGTAGAGAAATAGGAGAATTCTTCGGCACTTAGAGGGCCGTTTGCTTCCATAAATCCGGGGAGGGACATCCGATTCAAGCGATGAACCCCTTTTTCGCCGTCCTTTCAGCCGCTTACATCTTTGGCATCCTCTTTTTCGCCGACTCTTCCGTCGTTTCCCGCATCGCTGAATTCAATCCTTGCAGCCTTCTGCATATCCCCCTTTACGGACTTCTAACCGTTCTCCTGCTTTTGACCTTTATCACCAAACCGGGAACGAATCTTACTTCGCGTTATCAGGCAGCGGCCTGGATCGCGGTAGCCGTGGGAGTTATCGATGAATATCATCAGGCTTTCATTCCCAGCCGGGACTCTTCGGTCACGGATGTCCTCCTGGATATCCTGGGCGTCGGCCTGGTCATGATTCTGGCTTGGCGGGTTCCTCCGCATCGGTGGTTGAAACCGTTCGAAAAGCGTGTAGAATAAGTTTCCAAATCTCGAGATAATTAAAAATTAACCCGCAAGGAGGAAACATGAAGAAGATGAGATTAATATTGATGGTCGGGACCTTGTTTCTTCTATGGCCAGCTTTCTCCTGGGCCGCATTCGACCTGTTCAATTCCGAGGATTACAGCATCGAGCTGGAGGGCCGGTACTGGAAGCCCAAACTGAGTGGCACGATCAACATATCGGATAATGGCATCGGTTCGGACATTAACCCGGTGAATGACCTGGGTTTCGATGAGAGGAAAGGATTCGGAGAAGGAAGACTCCAGATCAAATTTTTGGAGAATAACAAATTCAATTTTTCCTACTTAGACCTGAGATGGACGGCGGGAAAAAAACTGACCAAAACCATCTACTTCAACGGACTAACCTATCCCTCCGGGACCCAGGTTGACTCCAAGATGGAGGCGAAAATGTTCAAAGGAGGGTATGAGTACGATTTCCTAGTCGGGAAATACGGGTTCTTGGGCGTTACTGCGGATGTCATTTTTGCCGATACCTTCATGGGATTGGATGCCCGCGCCCTGGGCATTTCCGAAAGTTCGCAAGATGACTTGTTCTTCCCGCTCGTGGGCCTCAATTCCCGTTTGATCATCGTCAAGTGGGCGAGTCTAACGGCCAAGGTTTCGGGACTTCCCATGGGCGGGCGTGGATACGGTTTGGATGCCGAAGCCAGCCTGGACATTAACCCGATCAAGTATTTTGGAATCTCCTTCGGGTATCGGTACCTTAAGACACATTTGAAATATAGAGACGACAAGGCTGACCTCACCATGGACGGTCCCTTTGCGGCCGTGAAGATCCGCTTTTAATCCTCCCTTTTTTAATGGAGAGCGGCCGGTATTTCGGCCGCTCTCGGCCCGCTCTAAAAGGGGGACGCTTCCCCCCCTTCCCTGCCCATTTTTCCCCGTCTCGCCTGGTCCTAAATTCGATGGGGTTCAGCCAAGTTCAAGGCTTGCCGTCCTTCAATTTGGAGATCCCCCTTTGTTTTGCCCCCGGGCCGACTCGGAGATTCGTATATTTTTGCGTCGTCTGGGCAAAGTGAGGGGGGCGAGAGAGTCATGGGGATTGACGGGGTCCTCCCCGATCTAGTACATTGAAATTGCCTATGGGGAATTCCCCCCTAAAAATTCCAGCTTGCCTTGACGGAGCGGAATTCATTCCTGAAAGGAGACCTATTTTATGATGAAGCCAGCAAAAGATTCTATGGACCTCGGGATCCTGGCCAGTGACATCAAAGCCAGCCTCAATTTTTACCAGAACATTCTTGGGCTGGAGTTTGTAGGAATCAGCCAGGTCTGGTTTGGGACCATGCACCGATTACGGTTCGGGACCAGTGACTTCAAGCTGATCGAGCCCAAGACCGTTCCTCCGAAGGGGGCCATCGGATTGGAAAAGCAGGTAGGGTTTCGTTATGTAACCTTTGTGATCAAGAACCTTTCCGAACTCTGTGCGGAGCTCAAGGGCAAGGGAATCGAATTCGCGCTGCCGGAGAAGGAAGTCCGCCCGGGGGTGCGCATCGCCATGGTTAAAGACCCGGATGGCAATATCGTGGAGTTCGTAGAGCGGAGCTGAGAATATCCGCGGGACGGGGAGCGGGGGAGGAAATTCCCCTTGCTCCCGATTTCAATATGGAATAGGATAGGGCAAGTTTCGGGTAGCCTTCGCGGCATTACCTCATTCCCTTCCCCCCGAAACTTTGATTCTCCTCCCCAGGAGGGCGAACCATGAAAAAGCTTCTCATCCGTTTATTGATCAATATGGCGGCCATCCTGGCTATCGCCTACCTGTTTCCCAGCTTGGTATGGGTCGATAGTCTCTGGTCCGCCCTGGGCGCGGCCTTTCTCTTGGGTATCGTCAACGCCGTTATCCGGCCGGTATTCATCCTGCTTACTCTTCCCCTCACCCTCGTCACCTTGGGACTATTCCTCCTGGTGATCAATGCCCTGATGCTGTGGCTGGTGGCAGGACTGGTCGGGGGCTTCCATGTAAGCGGGTTCTGGGGCGCCTTCTTCGGCTCCATCCTGATCAGCCTTGTCAGCTGGATCCTTTCCCGGGTGATCAGTAACTAAGAAAGTCTCATGGGCGCATAGTCGTATCGTCGCTTAGTCCCTTCCTCCCTTTGGCTATTCAATTTAACGGGCGATAGAATTCTTTGCTGTTGTTTTTCCAACTCCGCGTTTCGCCTTCGATAGATTTCTTTCCCTTTTTCTCCGCCTCGGCTAAAATAGGATATATTGAAAAAACGTTTAAAATAAACTCGGAGGGGGTTGTGAGACGGTATTTCTTTTTCCCGTCGGCGCCCTTCATTTTCTTGCTCCTCTTTCTTCCTTGGGTAGGGTGGGTCCAGACCGGGTCGAGCCCGGTCCTCGAAGTGGGGAAATTTTCCTCCGCTGAAGCGGGGGGGAGCCTGCCCGCCGAATGGAAGCCCCTGACCTTCAGGAATATTGAAAAACACACCATCTACATCTTGGTGAAAGACGGCGACGCCGTCGTGGTGAAGGCCGAGTCCCGAGCCTCCGCCTCCGGTCTGATTCGCGAGATCAAAATCAACTCCAAAGAATACCCGATCCTTCAATGGCGCTGGAAGGTGGGGAATATTCTGAAAAAGGGGGATGTCCGCAAGAAAGAAGGGGATGATTATCCCGCCCGCCTTTATATCACCTTCGAATATGACCCCAAAAAGCTTAGTTTTGTGGAGAGGACAAAATATGGACTCGTGAAAGTCCTCTATGGTCAATATCCTCCCCTGGCGGCAATTAACTACATCTGGGAAAGCGTTTCTCCCAATGGGATCATGGTCCCCAACCCCTTCACNNGAAGAAAAGCTGAACCAGTGGGTGAGCGAAGAGAGGAACGTTTACGAGGACTATAAAAGAGCCTTCGGCGAAGAGCCTCCCCTGATCTCCGGAGTGGCCATCATGACCGACACCGACAACACCGGGGAGGCGGCGGTGGCCTTTTATGGGGACATCGTTTTCAAAAAGGCAGAGTAACTCCACCATGAAACATGATGCCCTCATCCGCC
>PMCE01000342.1 GCA_003154025.1 Syntrophaceae bacterium
GGAAACATGCGTTCACGATTAGGAAGAATCTTGTTAATGCTTTTGGGCGGGGGACGGACAACCTTCCATCCATAATTTTTCCCCCTGTACACCCCCTTCGAGGAAAAGCGTCATCCCCGATAAGTTTACCTGTACGTTCCATAAGAAATACCGCAACTGCCCCCTCACCCTGCCCTCTCCCGCGAGGGGAGAGGGTGTTCTCATGAAAATGAGAAATGCTTACCTCCTCGTTGACGGGGGAGAGGCGGAGATGGTGGAGGTAAATCTCGGAAAGACCTTGACATTTCTTTCCCTTATTTGTAATGATCAATCGAGCCGCCGGGCAATGAATTATCTTCGGGATTACCTGTTTCGAGGTCTCAAAAATCCGATTCAATCCATACTTTAGCTTTGGACAAGGAGGTCTTCCATGGAGAAGCAGTTTGTTCGCTACCAGATCGAAGAGGGAATTGCCATCGTTACCATCGACAACCCCGCCGCGCTCAACGCCCTGAATGGGCCGACGCTTACCCAGTTGGACCAGGTGTTTGACCAGCTGGCGGGCAACGCGGAGGTGAAAGGGGTCATCATCACCGGGGGAGGGGAGAAATCCTTTGTAGCGGGGGCGGATATCAATGAGTTCCTCCAGGTGAAAGGGAACACGGCAGCCGCTTTCATGGCCCGGGGCCAGAGGATTTTCGATAAGATCGAGGCCTTCGACCGCCCGGTGATCGCGGCCATCAACGGCTTTGCCCTTGGGGGCGGGAACGAGCTGGCCATGAGCTGTGATATCCGGATTGCCGCGGAGAACGCTCTGTTCGGCCAACCCGAAGTAAACCTGGGAATTATTCCGGGGTATGGTGGAACCCAGCGTTTGCCCCGCCTGATCGGTCCGGGCAAGGCCAAGGAGATCATCTTTGCCGATGAGCGGATCAACGCTCAGGAGGCCCTGCGAATCGGCCTGGTTCAGAGATTGGTTCCCAAAGGGCAGGCCGTGGAGGAGGCCAAGAAGCTGTTGAAGAAGATCATGTCCAAGGGCCCGGTGGCCATCAAAATGGCCAAGAAGGCCATCAACGAAGGATTGGGCATGTCCCTTCGGGAAGGCCTGGACCTGGAGTGCCAATGCGAGGCGGTCAGTTTCGGGAGTGAAGACAAGGACGAAGGGGCCAAAGCCTTTCTGGAGAAAAGGCCGGCACAGTTTAAGGGCAAATGAGGGGAAACCCCAAATCCCAAAATCCAAATCCCAAATAAACGCAAATTTTCAAAATTCGGAAGACCCAAACTAGATCCACAATATATTTTTGGTTTTTGGGGTTTTGATTTTGGGGGTTATTTGGAATTTGGTGCTTCTGCTGGAGGAGAAGACATCTTTGCAAGAATTAAGGTGAACAACTAAAGGAGGTAATCATGTCCATTCAAGAGGTATATATCATGAGCGGGGCCCGGACGGCTATCGGGGATTTCGGAGGAGCCTTGAAGGATTTTTTGGGGCACCAACTGGTGGTCCATCCCATGGAAGAGGCTCTGAAGAGGGCTAAGATCGGGAAGGATATGGTGGAGGAGGTTGTCCTGGGGCATTGCATTCAGCGCACCGACGAGCCCAACACCGCCCGTACGGCCGCCTTGAAGATGGGGTTACCCCTGAGCGTGCCTGGATTTACGGTGCAGCGGCAATGCAGCTCGGCCATGCAGGCCATTGTTTCGGGCGCCCAGATGGTCAAGCTGGGCGAAGCCGACGTGGTCATCGCCGGAGGGGTGGAGACCATGTCATCCGCTCCCTATATGCTCAAGACCGCCCGCTGGGGGCAGCGGCTGCAGCACGGGCAATTGGCCGACACAGTGTGGGATCTGTTGAGCGACCCGTTGAACGGCATGCTCATGGGTGCCGCGACCGAACTGCTGGCGGAAAAGTACAAGATCACCCGGGAGGAGATGGACGAGGTAGCCTACCGCAGCCACAAGAATGCCAGCCGGGCCGTGGCCGAAGGGAAGTTCAAGGAGGAGATCGCTCCTGTTCCCATCCCACAGCGCAAAGGCCCGCCCAAGATCTTCGAAACGGACGAACACCCCCGGAAAGACATTTCCATGGAAGACCTGGCCAAACTGCCGACGCTCTTTAAGAAAGGCGGAACGGTGACGGCCGGGAATTCCTCGGGGATCAACGATGGAGCTTCGGCGGTGGTCTTGATGTCCGGAGAAAAGATGCAGAAGCTCGGGCTGAAGCCCTTGGGGCGCATCGTCTCTTACGCCTGGGCCGCTTTGGAGCCGGAGTACTTCGGGTATGGACCTGTGCCGGCGACGCAGAAGGCTCTGCGACGGGCGAACCTGACCCTCCAGGACATGGAGCTGATCGAAGTGAACGAGGCCTTCGCCGGCCAATACATGGCCTGCGAAAAGGGGCTGGGGCTGAAAAGGGACATCGTGAACGTCAACGGCAGTGGAATCGCCTTGGGTCATCCGGTCGGCTCCACCGGGGCCAGGATTGTCATCAGCCTCCTGTATGAAATGGCCCGAAGGGGGCTGAAGATGGGGTTGGCCACGCTGTGCGTCGGTGGCGGCATGGGCATGGCCATGATCGTGGAAAGAATGTAGAATAAAAATGTTTCGGGTTGCGGGTTTCGATTTTCGGGGTTGCTTCTACTGACACTCACACTGACACTGATAATTTCTTTTCATCTGTGTCCAATAAAATCAATAAAAGGAGCGAAAGATGGAGATCAAGAAGATATGCGTTTTGGGTGCGGGATTGATGGGGTCCGGGATTGCCCAGGTGGCTGCCGAGGCGGGCTACGAAGTGGCGATGAGGGACATTGAAGACCGTTTTGTCCAGAGCGGCCTCAATTATATCAAGAAGAATTACGAGCGGAACATCAGCAAGGGGAAGATGACCAAAGAGCAGGCTGACGCGATCCAAGCCCGGGTCAAAGGGGTGGTCGACCTGGGAACGGCGGTCAAGGGCGCCCAGGTGGTCATCGAGGCGGTAGTGGAAAACATGGACCTGAAGAGACAGGTCTACAAGGACCTGGACCAGCTTACCGAAAAGGACGCCATTCTGGCTTCGAATACTTCCGGCCTTTCCATCACCGAGATCGCTTCCGCGACCAAAAAGCCCGGAAAAGTCATCGGCATGCATTTCTTCAACCCGGTTCCGGTGATGAAGCTGGTGGAGGTCATCAAAGGGCAGATGACTTCAGAGGAAACATACGGGATCATCAGGGCTCTGGCCGAGAAGATGGGAAAGATGCCCATCGCGGTGAACGAAGCCCCCGGGTTTGCCGTCAACCGGATCCTGGTGCCCATGATCAACGAAGCCATCTTCGTCTTCATGGAAGGGGTCGCTTCGGCGGAAGACATCGATAAGGGGATGATGCTGGGAGCCAACCACCCCATCGGTCCCCTGGCCCTGGCGGACATGGTGGGCTTGGACACCCTCCTGAGCGTCCAGGAGAACCTTTACAAAGAACTGGGTGACCCCAAGTACCGCCCGGCTCCACTCCTCCGGAAGATGGTCCGCGCCGGCCATTTCGGCAGGAAAAGCGGCAAAGGCTTCTACGACTACGCGAAGTAAACTCAGCAGGTGCAATAAACTACCACCGGCCTTGCCGGTGGTTTTAACAGGTCGGGACAACAGCTCCTGACATTGTCATTCGCTGTTGTCTTTCCAAAGGCGAAGCTGGTCTTCTCTTATTTGGTCTTCTTGCTGCTCTTTGACATAATTCCGGATGACATCCCGATCGATGCCCCCGGTACTTACAAAATACCCCCGGGCCCAAACATGCATCCCCCAATATCTCTTCCCCAAATCGGGGAACTCTTTTCGCAGATACTCTGCGCTCTTCCCTTTCAGTACCTGCATTATGCTCGCCGGGGAATGTTTCGGGGGCACGGACAAGTACATGTGCACATGATCAGAAGCGATGGCTCCTTCGATGATACTCACATCCAACCACTCGCATAGCTCCACCAATATCTCCTTGAGCCTGCTTTTGATCTCCGCAACCAAGACCTGGTATCGATACTTCGGAACCCAAACAAAATGGTATTCACATCGATAGGTTGCATGAGCCGACTTTCGATACCCTTCCATACAGTAACCCCCTTGACCCAAGGTTCGGTTACTGTAACACAGCAGTGGCTCACCAGCAATGCTGGTTCACTTAAGGTGTGGGGCCTCCGCCCCCAAACCCCACCGCTGACATTGTCAGCGGTTTTGTTAAGGAATAAATTTCTTCCGAATATCGTTTT
>PMCE01000161.1 GCA_003154025.1 Syntrophaceae bacterium
TGGAGAGGGCATATTCGATCACATGCCGCAGCTCGCGCACGTTGCCCGGCCATTTGTAGGCCTGCAGCGCCTTTAACGCCTGGGGATCGATGCGCTCCGCCTTCCGATCCCCCCGGTACTTGGCCAGGAAATGGTAGGCCAGGAGGGGAATGTCATCCAGGCGGTCGCGCAACGGCGGCAGGTGGATGGCGATCCCTTTCAGGCGGTAATAGAGGTCCTGGCGGAACTCCCTCCGTTCCACCGCGCTCTCCAAATCCCGGTTCGTGGCGGCAATGATCCGGATGTCCGCCCGGAGGGGATGAGAATCGCCCACCCGCATGAATTCGCCTTCCTGAAGGACCCGCAGCAGTTTGACCTGGAAGGGGGAAGTCGTTTCGGTGATCTCATCCAGGAAGAGAGTCCCCCCGTCGGCCGCTTCGATCAGCCCTTTGCGGGTGGTCACGGCCCCGGTAAAAGCTCCCCTGACGTGGCCGAAAAGTTCGCTCTCCAGCACTCCTTCGGCCAGGGAACCGCAGTTCAAGGGGAGGAACAGCTTCTCCCGCCTCCGGCTCCGGTCGTGGATCGCCTTGGCCACGAGTTCTTTTCCCGTCCCGGTCTCCCCGGAGAGGAGGATGGTGCTGTCCGTATCGGCCACCTTCTCGATCATCTCGAAGACCCGCTGCAGGGTCGGGCTGTTGCCGATGATGTTCTCAAAGGGCCGGTGGGCCTGCAGGTGCTGGCGCAGAAGGATGTTTTCGGCCTGCAGCCGGCTGCGTTCGGCCGCCCGCTCGATGATCACCCGGACTTCGTCGGGGGTAAACGGTTTGGGCAGGTAGTCATAGGCCCCCTTCTGAATGGCTTCTACCGCGCTCTTGATGGTGGCGTATCCGGTGATCATGATGACCACCAGGGAGGGCTGGACCTTTTTCAGCTCCTCCAGGAGCTGCATCCCGTCCATTCCGGGCATGCGGATGTCGCTGATCACGATATCGTAGGGCCCCTCCTGGACTCTTTTCAGGGCTTCTGCGGCACTCAGGGTGTAGTCCGATTTATACCCGCTCTTCTTCAGGATGGCCTGGAGGGATTTGCAGGTATTGATCTGGTCGTCGACAATCAGAATTTTTGTCGAGTTTTCCATGTCAGGTCTTTTGGAGGTTGGATAGAGGGAAATCGATGGTAAAGATGGTTCCTTGTCCCATGGCGCTCTCCAAGTGATACTGGGCTCCGTAATTCTTCAAGATCCCGGAGACGATGTAAAGCCCCAGCCCCGTTCCTTCCCCGGTATCCTTGGTGGTGAAAAAGGGATCGAAGACTTTGTCCTGATTTTCCGCGGGGATTCCGGGCCCCGTGTCCTCGATGACCACGCGGATAAAAGGCCCGGCCAGGGAAGGAAGATGGGAAGCCGATTCCCCCGGGCTTTCGCAGAACCGGGTGAGGAGGGAGAGCTTCTTCTCCCGTAGCGTGGATTCCATGCCTTCCGCGGCCGCGTGGTTCGAGGCCATGGCCTGGACCGCATTGAGAAGAAGGTTGGAAAAGACCTGATGCATCTGGCCCGCATCCGCCCGAACCAGGGGGAGTTCCCTGGCCAGATCGATCCGGACTTCGACCCCTTCCATGATTCCCTGCTTTTCCAGGAGAAGGAGGCTCATGTTCAGCACGTCGTTGAGGTCGACCCATTCCAGGGAAGGCTTGGCCTCCCGGGAGAAGGAGAGCAGGTCGGAGACGATCCTCTTGGCCCGGGTCGCCTCCTTGACGATGATCTCCAGGCTCTCGCGGCTGGGGTCCCCTTCCGCGGTGTCTTCCTTCAGGAGGTTCCCGAAGGTCAGAATGGAGGTTAAAGGGTCGTTCATCTCATGGGCGACGCCCGAGGCCAGCCGGCCGACGGCCGCCAGCTTTTCCGTCTGGACCAAGTCGGCCTGGGCCTTCTTCAAGTCTTCTTCCAGTTTCTTCTTCTCGGTCAGATCCTTGATTACCCCCAGAGTCCCGATCACCGCCCCCCGCTCATCCTTGAGAAGGGAGGCGGAGGTCAGGATGGGAATCACCCGCTCCCCGCTCATCATGGTGGTCTCGTAATTCAACAACCGCCCCTGGTCCTGGAGGATGGACATGATCTTTCGGGCCTCGGCCAGGCCCCCGGAGTAAAGCTCCGCCATGGCGACCCCCAGAAGTCTCTCTTTCGGGCCGGCCTGCCCCAGAATCAATTCCTCCATGGACCGGTTGGCGAAGGTGATCCGTCCCTTGTGATCGGTGGCCACAATGGCATCCACCGAGCTCTGGACGATATTCTCCAGGGTCTCTTTGGTGTCGCGCAGTTCCTGGGCCGATTTCTGGAGCTGAGACCGGCCCTGCTCCAGGGAGACAACCATGCGGTTGAAGGATTCCGCCAGCTCGCCGATTTCATCTTTGGATTTCAGGGAGACGAGCTGGGAAAAATCCCCTTCGGCCACTTTTTTGGTGCCCCGCAGCAGTTGACGGATGGGCTTAACCAAAAGCTGGCTGAAGTAAAAAGCCAAGACCAACCCGATCAGGATTGCCTGGACCGCAAAAATCCAGGAGTAGGTCCGGGCCTTCCGATTGGCCACCTGAATGGGAATCCAGGAGAGATTCACGGCCTGCTCCGCCATCTTTTCCATCTGGTGGCTGAGTGTCTCCAACTTGGCAATCTGCTTTTCCGCGCCGGGCCTCTCCCCTGCGGCCAGGAGGAGATCGACAACCCCCTGGTATTCCTTCAAGACCGCTTGAGCCCGGGAGAATCTAAAAATGGTATCGTTTTCGTCTCCCAAGTCCCTGAGTTGGAGGAGAGATTCCGCCGCCCGGTCGCTGGCTTCCTTAATTCGGGAGAGGTAAAATTTTTCCCGGTAGAAGGAGAAGCTTTTTTCAAGCTGGCGCATTTCCAGGATATCACTGTGATTCTGGGAGGCCGCCTTGACCCGGCGGGAGCTTTCGCTGATCCGCTCCGAGTTAACGTACAGCACCTCGGCGACCATGGCCGTGAGGATGGCCAGGGGGATGAAACCCAGAAGGAGTTTGGACCCAATCCGCATCGTATTTGAGAATCAGGTGATGGCTTTGGGGGAGAAGGAAATTTCCATATTGTGATTTCCGCCCCAATTCCGGGGGCTCGGAAAACCGCCTGAGCGCTCGTCCTTAAGAATATTTGAACAGGCTAAATTCTGGTGAAATTATAGGGTGAAATTGAAAAGAGAAGCAAGTAAAAAGCGATTTTCCCGCCTTATCCAACCCTGCTTGGAATGAGGAACGGGTTCCCGGTCGCCGAATGAAAAGATCCGGTCCCGACGTAAGGCCATCGATCTTCCCGGTCCCTCCCCGTTTTTCTTCAACTCGGTCTTAATAAAGAAGGGGCAAGGCGCGTTAGAGCTTTGACTTAACCTTCTGAATTCGCTATAATTCCTTTCTATGTCCAACCCGGCCATTATTTCCCGCTTAGAAGAGTGGATGAAGAGATATCGCCTCCCCCTGATGCCGGTGATCTGGGTGGTCACCGGTGTGGTCATCGGAATCCTGGTGGCGATCGGACTCTACAGCTATCACTCCGCTGAAAAGGCCATGGCTGCTCAATTCAACGAGCAGCAGCTCATCCTGGCCCGGCAGGCGGCTCAGGGGATGGAAGACCATCTGGCCGACCTCCGCCGGATCGTGAACCTCCTCGCCCGAAGTCCCGAAGTGGGGAACCCGAAAAAAGAAGGGGCTGGAGGAAACGAGGGGATAGCCCTGAAGGCCCTTCTGGAAAGCGGCGGGGGGGCTTTCGATTTCTTGTTCCAGGTCGATAGCCAGGGGAATTTGATCTCCACCTACCCGGCGAAAACGCTGGAGGAGGGGCTGGGCAAGCAGTTCAGCCTTTCGCCTTATTTTCAGAAGGTCCGTTCAACCGGAAGGTCGGTTCTGACCCATGTGGGTCCGTTCACGGAAGAAAAGACTCCGGGCCGAGCTCCCCGTTTCGGGTCGATCCTCATCCTTTCCCCTATCTTCCGCGGCTTGGATTTTGCCGGCCTTTTGGGAGCGGAAATCGACTTCCAAAGAATCTATGAAAGGTTCGTTCATCCCATCCGCTCCGGAGCCCGGGGCGCCTCCTGGATGATCAATGGGGAAGGAACCTTCATCGCCCACTATGATCCCAACCTTCTGGGGAAGGATGCTTTCTCCTCGCGCCAGGAACGGGACCCGGGCCTTTCGTCAGAGCAGATCGACCGGATCATGAAAGAGAAGATGCTGGCGGGCCAGGCGGGAACGGGCGAATATACCAGCGGATGGCATCTGGGAGAGAAGGGGCAGATCAAGAAGTTGATCGCCTACGCCCCGGTTCGCCTGGACGACTCGATCGGGTCGGTGGCCGTGGTCGTACCCTACTCGGACGTGACCCGTTTGGTGTGGGGGAGCTTCCAGAGTTCCGCGATCCTCATTCTGGTGATGGCCTGCACGCTTCTGGCGGGGACCTACGTGGGACACAAGATCAACCAGGAGCGCATCCGGGCGGCCGAGAAGGTCAAGTGGGGCGAGGAGATCATGCGGAGCCAGAACCGGCTCCAGGCCCTCTTCGACGGAGCCCCCGACGCCATCGCCATCGTGGACCGGGATTACCGGGTTCTCATGGTCAATAAGACGGCCTTGAACTGGTACAAGCGGGGCCTGGAAGATTTTGTGGGAAGGCTCTGCCACCGGGAATTCCAAGGGCGCCCCGACCTCTGCGTCAACTGTCCGGCGGAAGAATCCTTCCGCACGGGCCTTCCCGCCTTCCGGGAGCGGGCCAGCCTGGTGGCCGGAGGTAATAAATACTACCTGCAGCTCTTCACCTTTCCCCTGCGCGATCGAAACGGGGAGGTGGTGGAGGTGGTGGAGTATGTCAAAGATGTCACCGCGGAGAAAGAGCTGCAGCAGCAGATCATCCAGTCGGAGCGTCTGGCCGTGGTGGGCCGCATGGCGGCCAATGTGGCCCACGAGATCAAGAATCCTCTGGGGACCATCGTTCTGAACGCGGAGCTTTTGGACGAGGAACTGGATAAGATCGGCCCCGAGGAGACGGCTGAGTCGAAGGAACTCTTGGGGGTGATCAAGTCCGAGGTGGACCGTCTCCTCGAGGTGGTGGAAGAATACCTCCAGTTTGCCCGTCTCCCCAAAGTCAAGCTGGAAGAGGGGAACCCCAACGAGGTGATCGCCGACCTCCTCTTCTTTCTAAAGGAGGAGGTGGAGGGACGTAACATCCTGCTGGCAGAGAATCTGGACCCCCATCTGCCCCCCGTCCAGATCGATTCCAAAACGATCCGCCAGGCTTTTTTAAACATCATCAAAAACTCTTTGGAAGCCATGCCCGACGGCGGGAAATTGACCGTTTCCACGGTCCATCGGGATGGGAAAGTGGAAGTCACCATCGGGGACACGGGGAAAGGAATCTCGGAAGAGAACCAGAATCTGGTTTTTACCCCCTTCTTCAGCACCAAACACGGGGGAACCGGCCTGGGTCTCTCCATCACCTCCCACATCGTGAAAGAGCACCGGGGGACCATCGGTTTCGAAAGCTACGAGGGCCTGGGGACCTCCTTCATCATCCGTCTGCCGATTCCCTCTTCTCCNNGAAGCTAGCCGCTTCAAGGGAAGAGTATGGACATTCTGGAACCCAAGACAATTCTTCTGGTGGATGACCACAAGCCCTTCCGCGATTCGCTGGCCAAGATTCTGGGCGGGGAGGGATTCCGGGTGTTCCCCGCCAGCGACGGGGAAGAGGCCCTGGATATTCTGCGCAAGGAGTTCATCCACCTGGTGCTGACCGATTTGAAGATGCCCAAGATGGATGGAGTGGAACTTCTAAAAGTGGCCAAGACCATCCGGCCGGAGATCGAAGTGATCCTCATCACCGGCTACGGAACGGTCGATACCGCCGTGACCGCCATGAAGGATGGAGCTTTCGATTACATCCAGAAGCCCTTCAAGCCGCGGGAGATCCTCAAACTGGTCCGCAAGGCGGTCGAAAAGCAGTCCCTGGTCCTGGAGAACCGCATGCTCCAGGAGCGGATCAAAGACTTCCAGAAAGTGGAAAAGATCGTGGGCCGGAGCCCGGCCATGAAGAACGTCCTGGAGATCGTGGCCCAGGTGGCCCCGAGTTCGGCCACGGTCCTCATCCAGGGGGAAAGCGGAACGGGAAAAGAGGTCATCGCCCAGGCCATCCACGACCTGAGCCCCCGGGCCAACGAACCCTTCATCAAAGTCAGCTGCGCCGCTCTCCCGGAGACTCTGCTGGAAGCCGAGCTCTTCGGCTACGAAAGAGGGGCTTTTACCGGGGCCATCGCCCGCAAGGAGGGGCGGTTCGAGCTGGCCCACGGAGGAACCCTCTTCCTGGATGAAATCGGAGAAGTGAGCCTTACGGTCCAGGTGAAGCTTTTGCGGGTCCTTCAGGTGGGCGAGTTCGAGCGACTGGGGGGCACCAAGACCATCAGGGCCGACGTGCGGATCGTGGCCGCCACCAACACGAACTTACTGGAGGCCATCGAGCGAAAGGCCTTTCGGGAAGACCTGTACTCTCGGTTGAACGTAATTACCTTGACCCTCCCCCCTCTGCGGGAAAGAGAAGGGGATATCCCCCTCCTGGCCCACCACTTCCTGGAGATCTTCAAGAAGAAAAATAACAAAGAGGTAAAAGGTTTCACCCAGGAGGCCATTGAAGTCATGCTTCAGTACTCCTGGCCGCGGAACGTGCGTCAGCTGGAGAATGCCACCGAAAGAGCGGTTGTCTTGACCAAAGGAGACATGATCGTCCCCGGAGACCTTCCCCCCGAGATTCTGAGAGCCGTGGAGCCTACAGCGCAGAACCCGGTTCTGATGGATGAGAAGACGATCTCTATCCCCCTCGGCACTCCCCTGGAGACGATTGAAAAGCGAGTCATCGAGGAAACCCTGCGATACTCCCGGGGGGACAAGAACCTGGCTTCCAAGATATTGGGAATTTCCTCCCGGACCATTTACCGAAAAATAGAAGAAGAAAAGAAAGAGGAGGAGGGAGAAAAAAAGGGGGAGGGGGAAGATCGGGGCGGAAGTGAAGGGGGAATTCCCTGACAAATTGGCAGAAATATTCTTTTTGTTCGCGAAAATTGCCATTTTTTCTTTCATTTTATGATGAATTGACACAATGTCCTGACTTTCGCTGATTACCGAAAAGTATCCGGAGGTGAAGAAGAGGCAGTAAAAAAAACTAAATAAATCTATATTCTTACCTTAACAAATTGTATTCCTGTCCATCCTTATTTTGGCACACCTCTTGCTTGATAAAACTGAAAAATGGGAATTTTGAAGGGGCCCGATCCTCACAGGCTACGAACGAGCGAACTCCCCTGCTCATCTGTGACTGGCAACCGAAACAACAACCCTCCTCTAACAGATCGGGCCCCTTCAATTTTTCCAGAAAGTCACAGGTTGTGAGCGAGTTTCTTTTCTGTTCCGGAATTGGGAGGCAGTGTGGAAAAGAAAACGATTCTGGTCGTAGACAATGGGGAGACCATTCGCGAAACTCTGGTAAAGATACTGGAACGGGAAGGCTATCAGGTTCTGACGGCGGAGGACGGACAGGCGGCTCTGGAAGTCCTCAAAGAGAACCCGGTAAACGTGATCCTTTCCGATGTTTGTATGCCCCGAATGGACGGGAACAAACTGCTCAAGATGGCTAAGTCCATCCACCCGGATGTGGAAGTTATCTTGATGACCGGCCACGGCAAGACCGAGATGGGGCTGGAAGCTCTCCGGGCAGGCGCCTTTGATTTCATCCAGAAACCCTTTACGAAGCTGGCCTTGAACAAGACCATCAAACAGGCCATGGAGAAGCAATCCATGGCTGCGGAGATGCGCTTCCTCAAGGAGCGGGTTCGAGAACTTCTGGGGGAGATCATGGACCTGGTCGGCGAGCCGGCGGCTCAACGCCTGGGGTACTCCCGCACTTTACGAGCCGATTCCACCCACTGAAGAACCTTCGAGGGTTGGGGTTCGAAACTTCAAAAATGACTCCGGCGCTGAGAAACTTTTGCTCTCTTCAAGAAGGGGAGGAAAGGCTCAGATCGTTGTATTTTATGGCCGGGAAGGGGCCAGCTGGTGATGAACTCTGCATTCCGGAAAGAATTCCTGAGGCCCAAGGCCCTGTCCCCGGTGAAGGAAACGCCCGCAAAATTTTCAAATTTCTTGAAAGTTGAGCTTGCAGAAAAAAGGCAGAATAAAGATAATATAACGTCGTATTAAAAATCCCATCGGAGGTTATCTATGGCAGAAGAGAAGAAAACCATCACCAGCATGATGGAGGAGAAACGGTCTTTCCCCCCCAGCAAAGAATTCAGCTCCAAGGCCCACATCAAGAGCCTGGAAGAGTACGAGCGCATTTACCGCGAATCGGTGGAAGACCCTGAGGGATTTTGGGGCAAAGTTGCAGAAGACCTGCACTGGTTCAAGAAGTGGGACAAAGTTCTGGAGTGGAATCTGCCCTGGGCCAAGTGGTTCGTGGGCGGGCAGTTCAATCTTTCCTACAACTGTCTTGACCG
>PMCE01000319.1 GCA_003154025.1 Syntrophaceae bacterium
ACCGGTATTTGCTTTTTTCCTCCATGGCCTACGCTGGCACTCTATTAGTTAAAGAGACAGGCATTACCATATTGGCTATCCTGGTCCTATTTAACCTCTTGTTTCCGCACGGGCGCAGCTTAAAAAGCCGCTATTTATCCCTCCTTCCCTATTTCCTTCTTTCCTTGGTATATTTAACAATTCGGGCATATTTTTTCATTTCTCTTCAGTACAGCAGCCCGCCTGCCCGTTCTTTTTACGAACATGTACTGACCCAACCGCGGGCTTGGGTTTATTACCTGGGAACTTTGATTCTTCCTTTGAATTTGAACGTCGACTACGATTTTCCGGTTTCCCAGTCGCTTCTGGAAAACGAGGTGATCCTGAGTTTCCTCCTTCTCGCTGGCCTGGTCCTGTTAATTCTCTGGCTTTCCCGATCGAACCGGCTAATCGGTTTTTGGGCGCTATGGTTTGCCATTAACCTAGCGCCTACGAATAGCGTGATCGTTCTGGAAGACTTGATTGCCGATCGCTGGCTTTACCTATCTTCTGTGGGATATGCGATTCTCATGGCCTATGGGGTAAGCTGGATTTATCGAGCCTTGGTGGAAGGGAGGAGCCGAGCGGCTAAGGTGATCTTCTTTTTTTCCTGTGCGCTGACGGTCGAGGTTTATGGGTATTCCACTCTTCTGCGGAACTTTGACTGGACGAGTCAGCGGACCTTATGGGAAGATGCGGTGGCTAAATCTCCCCATAAGGCCCGGCCGTACAACGGGCTGGGTTTGGCTTTAGTTGTCAACAATCGCCTCGAGGCGGCAAAACAGAATTTTCAGCAAGCCATGAATCTATACCCCGAATGGGGACAGCCTTATATGAATTTGGGTTATGTTTACAGCCTGCAAGGGAATTTGGATAAAGCCGTTGATTTTTATGAAAAGGCCATTCCCTTAAACCACACCTTCTTAGCCGATGTCTACAATAACCTTGGGCTTGTTTATTTAGAACAGGATAGAATGGAAGAAGCGAAGGAATATTTAATAAAAGCCATGGAGATCAGGCCTCATGACCCCGCGCCGTACTGCAACCTGGGGGCCTATTATGAAAAGAAAGGAGAAATTGATCAGGCCATTTATTTTTATGAGGCGTCGGTCAAATTCGCTCCTGAAATTGCTAAGATCCACGGAGCTTTGAGTGTCCTCTATGAACGAAAAGGTTGGAAAGAAAAGAGTAAAGAAGCTTATCGTAAGTTTTTGAAGAATTCAGCCCGGTAGCCTTGCCGCGAAGAGTTGATGACCATCCATGCCACCCTTGGTCTCGGCCATTGTAGTAAACTGGAACGGAAAGGAATATCTCGAGGAATGCCTTCAATCCCTGCACGCTCAGACCTTTTCTGACTTTGAACTTATCCTGGTGGATAACGGGTCCACCGATGGCTCGATAGAACACGTGCAGCAGGATTTCCCCGGGTGGGTTCGGGTGCTCCGCAATGTCCGGAACGAAGGCTTTTCCGGCGGCAACAACCGGGGAATCCGGGCGGCTTCCGGGAAATACATCGTCCTCTTGAATAACGATGCTCAGGCGGACCCGCGCTGGTTGGAGGAACTGGTCCGGGTGGCGGAAGAGAACCCCCGAGCCGGGATGCTGGCCAGCAAGATCTACCTTCAGGGGGGCTCGAATATCATCGATAACGTGGGCCACCTCATCTACCGGGACGGCTTGAATCGAGGCAGGGGAAGGCTGGAGGTCGATCGGGGGCAGTACGAGAGAACGGAGGAAGTCTTCTTCCCCAGCGGTTGCGCAGCCCTGTATCGACGGGAGATGCTGGAAGAAGTAGGGCTTTTTGATGAGGATTTTTTCGCTTACGGGGATGACACGGACCTGGGCTTGAAAGGGCGGCTGGCGGGGTGGAAGTGCCTGTATGTGCCCAAGGCTGTCGTCCACCACCGCTATTCCCAGTCCAGCGGGGCCTACTCGGCTCTGAAGGCCTTCTATGTGGAAAGAAACCGGGTCTGGATCGCGGTGAAGTTTTTCCCCCTCCCCCTTCTTCTGGAGAGCCCCTTTTTTACTTTCCTCCGCTTCGCTTTGCAGGGGTACGGAGCATTGGCGGGCCGGGGGGCGGCGGGGAGATTCAGCGAGGCCTATTCTCCGGGGCAGCTTTTGCGAGTCCTATGGAACGCCTATTGGGCAGCCTTCCAGGGCTTGCCCAAAATGTGGAAGAAAAGAAGAGAAATCAAAGGACGGACCCGGGTGAGTGAAGCGGAGATCCGGAGCTGGTTCCGGCGGTTTGGCATAAGCGCCCGGGAGATCTCCTGGAAAGATTGATGCGATGAATATCCTTCTGGTCCAGCCTCCCTCCAGAACCCTCCATCGGGAAGATGTGGTGGTTCCCCCGCTGGGGCTTGCCTACTTGGCCTCGGCCTTGGGGCGGGAAAGGCATCGGGTGGGGATTCTAGACGCTTTTGCCATGGGCATGAGCTGGGGGGATTTTGAATCGGAAGTAAAGAGAGAAAAGGCCGATCTGATCGGCATCGGGGGAATGACTCCAACGATTGATAATACTCTAAGGGCCGCCCGGATCTGTCGCCCTCACACCCGGACTCTGGTGGTGGGCGGGCCCCACCTCTCGGTGCGCCAGCAGGAATTTTTCCGGGAGTGCCCGGAGGCGGATTTCGGGATCGTTGGCGAAGGGGAGGGGGCTTTTTCCGCTCTGGTGAGGAATTTAGAGGAAGGAAAAGATCCCTGGGAGGTCCCGGGCCTGGTGGGACCGGAGAAGACCAATCCCCCCGGAAAATTCATCGACGACCTGGACTCGATCCCCTTTCCCTCGCGCCACCTTATGCCGAATCACGCATACCGCTATGCCCTTTGGCCGGGGAAGAAGATCACCACCCTGATCACCTCCCGGGGCTGCCCCTACCATTGCATCTTCTGCGACAAGTCCGTCTTTGGCTCCCGCTGGAGGGCGCGGAGTCCCCGGAACGTGCTGGATGAAATGGAGCAGATCGTCAAGGATTTCAAAATCCGGTCGATCATTCTGTATGATGACCTCTTTACCGTTAACAAGCAGAGGGCGATCGAGATCTGCCAGGGAATCCTCGACCGGGGGTTGCGTTTCGAGTGGAAGTGCGAAGGAAGGGTCGACCGGGTCGACGAGGAGATTCTCCGCTGGATGAAGAAGGCCGGTTGCTCTTTGATCGCCTATGGAGTGGAGAGCGGAAATCAAGAAGGGCTGGATTATCTCCAAAAAAAGATCACCCTCTCCCAGGTCCGCCGGGCTTTTGAGCTGACCCATAGAGCGGGGATCCGTCCCATGGCCTATTTCATTTTAGGCATTCCGGTTGAGACCTTTGAACAGAGTCTGAAGACCGTTGAATTCGCTCGGGAGCTAAAACCCGAATACGCCCAGTTCAGCATCCTGTCCCCGTATAAAGGAAC